>JBJYWH010000210.1:1383-7560 GCA_046259355.1 Anaerolineales bacterium
TCATAACGCTCCTGGGCATTGATCAGCCCGGCGATCTCATCGCCATCCATCGCCATGAAGAACAGCTCGGGCGAAAGACGCTGCGCAACGAATGCCATCTCCTTCCAGAATCGGAAGCTCTCCTCATAGGGCCTTTTGACGTATCCCCAATGCTCGCTGAAGGCCTCGTCCTGCGCACGGTAGGCTGCTTCCAGATCCTCGGGATAGCGCAGCGTACGAAGGATGATGCTTCCCGATACCGCAGGTTCCGGTATCGCTTCGCGAAGATCGCGAACCATTCTCCACGCCACGCGCTTCAGGTGCATGCCGCTCCCTTCGAACAGCTCGATGCTCGGTCGATGGTTTGCTGGAGCAGCGACGTGTGGCGCCAGACGGGCATCATCCGGCAGGCGCTCAAGCGCACGTTTGCTCGTTTCGAGCGCCCAGGTCAGCATCGCCGTACCGATTCCCCGGCCTTCCCAATCCGGATGCACCCGGCCCCAGATCCACGGACGCGCCGGCGGGTTGAAGTGATCCCAGAGCTCGACACAGCCAACCACCTCCCCGTCCGGGGAGAACACAATGCGCGTACTTTGCTCCAGGTCGATGCCAGTCTGCTTCCATTCCTGGGTATACCGTTCGACGGTGTAATCTCCACCACCGTTCAACTCGTACTCGGCGGCGTTGAACATCGGCACGGCAGCCGGCAGATCTTCCAGGCACGCCGGCCGGACGGAGTAGCCTTCTTCTTCCAGTGCGGTAAATGGTGTCAAGATAACCTCTCATGCATGATGTTGATCGAAAGCCCATTTTACTTGATGGCGTGCCGACCAACCGGGCCGCAGTTTCCCGGCGATGCGGTTCTCACGATCCAGCATCAGTGCCCGGTTTCTCCCCGTTCTCTCGTCCTTCACCATGAACGGCGGTCTTAGTACCGGCGCTCTATTCCTCGTGATCCGCCCCGAACCAACAATACAGCCATACGCTCGGCCGGGAACCAACTGGCATGCTTTCTCGTCCTTACCTATAGTGGTGCTCATGGCGCCTCAAACCGCCCCATACCAAGGAAGGCTGCGATCATGGCTACGAACCCGAAGAGCTTCTTGCGCCGCTTCTGGCTGCCGATCCTGCTGGTCAGTGCAGCGGTCATCTCGCTGGGCATCTACCTGCTCGTCGACAACCTCGGACCATCCGCAGGGCCCGGCACGGTGATCCCGGTCGTGGAGAACGGTCAGGGTGGCGATGGTACCGCCCTCACTGGAGCCGGCGAAGGAACCGGAACGACCGGCATCCGGCTGAGCGAGGGCAGCGAGCAGCTCCAAACCCCGGTTCCACCCCCGCTCGCCACCGGCGCACCGCTCTCGGAAACGGACCTGGCCGCGATCCTGGCCCGATTGCCCGGGCTGACACCGGAAGCCGATGACCGCACCGCGTTCCGGCTTCCAGAGGACGTTGTTCCACCCCCGCGTACGGGCGAAACCATCGCAGAGACCTTTCCCCCTCCACCGCCCGCCGTCGGCCCGGTCGCGGTCGAACCCGGACCGCTGGAAGTACTGCGTTATAGCCCGGAAGGGGAAATTCCAATCGCGCCCTTCGTCAACATCACCTTCAACCAGCCAATGGTCCCGATCGCGACCCTCGAGGATCTGACCGAAGCGGACGTCCCGGTCCAGGTCGAACCCGATCTGCCGGGCACCTGGCGCTGGCTGGGGACAAAAACACTCAATTTTCAATACGACTCCGCGTTAATAGACCGTATGCCGATGGCGACCGAGTATCACGTCACCATCCCGGCCGGAACCCGCTCGGCGACCGGCGGCGAGCTGGCCGAGTCGGTCGAATTCAGCTTCCGCACGCCGCCTGTCACCTTGACGAACTACGCGCCCTCCAACGGTCCACAGCCACTCGATCCGGTTTTCTTCGCGGCATTTAACCAGCGCATCGACCCGCAAGCCGTGCTCGACACGATCGAGGTCAAAGCTGGAAGTGGGACGGTCGAGGTCAGGCTGGCGACAGAGGAAGAGATCCAGGCCGATCCAACCGTAAAAAGCTTGGCCGCCCATGCCCTCGAAGGCCGCTGGCTGGCATTCACAGCGAAGCGCAAACTCCCGACGGACACGACCGTCACGATCACGATTGGCCCGGGCACGCCCTCCGCCGAAGGTCCATTGCTCACCGAAAGCGCACAATCCTTCAGCTTTTACACCTATGCCCCATTGCGGATCGAGGATCATGGCTGCTCCTGGGGAGACGACGAGTGCCAGCCGCTCACGCCGCTCTACATTGAGTTCAACAACCCCATTGCCCTCGATCTCTTCCAGGAGGGCATGCTCCGCATCGAGCCGGAACTGCCCGGGGCATCGGTCTCCATCTACGGCGATACGATCAGCATTCGCGGTGCGACCGCCGGCCGCACCACCTACCGGGTGACCGTCTCGAGTGAGATCCAGGATGTCTTCGGACAGACCCTCGGGAACAACGAATCGCTGCGCTTTAAAATCGGCCCGGCCGAGCCGGTTCTGATCGGCCCGCAGCAGATCTTCGTCACCGTCGATCCCTCAAGCAAGAAACCATCGCTTTCGCTGTACGCGATGAACTACAAGAATTTCGACCTGAAAATCTACGCCGTTGAGCCCTCCGATTGGCCCGATTTCATGAGCTACCTGCGCGAGTTCCAGCGCACGGATAACCCACCTTCTCCACCCGGCCAGCTGGTCCTCGACCGAGTCCAGCGCCTCGATCTGGCGGATGACACGCTGAGCGAGGTCCCGATCGATCTTTCGGAATACACGCCGGATGGATCAGGGCAGTTCATCGTGATCGCCAGGCCGCCGCGCGGCCTGTTCGAGCAGGAACGCTACTGGGAGACGATCCAGGTCTGGGTGCAGGTGACCCAGATCGGGCTGGACGCCTTCGTGGACCCCAGCAGCATGGTGGTCTGGGCCAATGCGCTCCAGGATGGTTCGCCGCTTGCGGGTGTCACCATTACGACCGGACCCGGCGGCGGCACCCACGCTACCGACGCGGCGGGAATCGCGAAGTTCGCCATCCCTGCCGGTGGCGTATCGTACCTTGTCGCCAGCAAAGGCAGCGATCAGGCGCTGCTGCCCGCCTCCCAGTACTACTGGGGAGAGGACGGTTGGACCCGGCGATCGCTTTCAGACGAGCTACGCTGGTTTGTCTTTGATGATCGCGGTATGTACCGGCCGGGGGAGGAAGTGCACATCAAGGGCTGGCTGCGCCGCATCGGCGCCGGGCAGCAAGGTGATGTCGGCCCGGTTGGGAACACCGTCACGGACGTCAGCTACAGCATCATCGGGCCCCAGGGCAATGAGCTCGGGAACGGCCAGGCGGAGGTCAACGCCCTGGGAGGCTTTGACACCGTTTTCACGCTGCCCGAGAACGCCAACCTGGGTTACGCCCAGGTCCAGTTCTATGCCAGGGGTTCGCTGAGCGGCTTGAGCAGTTCAACCTACTACCACAGCTTCCAGATCCAGGAGTTCCGTCGACCCGAGTTTGAAGTGAACGCCCGCAATGAGACCACCGGCCCGTATTTTGCCGGCGGCTACGCCGTCGTCGCGGTCCAGGCCAGGTACTACGCGGGCGACCCGCTCCCCAATGCAGAAGTGAACTGGACGGTCACATCCACCCCCAGCAGCTACCAGCCCCCGAACTGGCCGGACTTTACCTTCGGAACCTGGACCCCCTGGTGGTGGTTCGAGGAATCCACGTTCGGCCCTGGCGGAGGCGGAGCGACGACGGAGACTTACGCCGGTGCGACCGATGCCGCCGGCGAGCACTTCCTGCGCATGGATTTCGATGAGTCGCAGGGATCCCGTCCGCTCAGCGTAGTGGCTGAAGGGACCGTCTTTGACGTCAACCGCCAGGCATGGACCGGCACCACCACGCTGCTCGTCCACCCTGCCAGCCTGTACGTGGGCATGCGCAGCGACCGCTACTTCGTATCGGCCGGCGATCCGCTCGAAATCGATTTGATCGTGACCGACCTGGATGGGAATGCGATCGCCGACCGACCGATCATGGTCCAGGCGGCTCGCATGGAATGGAAGTACCAGGATGGCGATTGGCGCCAGGTTGAAGCCGATCCGCAGGAATGCACGATCGGCTCGCAGCCTGAGCCCGTCCGCTGTAACTTTGAAACCACGATCGGCGGCCAGTACCGCATCACCGCAACCATCACGGATTCGGAGGGGCGCACCAATCAGAGCCAGATCACCCGCTGGGTGAGCGGCGGCCAGCAACCTCCCGCTCGCACAATCGAACAGGAAACGCTTACGCTCATCCCGGACAAGGAAAGCTATCAGCCCGGCGATGTGGCGCAGATCCTGGTGCAGTCGCCCTATACGCCCGCCGAAGGCCTGCTCACGATCGCCCGCAGCGGCATCCTCTCGACCGAACGCTTCCGGATCGAGGAGGGCAGCACCACGCTCGAGATCCCGATCGAGGCCGCTTATATACCGAACCTGCAGATCCAGGTCGATCTGGTCGGTGAGGCGCCGCGCACGGACGATCAGGGCCAGGTCATGGAGAACGTCCCGCCCCGCTCCGCCTACGCCCGCGGCACGCTCACGCTGAATATCCCCCCGCTTCAGCGGACGCTGGAGCTCGAGCTCGATCCACAGGCCACGGAACTCGAACCGGGCGGTGAGACCACGCTCGATCTGCGCTTGATCGATGCAACCGGCGAGCCGGTTTCGAACGCCGAGCTGGCGGTGGTCGTCGTCGATGAGGCCATCCTGGCCCTCACCAACTACCAGATGGTCGACCCGCTGACGGTCTTCTACCAGCAGCGCCAAGCCGAGCTCGACAGCCGCTACAGCCGGTCCAGCATCCTGCTCGTTGATCCGATGTCGTTGATCGAATCGGGCATTGCGGCTGGCCAGGTCTTCAACGATTCGAAGGCCATGGGAGGGCGCGGTGCGGTGGAGGAAGGCCTGGCGATGCCAACGATGGCGATGGCCCCTGAAGCCGAGATGGCGGCCGATGCCTCCGGCGCTGGAGCTGCCCAGCAGCCGATCCGCATCCGCAGCGACTTCAACCCGCTGGCGACGTTCGCCCCCGAGGTTCGCACCGATGCCACCGGACAGGCGAGCGTGCGGGTGAAGGTACCGGACAACCTGACCCGCTACCGGGTGATGGTCGTCGCCGTCGACAGCAGCGGCCGGCAGTTCGGCTCGGCCGAGACCAACATCACCGCCCGCCTGCCGCTGATGGTGCGGCCATCGGCGCCTCGCTTCCTGAACTTCGGCGACAGCTTCGAACTGCCGGTCGTCCTGCAGAACCAGACCGACCTGCCGCTGACGGTTGATGTCGCCCTGGAGGTATCAAACTTGAAGCTGACCGGGGCGCGCGGCATGCGGGTCGAGGTGCCGGCGCACGACCGGGTGGAAGTTCGCTTCCCGACCGCCACCGACCGAGCCGGAACAGCCCGCTTCCAGATCGCGGCCGTCTCCGGCCGCTACGCCGATGCGGCACAGGGTGAACTGCCGGTCTATACGCCGGCCACAACCGAAGCGTTCGCGACCTACGGGGTGATCGACTCGGGCGCCATCGCCCAGCCGGTGCAGGCCCCGATCGATGTCTTCCCGCAGTACGGGGGGCTGGAGATCACGACCTCCTCGACTGCCCTGCAGTCGCTGACGGACGCTGTGCTTTACCTGGTTTCCTATCCGTACGAATGCTCCGAGCAGCTCGCTTCCCGCATCCTCGGAGTCGCCGCCTTGCGCGATGTGCTGACCGCCTTTGAGGCCGATGGACTGCCCGCTCCGGAAGAAATCGAAGCGGCCGTCCTGCGCGACATCGAGCGGTTGAGCGGGCTGCAGAACTACGATGGCGGCTTCCCAACCTGGCGGCGAGGCCAGGACTCGATCCCCTTCAACACCATCCACGTCGCGCACGCACTGCAGCGGGCCGAATTGAAAGGCTTTGACGTGCCGGAGGCGATGCAGCAGAATGTGCTGGTCTACCTGCGCGACATCGAGAGCCACTATCCGTACTGGTACAGTGAGTACACCCGCCGCTTCCTGAGCTCCTACGCGCTCTACGTTCGCAACCTGATGGGCGATCGAGACGCAGCGAAAGCGCGCAGCCTGTTCCATGACGCTGAGATCGATCAGCACTCGCTGGACGGGCTTGGCTGGCTCTGGCAGGTCATGCTGGATGACTCCGGCTCTATCA
>JBJYWH010000211.1:0-1633 GCA_046259355.1 Anaerolineales bacterium
TGGCTGGCATCTGTCGATGCCACCCCCAGCTCGGGAGTAATTCCGGCCTGATCCCGAGTAACGTGGCAGGCCAGCTGGACCAGTGGGTGTTGAGCTGGGATTTCACCTTCAGGACGTTCGCCGATTAATTCGCATTCCACACGAAGCGGCTTTGGAAGATTGCGAGACTCGCAGATCCGCTGGATGGTTCGATCGAGTCGGTCCAGCATCCAGCCAGTTTCGGACCGTATCTCCAGATCGAGGTGGGCCTCGGCGGCGATGGTATTGATGCTGGACCCCCCTTGGATGGTGCCGATATTCAGTGTAGTGACCGGTCGTCTTGGCAGACGGATGCGGCCGATCCGGTCCCCAACATGAAGAAGTGCATGAAGTGCTGAAGGCCGGCCCGTGTGTACCCATGCATGACCGCCTGGCCCCCGGATAGAGATTCGGTAGCGCCGGATGGGCAGACCGCGATGATAGATGTACCCCAAAGCCATTCCTTCGATGACGAGATAGGCACTGGGAAGGGAATCGAATCTGTCGACGACGGCCCGCATGCCGGCCAGGTTGCCCAGGCCTTCCTCGGCGGTGTTGGCAACGAGCCATACGTCGCAGGGCAAATCCTGCCCGCCCAGATCGGCTGCCAGCTCGATCAAGCAGGCCAGACCCAGCGCATTATCACCGATGCCGGGTCCGAAGAGCCGGTTATACTCCTCCCGGACATCGAGGCTGGTGGATCGCGGAAATACGCTGTCGAGGTGTGCACTGATGACCAGGGGCGGTTCCCCACCACCGGGAAGTCTGGCATACAAGTTCCCGATCGGGTCCGAATCGAGCGCTACGTTGGGGAGCTCTTCCAATCTCAAACGCAGTGCAGCGGCCCGCTCCTGTTCGTGGAACGTTGGCGCCGGAATACCTTGAAGCAAGCGTGTGTTCGCCAGCAAGCGCTTAAGGTTCATAGAACAACCTTACTCACACGCGATCGCAATGCATCCAGCCGCGCGTTTGCAAGTCCAGGTGTTGAGCCGAGTGCAAAGAGCGCCCCAGTCCCCTCGATCGTCAGCGAGGCCGAAACCGTACCATAAAGGGCAGCCTCGATCGGCGAGGCTGTCCGAGCCAGGCCTACCAGGAATCCACCGCAATAGGAATCACCCGCGCCGGTAACGTCGTGCACTCGTCCTGGGTAGGCCGGGATGGACCAGCATTCTACTCGCTTGCGATCGAAGACGATTTGGCCGGCTGAACCGAGTTTGATGACGACAATGCCCGGACCCATGGCTGCGAACTGCCGGGCAAGTTCGATATTTGAGAGCTTGTGATGCGGCAGAAATGAACGGGCTTCCATTTCGCTGGGAAGAAAGGCATCAACGCCATGGAGCAGGCGGGGAAGGTCATCCCGGAAGGCTGGCGTCATGTATCGCTCGGAGGGATCGATCGAGATGAGCGCCGGGTGCTGATCGGGATTATTCTCAAGAAAGTGGTACGGTATGGTAGCGTGTGTGAGGTAATCCGCCGGGGCGAGGTGCAGTCCGACAGCACCGAAGTAGCTCTCGGGAATATCCTCCGGCCGAATCGCCAGTTCGGAGAAGTTCTGGCGGAGATCCTGACCCAGAGTCGACGATTCGTAGTCGATCAAAGCCTTGGGCATAGC
>JBJYWH010000212.1:0-22640 GCA_046259355.1 Anaerolineales bacterium
GAGCCGCTAAATGTCGGGCTGGACCAGCTCAAGAATGCGGTCCTGCGACCGATGGCGCGCGAGCTGGACCTTTCGCTCAATCCCACGCGCGAAGAGAACGTCGCCCGCATGCTTCATTTGTTCGAACTGGAAGCGGGCTACGGCGACCGGCTGGTGCAGGTGTTGAACGGCGGAATTCCCCATAATGTGCTCAATGCCAAGAAGCATGATGAGGAATCAGCGATCATCGCCTGGGCAGGATCCTACGGCGCGGTCACGATCGCGACCAACATGGCCGGCCGTGGTGTGGATATCAAGCTGGGCGGTGAAATCGCCGAGGAGATCCTGGCGGCGGTCAATCGTGTGCTCCGGCGCCTGGGGATCGACGATCCGGAAAACTTGAACATGCGGGAGCGGCTGGAAGCGCTGAGGGGTGCGGATGACGAGGCGATCGGCATCTACCACGCCGAGGTGAACCAGCTGCGCACCTTCATGGAGGAAGGTCAGAAGGTGCGCCAAGCAGGCGGGCTGCACGTCATCGGCTCGGAACGGCACGAATCACGCCGCATCGACAACCAGCTGCGCGGACGGGCCGCACGGCAGGGTGATCCCGGCTCATCCCAGTTCTTCCTGTCCCTCGAGGACGAGCTGATGCGGTTGTTCGGCGGGGCGCAGGTTTCGAACCTGATGCAGCGGCTCAACATCGATGACGCCACGCCGATCGCTCACGGGATTGTCAACCGGACCATCGAACAAGCCCAGACCCGAGTCGAGGGCGCGAACTTCGACACCCGCAAGCACCTGCTGGAATACGATGACGTGCTCAACCAGCAGCGCGAGGTCTTCTATGGCCAGCGCAACCGTGTCTTCGGGAAAGAGGACATGACCGAGGACCTGGCCGCAATGGTGGAGCGCGAGGTGGCAGAGCACGTGCGGATGGCCTTTGAGGACCCTGAAGGCCCCTGGAAGCTCCTGGCGTGGCTGGAGGAAATCCAGCCTACGATGGGTCTGGATAGCGATCACCCATACCCGTCATTCATGATCCAGCTCATTCTCGACACGCTGGCCGATATCAAGGATCCGGATGCTCTCAAAGCGGCACTGCTGGAAATCGCCCGCCGCAGCCTGGAGACGAACACCGCACACCTGCGGCTTGTGATCGAGGATCAGTTTGCGCGCTCCCTGGAACGGCTCGATGAACAGGTCCGATCACGCGGGGATACGGCCGAAATGGCGGTTGAAGCGGCCATCATGGAATCGGAAGATACCGGTCAGACGGTTGATACCAGCCGCTTGTTGAGTGCGGTCGAATCGGCAGCCGGGCTGCGGATCCAGATGGATGAAGCCGGGTTGAAACGGCTGCGCGAAGAACCACGCCTGTTTCTCGAGCGGGTACCTGACCTGATCGAGTCCAGCATGGGCCTGCGCATCTGGGCCGGACTGGTGCAGGCGGTGGAACGCCGGTTGGGCGAGGAGCTGGGATTGGAGCCAACCCTCGAGCAGCCCATCGACTGGGATGAAGCCGAGACGGCATTGATGGCAGCGTTCGACCGGGTGGCCGAGGCACGGGATAAACAGTTGCTTGCAGACGTCGGCACCGATCTGCAGAATGCCTTGCGCCGCGAGGCCGAGGTCGACGCCAACCTCAAGACCCGGCTGCTGGTGCAGATGAGCTACGGCCAGCGCAGCTTCTTTGATCGCAAGACCCACCAGCGCCAATCCGTGCTCGTCGGCCGCTTGACCTATCCGTTCTACGCGGCTGATCTCATACAGGACGAGGAGCCCGACTCGATAGAGGCGCGGGTTCTGGCGCATCTCGATTCGGCGCAAGAGGCCATTCAGACCGCGCTGGGCGCGGCGGACCTGGTGCGCATCGCCGGCACGCGGATCGACCAGCTCGATGAACGGGTTCAATCCGGATTGTCGGAAGCGCTGGGACCGGCGGAGGAAGATCTGGATCGGTCGCAAACCATCGCCTCACTCGACCGCGAGCTGCAGGAAAGACTGGGCGGGGAGCTTGGCGCCCAGGCGCTCATGCGGGCATACCGCGAGCTGTTCCTCTCGGTTGCCGACCAACTGTGGGTCGAATACCTGACGCAGATGGAGGCGCTGCGAACCTCGATCGGTCTGGAAGCTTATGGACAGCGTGATCCGCTGGTGCAGTACAAGAGCCGTGCATTCGACCTCTTCCAGAACCTGCTCGACACCATTCGGGCGGGTGTGGTCTCGCGCATGTACCGCTTGCGGGTTGCCGCTCCGGCGCAAACCGCTTCGACCCAGTCGATGCAAACGGCACCGGCAGCAGGCCGCCCGCAGGCTTCCGGCAACGGGGGGGCGGGGGGCTCGAAGAGCACCCGCAAGCGCCGCCGACGGCGACGCTGATCTCGTAGAAGGAGAATAACGCGAGTGCCGGCCCTCCCGTGGAGGGACCTTCGGCGAAGAGCCTCGCACCCGACTCGTGTTCATGCATTCCGCTGATCGCTTCCAGGATTGGAACAAGGTTGACCTGCATCGTCACCTGGAAGGTTCGCTGCGTCTGTCGACGCTGCGCGAGCTTGCGCAGCATACCGGTTTGCTGGGCGAGAAGGATGCGCGCGATCTGCAGGATCTTGTGACGGTCAGCGCAGCCGATCCGCATACCCCCGACTTCTTCTTCTCCCGGTTCCCGACGATTCGCAAGTTCTTCCTCGATCGAGCGATTATCGAACGTCTGGTGGAGGAGGTCATCGCAGATGCGGCCGCCGATCATGTGCGCTACCTGGAGCTGCGCTTCACCCCGGCGGCGCTGGCCTCCCAGCGTCATTTTGCGCTGGAGCAGGTCTCGGATTGGGTCATATCCGCAGCCAACGCGGCGGCTGAGAGCCATGCGCTTCAGGTGCGGTTTCTGTTGAGCTTCAACCGGCACGAACCGATGGCGGTTGCAGAACAGGTGGCAGCCGCTGCGCTCGCGTTCCGTTCACAGGGGGTTGTGGGTCTCGATCTGGCAGGGGACGAGGTCCATCACCGCCTCGATCCGTTCAAGGCTCTGCTGATGAATGCTCGCCAGGAGGGTTTAAAGATCTCCGTTCATGCCGGCGAGTGGGGAAGCGTGGATGAGCTGAGTACGGCCATCCGGGATCTGGGCGCGAGCAGGATTGGACACGGGGTTCGAATCCTGGAAGACCCTGACTTGGTTCGGGAGGCTCGAGAGGCCGATGTGTGCTTCGAGATCAGCTTGACGAGCAACCTGCGGACGGGATCCATCCCCGCGCTGGTGACCCATCCACTGCCCGCAATGCTGGAAGCGGGGCTGCGGGTGGCACTGACCACCGACGATCCGGCCATCTTCGGTATCACGCTTTCCGATGAGTACAGCGTGGCGCATGAAATGCTGAGCCTGTCTTCCGAGACATTGAAAGGCATGACCTTGAGCGCGGTCCAGGCGAGCTTTCTGGATGCAAAATTGAAGCGGCAGCTCGAAGCGCAGTTCGTGGATGAATTCTGGGGGGAGGGGAGCAGCCAGTGATCGAGCTCGATGGGCTTGCCCTGGCCGTCGTTCATGACGGCACCGTCTGGGCTGACGCCGGGGGTCCTTTCGGCCTTGTGCCCCGGGCGCTCTACACCCGCTACCTGGAGCCGGATGCCGAAAACCGGATTCCGATGACGCTGCAGTGCCTGCTCATCCGCTCCGCCGGTAAAACCATCCTGATCGACACCGGGTTAGGCACGAAGCTCACCCCCGAAGCGGTTGAGCACTGGGGCCTGCAGCGGCCGAATGGCACGCTCATCGACGACCTGGCCCGCCAGGGCGTCAGGCCGGAGGATGTCGACATCGTCTTGAATACCCACCTGCACGCCGATCACTGCAGCGGAAATACCCGCCTCGTGGACGGGGAGGTCACGGCCTCCTTTCCCAATGCGGAATACTGGGTCCAGCGCATGGAGTGGGCCGAAGCCTGCCACCCGGATGCCCGGACACGCGGCACCTATTTCGGTGCGAATTTTGATGTGCTGTGGCGTGAAGGACGGCTGCGCCTGCTGCATGGCGACACGCCGGTGACCGAGCAGGTACGCTGTGTGGTGACCCCCGGGCATACTCGCGGGCACCAGTCGATCGTGCTGGAAAACGGGGATTGGCGGGGATTGTATGTCGGCGACATGGCATCCTACGCCGTCCACATGCAGCGCACTGCCTGGCTCACGTCCTACGATGTCCTTCCGCTGGAGAATATTCGAACGAAGGAACGCTGGCAGCGATGGGCGCTTGCGCATGATGCGTGGCTCTTCTTTGAGCATGATCCAGGCGTGCAAGCCGCCCGTCTGGTCGAGCAGGACGGGCGGCTGAGAATCGAATCGATCGAGCTGGACGACGTCGCTACTGGGTAGCCTCCCAGGCCGCCACCGCCTCCCGAATGAGCGCCTTGATCTCCGGGTTGGGCACGTCCGCAATCTCGTAGCTGTTCACCCCAATCAACACCCGGGCCGTCCCTCCCGGGCCTTCGACCAGCCGCACGGCCAGATCGGCCCGTCCGGTCGCTTCGACCCGTTCCTGCAGAATGTGGTTGATCTGCTCGATCATGCTGGTCGGTTTACGCTCATGAACCTCGGTCTCGCGTTCCGGGCCGGAGGCTGCCCGCTTTTCCGGCTCTTTCATCCAGGCATTCAGGTCCCGGGTTGCATATTCGAGCCGCGTCCAGAAGCGTGAAGACTTGAGCGACTCTGGATCGCTGAATTCCTCTTCATCGATCTTAACGATCAGTTCCCCGCTGACTTCGTCGCGCAGCAGGGTCGCTACCGGTATGCGCGGTCCGGGAGCCGGTTTTTGATCAGGGACAGCTTTTGGCGGCTCGGGGGCCGCCGGGACTGGTTCCGCCTCGGGCGGTTCACTTGCAGCCGGGGGTGCTGGCTCAAGATCCGGCGGGAGGGGTGGAACCTCGATGTCCTCGAGATCGTCCGGGACAGTGCCCTCCAGCGCGGCCGGTTCGAGAGTCTCATCCGCCTCCGGACCGTTCTCGCGATCCGGTTTGCCCCGGCTGTTGAGGATCATGTAAGCCAGGATCGCAAGTCCGATGCCGAATGCGATCAGCACCAGGCCAACGAGCAGTTGATTATTCATGATTCAACCTCCGGTTGACAATGGACGCAGATATGGGTCCCACGCTGCCCTACGACGATGCGCGTGATGGGTTCCCCGCAGACCGGGCACGGCTCGCCTTCCCGACCGTAGACCCGGAAGTGGTTCTGAAATGAACCGCCGCGGTACACCCAGTCGATGCTGGCTCCATTATGCTTCAAACCCATCCGGAGCGCTTCCCGAATCCCCTTCCAGAGTGCGTGCACCTCGTCCGGATGAAGGGTATCGCTCCGCCGCTGCGGGTGAAGTCGGGCGCGGTGGAGCGCTTCATCGGCGTAGATATTCCCGATCCCGGCCAGGAATGACTGATCCAGCAGCAGCGGTTTGAGCATGCGGCGGTGGTGGGCCAGCCGTTCCGCCAGTGTGGTGGCAGTGAAGCTCTCATCGAGCGGTTCCGGTCCCAGGCTCTCAAAAACCGGCGCCGCATCCGGGAGGAGCAGGATCCGGCCAAATTTGCGCGCATCGCTGAAACGCAGATCCCAGTCGTTGTCCAGGTGGAAGATGGTGTGTTCGAAACGGTCGAGTTCTTCTTCGCAGGGTGCCAGGCGCAGATCACCGCTCATGCGGAGATGGATGAGCATCGTGCCCTCGTCCAGCGGAAAAACGAGATATTTCCCCCGTCTCGATACATCAAGGACCCGCCGCCCCTGAATTCGCTTTCGAAAAGAGGGCAGCTTCGGGGTGGTGAAGTGGCGCGGCCACCGGGCCGTCAAGCCGGTTATCCGCCGGCCTGGAAGCGCGGGCCCCTGGTTACCCTCACGCAGCACACGGGCGATGGTTTCCACTTCGGGCAGTTCAGGCATCGCCGGGATTATACCTTCCCGCGTGATGCCGGCCAATTCGGTCAATCCGCCCGGATCATCTCCCGGATTTGATCGAGTTTGGCCGGGCCGATGCCCGAAACACTGAGCAGTTCCTCCACGCTGTTGAATAAGCCGTGTGTCTCCCGGTAGTCGATAATCTTCTGTGCCAGGCTCGGCCCGATGCCGGGCAGTGTCTCCAGTTCGGTCAGCGTGGCGGTATTGATGTCCAGCGCCGATCGGGGATCGAGCGCGGCGGCTGGGCGTTCTTCCGCCGGGGCAGCGCCGCTCTCCGGCAGGAATGGCACGTACAGGCGCTGCCCGTCCTCGAGCTCAGCAGCCAGGTTCACCCGATCGAGATCCGCTTTTTCCAGGGGACCGCCGGCGGCATGGATAGCCTCGACCGAGATGGCCGGTCTCGGCAGGGTATAAACCCCCGGGTTTTCGACCGCACCGGCCACATGGATCTGGACCGGGCCGGGCGTTGGAGGAGGGTGAAGTTCAATTGGTATGCGTTTACGTGATGACAATATGAGCAGCATTAAGCCAGCCGCTGTGAGACCGCTGAGCAGGCCGGCAGCAAAGCTTGTCCACCGTTGGAACATCGCAATCCCCCTTTATCCTTTCGCACAACCATTGTATATCGGGCGGGGTCGCGGCTCAAACCAGTTTATAATCTGCCTATGTCCAGGTACTACACCGGTGATGGGGATGATGGATACACTGGCCTGCTGGGGGAAGGCCGGGTTCCGAAATACGCGCCGCGCCCGACGGCTTACGGCACGCTGGACGAAGCCCAGGCTGCATTGGGATTGGCGCGCGCCAGCGCCACCGAGGTGGCCAGGGCGGTACTGCAAGAAGCCCAGGTCGATCTGTATCACATGATGGCCGAATTGGCGGCTCCGCTTGAGAACGCCAGCCAGTTTCGGACGCTCAACGAAGGGCGGGTTCACTGGTTGGAAGATCAGCTCGAGCGATTTGGTGAACAGGTCGCGATGCCGGCTGATTTCGTCCTTTCGGGCGATTCGCAGGCCGGCGCCACACTCGATCTCGCCCGTACCATCACCCGCCGCGCCGAGCGCTATGTCGCCGAACTGCTGCACGCCGGCGAGGTAGAAAATCCGCACATCCTGCCGTATCTCAACCGGCTCTCCAGCCTGTGCTTTGTCCTCTCCCTGTGGGAGAACCAGCAGGCTGGCGTCAAAGGACCTCACCTGGCGAAGGACAGCTCCCGTTGACCGGCACGCTCATCAACAGCGCAACCATCATTCTGGGCACGATCCTGGGTCTGCTTTTCGGAACGAAGCTGCCTGAGCGGGCACGCGAGAGCGTGCTCTCGGTCCTGGGAGTGTTCACCCTGGCGATCGGCATCAACCTCTTCATGCAAGGCACAAGCTTCGAAGGCGAGAATGTGCTCCTGCCGCTCGTGAGCCTGTTGATCGGCGCGCTGCTCGGCGAATGGTGGCGGGTTGAACACCGCCTTGAGCGAATCGGGGCGGCCCTGGAGCAGCGGTTTGCTCGGGGTGGTCGGGGAGCCGAACAGGGCACCCGCTTCATTCGCGGGTTTGTCTCCGCCAGCCTGCTGTTCTGCGTCGGACCGATGACGATCCTGGGCTCGATACAAGATGGTCTGACCGGCAATTACGAACTGCTGGCGATCAAGGCTGTCCTGGATGGCTTTGCCTCCCTCGCGCTGGCTTCGAGCTTCGGAATCGGGGTGCTGTTCTCGGTCCTGGTCGTGTTGCTCTATCAAGGCGGTCTCAGTCTGGCGGCTGCCCAATTGCAGAGCCTGTTCTCCCCACTGATGGTGGCCGAAATATCCGTCGTCGGCGGCGTGCTCCTGCTGAGCCTGGCCATCAGCACACTGCTGAGGCTGAAGCCGATCCGGACCGCCAATCTGCTGCCGGCCATTCTCATCGTCCCGCTCCTGGTCCTGATCGTGGAGCAGATGGGTTTCTGATCCGGGAGAGGTGGATCCCAAAAAGGCGCCTGCTTATTGAAGCAGGCGCCTTTTATTTTCGATTCTCCAGGGCTACTGTGTCGTGGGCGTACCGGTCTGCAGGGCCTGTTCGATCAGGGATGCCATGGAGGAGAAAGGCTGGGCTCCGACGACGAGCTGGCCGTTGATCAGAAAGCTCGGCGTCGAGCGGACTTCGGACTGCTGGGCCAGGGCGATATCGTCCAGGATTTGCTGTTGATAGGTGCCCTGGTTCAGGCAAGTATCGAAGGCCGACATATCAAGCCCGAGCTTCTCGGCCATTGCCTTCAGGCGCGGGCGGGTGAAGCTGCCCACGTTCTCTCCGATCTGGTTCGCGAAGAGCATGTCGTGGTACGGCCAGAACTGGCCTTGCGCAGCTGCGCACATCGAAGCCATGGCGGCATCGCGTGACTCGCTGCCGGGAGATCCCGAATCAATGAAGGGGTAATTGTGGAACACAAAATATACCTTGCCGGTCTTGATATACGTGTCCAGCAGCGGCTGCATTGTCATTTCATGGAACTGCCCGCAGGCCGGACACTGGAAATCGGCGAATTCATCGATCCGGACCGGTGCGTTGGGATCGCCCAGCGCGGCGTCCTGGCCGGGGGGATAATCCAGAATTTCGGGCATGGTGATATTGCCCACCATCGCCTGCGTGCGGAAGACGACCACGGCCGTGATGATCACGGCCACTCCGACGACAATCAGGACGCCGATCAGCAAATTGCGCTGCTGCGTACGGCGCCGCTTCTCTCGCAGTTCTTCTCGTTTGCTCATATACCAACCTCCAGATACTGAACCGTCAGGAATCCTGCCATAAAAGGTCTCCCTTGTCCATGCCGTTTTCTGTCCGGGAATTGGATCGCGTTTCCGGGATCCTGCGCCTTTAGCTTCTTCAGGGATCGATGGTGCAGGTCCGGTTCGAGAACAGCCGCCCCTGGGCCGAGATCAGAACGTGTCCTGGAACAGGGGGTACCGCTGACCGGTTTCCTTGAAACCGAGGGAATGGTAGAGCTGCTGGCTGTGCAAGTTGTCTGCCTGGGTGTTCACGGAGACGCAGCCAAGGCCCCGGCGGACGTGGATGCGCAGCACGTGCTGAACGAGCGCCCGTCCGTATCCATGGCCCTGTTCGCCCGGGAGAACCGCCAGGCGGGCGAGGTGGGCCCCGAGGGCGGAGGCCGTGCTGATCTGGTAGGCGATGATGCGCCCTTCGACTTCCAGGACAGTGGCCAGGGAAGCTAACGAGAAGGCCGCCGTCAGCGATCGGAGGGAGAGACTCCAAACCGGATCGAAGGCGGCCTGGTCGACCGCGGTGACCTGAGGGAGATCCTGCTCGCGCATGGTGCGGATGCCGAGTTCGTTGGCCTGGTGCAGATCGGTTTCCGCTTCCCCCTCGGTCCATTCGAGAAAGAGCACCTCATTCGCCTGCTCGAAACTTGAACCGAGCAAAATCTGGTCAAACCAGCTGCGGGTCGAAAGGGCTGCTGCAGATTCCGCCCCGAGGGCGATGGCCGCCTTGCGCGCCGCGTTCCACAGTTCATTCCATGTTTCGGCTTCGTGCTGGGCTGTATGAACTGCAAACAACCGGATCCACGCGACGCGCGGCGGATCCGGCGGGCAGGCGAGCAGGGCTTGCGGCTTGCCTTCGGAGATCAGGGCGAGGAAAGGTTGTTCGCCGAGAATCTCGTAGATGCCGAACCAATCGAGGTGGAAGTGTTTATGCTCTGCATGGGTTAAGAAGGAACCGATCAGGTTTCGATCACGGGGTGAGAGCTGGCGCAGATGCTTATGCTGTTCTTCAGCCATGAACACGGGTTCAGCGATTGAACAGGCGGCCCGGAAGCCGCAGCAGGCCCTTGATGATACGGCCGATCAATCCCCTCCGGGGCCGCGCATCGAGGGCAGC
The DNA here is from genome assembly GCA_046259355.1 of Anaerolineales bacterium. Taxonomy (GTDB): domain Bacteria; phylum Chloroflexota; class Anaerolineae; order Anaerolineales; family E44-bin32; genus E44-bin32. The sequence goes on from JBJYWH010000212.1 coordinate 9,780, forward strand.
CTGCATGCTGTCGAGCGCCTGGAATGGCTGGCCACCCTTGAGCTGCAGTCTGGACAGCGCCTGGAGCGTGTAGGAGCGAGCCTCCTCGTCGTCGATCTCGTCGAACAATCGCAGGGAGCGCTGATAAAGCTCGAGAGCTCGTTCCGTCTGATCCAACGATTCATAGACAGCTGCTTCGTTTCCGATAGCCTGGGCCTGCAAACGCTGTTCACCGGCCTCAGCGAAAATAGCGGCCGTGCCAGCCAGGGCTTCCAGCGCTTCCTGCGGCCGGTTGAGCTGGATGAGCGTGACCGCGATGTTGTTGGCCATCTCGGCCGCACGCACTCTCATGCTGTCCGCTGTGAAAAGCGCTCGGGCTTCACGGAATTCATCCAGGGCGGTTTGAAACTGGTCCTGGCGAAAGTGCTCCAGAGCCTGTTCGGCGAGGCGATCGGCTGCGTCCGGTTCGTTCAAGGCAGCAGTTCCGCCAGCGCCTGGGACACCGCTCGCAGGTCCGCCAGGTCGAATTCAGAGATCCGCTGGGCGATTTGAAGATAGGGCAGGTTTTCGGGGTTTTGGAAGAAGGCTCGCAGTTCTTCCGAAAGAGCCTGAAAACGTTCAAAGGCGACTTTATCCCCCAGCCATTCCCCGATCGGGCCCTCGTGGTCGACGAAATCATCCATCGAACAGCCCAGGATCTTCAACAGGCTTTCCAGATCCGGGACGGGGATCGGGCGTTCGCCCCGTTCATAAGCGCTCAGGCGGCTGACGGGCATCTCAGCCGCTTCGGCAAGGGCTTTCTGCGTGATGTTTGCTTCGTCCCGGGCCTGGCGCAGCTGGGCGCCGATCATGCGCTGGCGCAGCGTGATCATGACCTGGGGATCGAACCGCCGGCCTTCTTCGAGGTCCTCGGGTGATGGATGGAGGAAGAGGTCCAGCGGATAGTCGAGATGGTAGGCCAGCACCTCGAGTTCGGGCAGCGAGATGGATTTTCGGCCATGCTCATAGGAAGAGAGGGTACTGGTGCTGATGCCCAGGATCTCGGCGATCTCGGTGAGGCTCTTTCCATTTTGCAGACGAACCTCACGCATCAAGGCTCCCAGCATTTTCGCTCTCAGTATGCGTGTCTGGGGATCTGTCATCGATCAGCTCCCTCGTTCAGGCTTCTGCGATTATAGCAAACCTTGAGGTGGGACTCTAATGGGCACAGGATGGGAACCGGGAAGCGGGAAACGGATTTCAACCCGCTTGTGCCGTTCCAAGTCTTTCACGGATTCGGGAAACCACGTCTTCCAGCGCCAGGGTTCCACGGGCTTCCGGGAAGCGACGTTGAAAGGGCATGTGGACGGCATTGGCCAGCGCAATGTTGTCATCCATGTTGGGGATCGCCTTGACTTCCGATCCGCTGAGGCGTTCTTGCAGCGAGTGGCTGGTCAGGCTGTCGGTGGGATACGGGCGGTTGGAAAGGAACAATAGCCGGTCTGGGGGTATGCCATCCTGGAAAAGAGATTCTCGGATTTTCATCGCATTCGAGACGCCCAATTCATCGGGAAAGAATACCAGGATGATCAGGTTGGCCTGGCTCAGCACCAGGCGGGAGATGGCCCCCAGGCTCCTCCCGAGATCCACCAGGATATAGCGGTAGAAAGCCCGCAGCGTCTGCAGGGCCGGACCGATCTGGGTGACATGAATTCGTTCGGCGTCGCCCGGATGATGGATGCCAGAAATGAGTGACATCGACCATCCCTTGGGCGGCGTGAGCCGCTCCCGGATCTCCTCTGGTCTCATCTCGGGCAGGTCCACAGCGGTTAGCTCGACGATGTTCACATCCGGCGAGCCGCCCGTGATTTCCTGCAGCGATCCGAGTGGGAGATCAAGGTCCAGCAGCACGACCTGTTCGGCCCCGATCTGCAGGCCCAGCTGGTGGGCAATATTGGCAGTAAGCGAAGAGGTTCCAACCCCGCCGCGCACCCCAAGCATGGCGATCAGTACGCCCGGTCCCTTATCGGCCAGCTGTTCCTTGGGCTCGGGCCCCGATGGGCGGATGGATGCAATGAACTGCATGAGCTGATCGACGGCATCCGGCTGCTTCACGAGGTAGCGGTCTGCGCCCGCTTCCATCGCCGCAGCCGTTTTGTCGGGAGCACTGACATGGGTCAGGACGATGATCGGCGTGCGCTCGGTCCTCCGGTCACGGCGCAGCTTCTCGATCAACTCAATTCCGTCGATGTCGGGGAGGTCCAATTCGGTCACGATCAAATCCACCTGATCGCGCCAGGCGATGATCAGGCCTTCTTTCCCCGCTGTGACATGCTTCAGCTGATGGCCGGCCCCTTCAAGCGTAAGCCGGAGGAAGTCCGCGGTCTGGCGGTCGGGTTCGATCAGCAGAATGGTGGAGGCTTTCAAAATCGAACGGCTCCTCAGTCGTCTTCATCGGCGGGGGGCATGAGGTATCCGATTCCCTGCCGGGTGACGATGTGGATCGGGTTCTTGGGATCGGGTTCGATCTTCTGCCGCAGCCGGCTGAGGCAGACCCAGAGAATTTCCTTGTCATCCTTGTATTCGGGGCCCCAAACGGAGGTCAGCAAGTCCTCCGGGCTGAGCACATTTCCGATGGCGTTGGCAAAGGTTTGCAGCAAACGATATTCCGTTGCCGTGAGAGAAATCGGTTCATCATTGACCAGCACGGCGGCCTTGGCGAGATCGATTTCGAGGTTGTGGTGCGTGAACACCGGTTGGTGGAAGCCATCAACGGTCTCACGCTCGGCTCGTCGCAGGACGGCTCGCACGCGCGCCAGGAGCTCCTGAGCGGAGAACGGTTTGACGATGTAATCATCGGCGCCGGCATCGAGCCCGCGCACCCGGTCGCGCTCCTCGCCCTTTGCAGTCAGGATGATGATCGGTACGGATGAGAACTCCCGGATGCGTTCACAGGCTGTGAACCCGTCCATCACGGGCATCATGACATCGAGCAGGACGATATCCGGCTTCTGGGAAGCAACGGCGTCCACGGCTTGCTGACCATCCATCGCCGTGATCACGGAGTAGCCAGCTGTTTCCAGGTTGATCTGGACCAGCGCCAGATACCTGGGTTCATCGTCCACAACCAGAATATTCGTCGGATCAGGCATCGGGTGACTCCTGTACTCCTGCTGCATCGGTTTCCAGGGGCAGCTCAAAATAGAACGTCGTTTGCTCACCGGGCTGGCTGTCGACGCCGATTTCTCCGCCATGAGCCTCGATGATCTTGCGGCTGATATAGAGCCCAAGCCCGGTGCCGCGAATCGTACTCGATTGGGGCATTCGGAAGAAACGCTCGAAAAGGTGGGCAGTGTGCTCGGGTGGGATCCCGGGACCCCGGTCCATGACTTCGATCCGCATTCGATCGGGTTTTGCCACCACCCGCACGGTCACCGGGGATCCGGGCGCGTACTTATGGGCGTTATTGAGCATGTTATCCAGCACCTGGGCGATGCGGGTCGGGTCGAGGCGGACCCTGGGCAGTTCCTCGGCCATATCGAGCTCGATCTGCACCTCCGGGTGGGCTCCCTCCAGGCGCTGTACGCTGTCGCGAATGACGGGGCCCAGGGGAGCGGGTTCGAGCGTCATGCTGAGCGAGCCGCTTTCGAGGCGGGAGGAATCGAGCAGGTTGTCGATCAGTTCCCGCAACCGGTCCGCCTCATCGTCAATGATGCGAAGGAATTCTTCCCGTTCCTCTTCATCCCAGCTGGTATCGTCACGCAGCAGCGTGGTCACATACCCCTTGATGAACCCGAGCGGGGTGCGGAGTTCGTGCGAAATGGTCGAAATGAATTCGTCCTGCATGCGGGCGAGCTCGCGCTGGGCTTCCAGGGTGGCGATGCGGCGTGCCATGCGGCGGTTTTCCAGCAGCTGGCCGACGTGCCAGGCCACAAATTCCGCCAGGCGGATGTGCTCGGCCGGGTAGGAGGGTCCGCCGAAGCGGCCGAAAACCAGGCTGCCGACACAGCGGCCGGCTACAAGCAGCGGCAGGCCGAGGTAATCACGGCGCCGATCCCGTTCCTTGATGCTGGCCCCGGCATCCTCCTGGCGCAGCGTGGTCTGCCCGGTTCGAAAGGCTTCTTGCGCCGCCTGCTCACCCCAGGCCAGTTCGGCTCCCCGGGACCGCCCGCGCCCGAGCGCCCGGGCGTAGTGCGGTTCCAGCTGCTCGCTGTCCTCGTCATACAGGTAGAGTGCGACGGTATCGAAGATGAAGATCGTGCGTGCCAGCCGGAATACGGCGTCCAGCCCTGATTCGGTGTCGAAGGTCTCGGCAACAATGCGCGCGATGGCATATACGGCATTCAGCTCGGTGCCGTGGGTGAGGGTCTCGGTCGGGATCAGCGGGCTTGTCATAGTGCTCTCACACGGCTGGAACGGTGAATGAGAACACCGTCCCCTGGTCTTCCACGCTTTCCACGAGCAGCCGGCTGCCGTGGGCTTCAACAATCAGCTTCACCAATGCCAGCCCCAGGCCGGTGCCGCCGTAGCGGCGCGTCGCCGATCCGTCCAGCTGGTGAAATGGCTCGAAGATTTCCTCGATCCGCTCTTGCGGGATTCCGATCCCGGTGTCCATCACGCGGAGATCAACGCCCAGGTCGCCCAGCGAGGCTATTAAAACCACGCGCCCGTTTGCCGGCGTGAACTTGATGCCGTTATCAACGAGCTGGAAAAGCGCCCAGGAGAGCCGCTCCGGATCCACCTTCACATCGGGCAGCATGTCGGCGATCTCGGTTTCGAGGCGTACCCCGGCCTTCTCAGCTTTTGACTGCGAACGCTGGAGGATGCTTGCGATCATCGGCGCAACTTCTGTCGGCACGATGTGCAGCGTGAGCCCCTCGCGCGCGGCGGTTGAAAATTCAATCAAGTCTTCGATCAGGCTGCCAAGCCGTTCGGCGGCCCGACGGATGACCTGGGCGGCCTCCATCGGTTCGGCTTCGAGCTTCCCGAGTTCCCCGGCCGCCAGCAGCTCGGCATAGCCCTTGATATGGGAAAGCGGCGTGCGGAGCTCATGCGAGATGTTGGATATCAGGTTGGCTTTGATCTGGTTGATCTCGGTCAACCGCTCGAGGGCATGCCGAAGCTCTTTTGTCCGCTCCTCGACCCGTTTCTGGAGCGTGCGATTCGATTCCTGGAGGGCGGCATGCAGCTCCACAATTTGCTGCGTGACGGCGAGGTCGAGGGTCTCCCGGTCGACAAATCCCAGCTTGAGGAGCGTCTGGCCCAGCAGCATGTGCTCGCCTTTGTCGGCAGCTGCGCGCTGTACGTCGAGTGATTTCTCGAGCTGTTCTGGGCTGATCACGCCCTGACGGATCAGAAAATCACCGATGCGAGGGACCAGCCATTGGGGCGTTGTATCCAGGGGAGCAAACTTGGGCAGCCCGTCGAGGTATGCTTTTTCCCCCAACAGGGAGAGCAGCGCCAGATCGATACCGCAGTTGGGGCAGGCGCGTGCATCGCCTGGCAGCGGGTGTTCACACTGCGGGCAGTACATCACGACCGGGCGGCTGGCTGGCATCGCGTCTGGCATGGGTACCTTTTTTCGTTTAGATTGCCGCGCCCATCATAGCGTTTCCTCGGATACCGTGCAAGGCATTTCGAAGGCCGGCGGGATGAAAGGACCCTGTAAGGTTTGCCGTCAAGAAAATCAGTGATAATGAGATCGCAGAAAGGGTGGTACCTATGGCAGTCGAAGTCCTTCTCATCGATGACGATCCAGATCTGGCGATCATGCTGCGCACGCTCCTGCGCGGCCAGGATTTCCAAATTTGCGCCGTGTTCAACGGAAAGGACGGCATTGAAGCATGCCGGCAGCAGCCGCCGGATGTGATCATCCTGGATCTGCTGATGCCAGGCATGGATGGCTGGGAAGTGTGTGAACGCATACGCGAGTTCTCGGATGTGCCGATTCTAATCCTGTCTGCGCTCGGATCGCCGGGCAGTGTCGCCCGTGCGCTCGATGCCGGCGCCGATGACTATCTGATCAAACCCGTTCATGCAAGCCTGCTTGCTTCCCGCTTGCGCACGCTCGTCCGACGCCGCCTGAAGATCGAAGAAGTGGTCGCGGCGTAGACGCTACCTTTATGTAGGATCGCTGGCTGGCAACCGCGTTTCCCTCTACCAGGTCACGCAGCAAACGCTGCGTGATTTGGTTTTAAGCCGGATGCCTCACAGCGGCGCCTGGACACCGCCTCCATCAAACATCAGCGCATGGCCGTGGATGAACGAAGCAGCCGGCGAAGCCAGCCAGGCCACGGTGCGGCCGTATTCTTCGGCCGTTCCCATCCGCCCAAGCGGGATTTCAGCCGTAATTCGATCCACCTCCTGCTGTACCGTCAGGCCGGACTTCTTCGCCCGGGCTTGCATGATTTGTTCCACCCGCTCGGTGTCGGTCCAGGCCGGGTTGATCGAGTTCACACGAATGCCGTGCGGCCCGAGTTCGTTCGCCAGTGTTTTCACCAGGCCGATCACGGAAAGCCGGATCGCGTTCGAGAGCGTCAGGTTCGCGATCGGCTGTTTGACCGAATAGGATTGGCTGGCGACGATCGAACCGGATCCTTGTGCCGCCATCGCTGGGACGACGGCATAACAGAGGTGAACGCAGCTCATCAAGGTGATGTCGACCGCCTGCTGCCAATCATCCGGGGTCAGGTCGAGGAACGAGCCGGATGGTGGCCCGCCGGCGTTGGCGATGAGGATATCCACGCCGCCCAGTTCATCGGCGGCAGCCTGCACAAAAGCCTGTATCTGCTCTGGCTGGGTGAGATCGACTTTCTGGAAGAATACCGGTTCTCCGGCCGCCTGTTCGATCATGCCGGCGGCCTGCTCGATCTGGTCGCTGTGAGAGCAGATCGCCAACTGGGCCCCTTCGATCGCCAGCGCCAAGGCGGCAGCCTGTCCCAGGCCGCGCGAGGCGGCTGTCACGATCGCTCGTTTTCCCTTCAAGCCGAGGTCCATCGTCCCTCCCGTCTTCAGAATCGGTCAGAGCAAACTGATCTGATGATCGATGATCTGCAAATCCGGCCGGTTGCGCTCGATCCAGGCCAGGATCTTCTCAAGGACGCGCTGCACATGCCTTGCGTCGTTGCTCACGACCACGCAGGCGATTGCTGCCGCACGGTGATGGTCGTTGGCATCGATTTCTGCAGCAGAGACGTTGAACTCGCGCTGCAAGCGGGCCAGCAAGGGTTTTAGACGGCTGCGCTTCTCTTTCAGGGAGCTGCAGCCGGGAATGTGAAGCTCGATCGTGAGCGCACCGATATGCACAGGAGGAGTGTAATTTAGGTGCGGGGAGGGCACAAGCCCGCCAATCCAGATATAATGGTGCAATGCTTCGAAGAACAATTCTCATCATTGCAGCCGGGGTGCTGCTGCTGGTCGCGCTCGCGGCCTACCTGCTGTTCAGCGGCGTCAAACGCGCCACCGAACCGATCCTCGGACTGCAAGCCGAGCTGACCACCCAGGTTGCAGCATTCCTGCATCCCACGCCAACCATCATGCCCGATCCGGTGACGATCGTGCACGAGGTGCGTGCACTGGCGAGGCTTGAGACCATGCAGTACTCGGTGGAGAAAGTCATCACCGCCGAAACCGGTCAGGGGCCGTTCGGTTTCCTGTTTGGCGACCGGTTGCTGCTTGTCGCCCACGGCGAAGTGATCGCCGGGCTGGATCTCGATCGAGTCGGACTGGATGATGTGCGGGTCGACGCTCAGGGCAGGGTGTCGATCAAGCTCCCTCCGGCCGAAGTATTCACCACCAGCCTCGATAATGAAAAGACGTATGTCTACGATCGCGAGGTCGGCCTGCTGCGCAAGGGCGACGTCGAGCTGGAATCGGCGGCCAGGCTGGCTGCGGAGCGCGAGATGGAGCAGGCCGCGATCGAAGATGGGATCCTGGAGCAGGCCCGGCTGAATGGCGAGAACTATCTCTACCGCCTGCTCCGATCGCTCGGCTTTTCGGAGGTTGCGTTCCGTTCCGACTGATCCCGTGTGGGCTGCGCTCGACCCCCTGTCCCTGCCGGCTCCACGCTAGACCCGTTCCGTCCAATCCGGATTTCGATAGCGCTCGATTTCGATGGCGTCAGACCGCATCCTTTCCGGCTGCGACAATTCCGCTTTTTCAAATTTCCATCCCAGTGCCTGCTGGAAGCCTGCCTGCAAAGCCTGCGCGGCTTCGCTCCATCGCACAGGCCGTTCGAGCAGGCGTTCCAGCGTCCCGGCACGTTCGAGCACTCGGACGCGTGCCGCCGCACGCACCGGGGCGGAATCGTAGCGCAGCGCGACACAGATCCGGCTCAGATCTCCCCCGAGCGGCAGCGAACCGTGCTGCAGGATGCCGTCACGCCGGCGGACTTGTGCGCTGCCGATAAGCTTGAGTCCATCGACCGTGATCTCGTAGGCACTGGGAGCCTCGAAGCAGACAGGATTCTCCCGCTCCTCTCCGTGCAGGGGGTCTGCACGGACCGGGTCCACCTGCAGGCCGAGCGCTTTGAGCGCAGCGATCAAGCCCTGGCTGAGCCGGCGGTAGCTTTCGAGCACGCCGCCGCGCAGGTCCGGGTGGTCTGCAGGTGCGATCACCGCATAGGTCAGTTCGTCGGTGTGCAGGATCGCCCGCCCGCCGGTGGGCCGGCGCACCAGATCCCAGCCCGCCTTCGTTAACGCCTCATGATCGACATCCCCCACCGGCTGTGCGTACCCGAGGGAGAGGCAGGGCGGCTGCCAGGCGTACAGGCGCAGGGTGGGGGGTTCCTGTTCCGCACCGACGCTCTCGAGAATGGCTTCATCGCGTGCCATATTGGCCGGGCCGGAGAGCGGCTCGGACAAGATCATGCGCCAGGTGCCAGGATCGAACGCGGACATGGGAGGAATTATAGCCGCACAGGCTATCCGTCGGTGGGCTGCCGTACGACCGACCGTGAAGGCTATGGTAAACTCGGCGCATGTTCGAAGCCGCAGAGAAGGCGAAGATCATCCGAATCATGACCGGGTTGCGGGTGACAGCCTTTCGTGGAGAGATCCGTTCACAGAGGATCCGCCGGGGGGCAGCGCTTTGGGTCGGGCTGCTGTTAACCCTGGCCCTGACGGCCTGTGCGGGCGAACCGGGATCATCTGTGGACCAGGTGACCCTCACACCGACCGCAACCGCTCTTCCCGCCCCGCTTCCGACTCGAGCCAGCACACCGACCCCCGAGGTGGTCGCCCAGGTCGCGGTCTGGACAGCATGGGATCCGGTTGAGCTGCAGGCGCTGCGGGATGTGATCGGCCTGTTTAACCAGCAGCATCCCGAGATCGAGATCTCGCTGGCCTATTATCCCCAGAACCGCCTGCTTGAAACATATCTCACCTGCCTGTCCAGCGGTGGCTGTCCCGCGATCCTGATCGGCCCCTCCGAATGGGGGCCGCTGCTGGTGCAGCAGGACGGGGTCGTCGACGTGTCAGCATTTATCGACCCCCAGCTCCAGAACGATCTCTATTCCGTAGCCTGGTCGCAGGTCGCCTTCGGCGATGTGATGACCGGCATCCCGCTCGAGCTGCAGGGAAGGGTGCTGTACCGCAATTCCGACCTGGTGCCGGAGCGAAGTTCCCAGCTCAGCGGTTTGATCCGGAATGCGATCGCGCTTCGGGATGATTCCACACAGCCAAGCGTCTTCGACTTTGGCTTCTACAATTCCGTCCCGTTTTTAGCGGCTTGTGAAGGGTCGCTGTTCTCACCGGACGGTGAGCTGGCGATCTCCGGCCAACCCGCATTGTGCTGGTTGGATGCGCTGCAGAGTTGGGGATCATCCGGCCGGGTCGTCATCAACACCGACGAGGACCGCACGGCGTTTGAGGCAGGACAGAGCGGGTGGCTGATGGACTCGTCGCTCCTGCTGCCAACGCTCACGCGCGAGCTCGGCGCCGGGGCTCTGACCGTCGACCCGTGGCCTGTCCTGACCGAGACCGGTGAACCCCTGAAAGGTTATGTCTGGGCGGAAAATGTCTATCTCTCTTCGCGCCTCGATACGGATACGCTTGAAGCCAGCTGGACCTTCGCCCGGTTCCTGTTTGATTCGACCTCGCAGGCCATTCTGAGTGATCCGGCCGGAGCCGCACATATTCCGGCTCAGGAGAGCGTCACGATTACCGATCCACTCATGCAGACGGTCTCTGCCATGCTTCGTTCCGGCGTACCGCTGCCACTGCGCGTCGACCTCGGCCGCTTCATCCCTCCCATCAACAACCTGGTCGATTCGGTCGTCATCAAGAGAGCCGATCCACAGCAGGCGTTGAACGTCCTGCAGACGCAGGTGCGTGCCAGCGTCCCCACAGCAACCCCCACGCCCACCGCCTCCGCGGGCCCGGGCGGATGAAACGATCATTCTCAACGGAGTAAAGGGTCCATGAGCGTACCAGCCTGGGTGAATGAAGCGATCTTCTATCAGATTTTCCCCGATCGATTTGCCAATGGTGATACGAACAACGACCCGCCAAACATCCAGCCCTGGGGGTCACCGCCTACATTGTGGGGTTTTCAGGGCGGCGATCTGGAAGGAATCCGGCAGCATCTGGACTATCTGGCGGACCTCGGCGTCAACGCGCTCTACCTGACGCCCATCTTCATGGCCAGCTCGAATCACCGCTACAACACCTATGATTATTTCCGGATTGATCCAAAGTTGGGCACCCTGGAGGATTTCCGCCGCCTGCTGGAAGATGTCCATGCGCGCGGAATGCGTTTGATTCTGGACGGGGTGTTCAACCACTGCGGACGCGGCTTTTTCGCATTCAACGACATCATCGAGAACCAGGAGCATTCTCCGTACCGTGATTGGTTCCACATCAAGCAATTTCCGATCCGGCCGTATGACGCCGGGGACGCCCACAGCTATGTCGGCTGGTGGCGGATGAAGAGCCTGCCCAAGTTCAACACGGATAATCCCCACGTCCGGACGTACCTGCTCGACGTCGTCCGGTACTGGACCGAGGTCGGGATTGATGGATGGCGGCTTGATGTGCCGAATGAAATCAACGATGACTCGTTCTGGGCCGAGTTCCGGGAAACGGTGCGGGGCGTGAACCCGGAAGCTTACCTGCTGGGGGAAATCTGGAACGTCGAGCCGCGCTGGGTCAGTCCGAATCACTTCGACGGCTTGATGAATTACCCCCTGCGGGAAGCGCTGCTGACCTTCGTCGGGGAGGGCAGCATTCCGGCGACGGCCTTTGCGCAGCATCTGAATCACCTGCTGGGAGCCTATCCACGCGAGAACGTCTTCGCCCAATACCTGCTGCTGGGTTCGCATGACATCCCGCGCATCAGGACCTTGCTCGAGGGTGACGATCGGCGTTTGAAGCTGCTCCAAATGGTGCAGTTCACCTTCCCCGGAGTCCCCGCAATATACTATGGCGATGAGATCGGGCTGGAGGGGGAGAAGGATCCCGATTGCAGGCGGGCCTTTCCCTGGGATGATCACGCCTGGAACCGTGAACAGCGTGCCTTCATCTCCCGATTGATCGGAATACGGAAGTCAACGCCTGAGCTCAAGCATGGATGGCTGGAAGTCGTCCATGCGGATGATGCGCTGGGGGTGATTGCCATGGTGCGCGGTGACGGGGCGGGTGCGGTGCTGCTTGCGCTGAATGCCTCGGGCCAGAAATCCGAGATACACATCCCCGCGGAAAAGTTGGGCTGGGGCCCCGATCGGCCGGTGGAGAACCTGTTGACTGGAGAGAAGGCTGGCCCGCCGGGGGCGTCTCTGGCGCTGCACTTAAAGCCGTGGGAGGGCGTGCTGCTGCGGCCGGTTATGGATTAACTGCAGTCCGTTTCGGCGTCTTCCAGCAGCTGCTTCTCAAACACAACCTGGGTCTTGATGACCTGATACGCCCGCAGGTGGTAGAAGCGATGCGCACGCTTGCGTTTCACGTTGGAGCGCACGCGAAGACGGGGATAGCCTGCTTCCACAGCCCAGGCTTCGGCTGCTTCCAACAGCCGCTCGCCGATTCCCCGCGACCGGGCGGATGAATCAACGACCAGGCCGCCGATCTCGGCGGCACGTTCTGCGATGAGCAGCGGGCGGACGAATATGTGCACCCATCCGAGGACATCACCGTCCGGAGATTCCGCCACCAGAATGGCATGATCGTGCCGGTCATATAATTGCTGCAGCCGCTCCAGCATGCTGTCCACTTTGCAGGGATACCCCAACTGATCAGCAAGCTCGGCCAGTCGTGGAACATCGTTCATTTCAGCCCCGCGGATGGTGACGGCGAAAGCGTTCATCTCGCATCTCCGTGATCCTGCTGGAATCGTGCTCATTGTATAGCGACATGGAGCCGTTGCCTACCTTCGGGACCCTCCAATTGGTTTACATAATCGCGAATCGTGGGGCGGGACCCGGTCTGCAAGGTGCAATCACGGCCTGGCGTTGTATAATCCGACCGTCCAGAATCGTTCACGCGCAGGCAAGACGGGGAACCTGGGAATGACCCGAGGTCATTGATGCACATCGTATGCACGCATGAGCAGGCTGATTTCGACGCCGTTGCCAGCCAGCTGGGGGTGTATCTCCTCGATCGAGACGTCCTCCCGGTTCTGCCACGCCGCCTGAACCGCAATGTTCGTGCATATGTGGGGCTGTATGCCGAGGTGCTGCCCTTCGTCGAATTTGAAGATTTACCCTCCGGCAAGATCGAACGCCTGACCCTTGTCGATACGCAGTCGATTCCCTCGGTCAAGGGAGCTGGTTCTGAAACCCGGGTTCAGATCATCGATCACCATCCCATCGGCCCGGACGTTCCAAAGTTTGATCTGCATGTCGAAGAGGTGGGGGCCACCTCGACCCTGCTGGTTGAGCAGATCCAGGCGCTGGGGTGCGATCTGCACCCGGTT
>JBJYWH010000213.1:0-12990 GCA_046259355.1 Anaerolineales bacterium
CCAGCATGATCAGCGCACTGCTGAGGAAGGGCAGGCGCAGGTCGAGATCGAAGACGTATCCCCCGATGGGCGGGCCGAAAATCCGACCCAGGCTGCCGAAGGCGTTGCTCAAACCCATGGTGATGCCCTGATCCAGTACGGTCCATTTGGATGTCAGAGCGCTTACAGCCGGGCTGACCAGCGAATTGGCGAGGCTGAAAAAGCCAACGGCTGCAAGGAGCAGCCCGAATCGATCCGCAGCCATCATCGCCAGCAGCCCGAGGCTTGAGAGCAGGAATCCGAGCTTCATCACAGCCAGGTCGCCGAAGCGCTTCGTAAGCGGCCCGACGAGCAAGCCCTGGCCGATGGCCATCATCAGGCCGAGTACGGTGAAAATCACACCGACCTCGCGCGTGCCGTAACTGAAGCGCTGCAGCGCATACAATCCGAACACGCCGAAGAAAAGCGTCAATCCGGCCATGACGATCAAAGACTGGATCAGCAAGGGGCCGATCGGGCTTTGCAGCGCTCCAGCCCAGGCTTTGAGATCGAGCGGTGAGAGTCCGTGCGGTCCATGGCGGCGCCGTGATTTTTCGAGCGATTCGGGCAGGAAGAGTGCGATGGAAAGCACGGAAAGCAGGGACAGGCCGGCTGCAACGAAGAACGGCGTGGAAAGGCTGAAATCGGCCAGCAGGCCCCCCAAGGCCGGGCCGAAGATCGTGCCGATCCCGCCCGCGGCACCGAGAACGCCCATTCCTCCGCCCCGGTCCTCCTCGGTGGTGCTGTCACCAATATAGGCCATCGTTGTCGGCGAGGTGGCCGAGGAGAGGATGCCTGAGAGCATGCGGGCGGCGAACATCATCCAGAGTTTCGTCGCCAGGCCGAAACCGATCATGGTGATACCGTAGCCGAAGACGCCGATCATCATGACCGGTTTACGCCCGATGCGGTCCGAGAGATCACCCCATATCGGCCCGAAAATCAGGCGCATCACCGCATAGGAGGCGACCAGCAAACCCAGCTCCGTGCCCCCGGCGCCCAGGTTTTCCATGTAGAAAGGGATGATCGGCATCACGAGACCGAAGCCGATGGTGACGACGGCGAGGGCGAAAGCCAGGATATAGAGATTGCGGCGGCTGCTGGTATGCGCGTCGGTCATCGTTTCAACGTCCTGTACGTCCCAGGTCAAGCGGTGCTGGCGAACTTTGAAATACCCTCCGTACCGGGTGGGGATTCAATGTACGCCATGCCCTTCCTTCGAATACCTGGAGTCAAGCTCCTGCTGCAGGATCCGCTAGCAGGGTGCTTCGCTTGCGAGCGTGACATAACCCTCGGTGCCGTCAACGGTGATCTGTTGGCCGCTGTGGATCAACCGGGTTGCCGCGCCGGTTCCCAGTACGGCGGGAATCCCGTATTCACGAGCGACGATGGAACCGTGGCTGAGGGGGCCACCGATATCGGTGACGATTGCGCCGGCCATAGCAAAGAGCGGTGTCCAGGCGGGTGTGGTCATCTTGGCGACCAGAATGCCGCCGGTCTGCATTTGGTCGAAATCTTCCGGACCATGCAGCACGCATGCCGTACCGGTCACCTGGCCGGCGCTGGCGCCGACTCCCTTCAGCCGGTTGCCCTCCTGTCCACCCTCACCTGGCACGAACGCCTGAATCGGGAGACCCATGTATGTGTCCGAGGGCGGCAGGGTGGTCGGCGGCATCCGTTTCCTCGCCTGCTCGATACTCGCCTTGCGCTCTTGTACCCGATCTGTCATGGATGCGAGCGGCTTGTTTTCATGAAGAGCGGGGAGCATGGCCTCGATTTCGGATTCTTCGAGCCAGTAGATATCCTCCGGATCTTCGAACGCTCCAGCCTGTGCCAGGCGTCGGCCGAGTTCGTGCAGGATCTCCCGGAGCCGCGGATACGCCAGACCGATGGATGCGATGCTGTCTTCGCGTACCTGGCCGAGGGATTGTGCCCAACCCAGGGTTTTTCGCAGAATCCATCCTCGCAGCCCGTGCGCCCGTGCCAGGAGTTCCTCAGTCGCTTGAAGCCGCGCTGCCTCGAGGTTCTGCTGGCGTACATGCGGATCCACTCCCTCGTCGCGTAAATACATTTTTAAGGTTTCTAGCAGCGGTGCGGGCTCATCGGCTGGAACCGGTTTGGCGAAGTCGAGGTCGTAAAACAGGTGTCCGAACTGATCGAGGTGATCATCAAATCGCTGTTTCCATTCGCGCCATACTTCCATTCCGAGGCCGTCTGGAGCTCTTCCTGCCTGGTGTGCTTGCGATATCTCGGCCGCAGGCGTCTTCAACAGCCACGGCGCGAGGCCGGGTTGACCTTCAGCCCAGCTGGCCAGGTCAAAGAGCGATTTCTCGGATTGCATCGGCAGAGTGTCGTAGCCCATCAGGTAGGTGGGCGCATCCGGATCACCCTCCCGTCGGAAAAACCGCCGGTATACGACCGAGAACAGGCCCTCGCTTCCCGCCGCCGCGCCAAGCGTGTCGACCTGCAGGACCGAAAGGTGATACAACGCAGCCCTGGCCAGTTCATGCGCGTCCTGCCAGATTTCCTCAGGGGGCATGTCCTGTGGGGGTTTCCCCTCGAGCTGCTTCACCTTGCGAGCGTACTCCGGCAGGGCCTCGTTTCGAAAGTGGTCGGGGCCCTGTCGGATCAGGCGCGGCATACGCGGGGCCAGCACAGTCAGCATGAACCAGATCTCCTTCCCGGAATAGTTGACCCGCATGTAGGCATAGTGGCGGATGGTTCGGATGAGATTATCGGGAAGGAAATTCCGCTTACCGCCCATGACGTCGCCGATCGCGGGTTCAAGCGTGTCGTTGTAAGCCGCCAGACCCATGGTGGCGAAGAGCGGGGAAAGCGGATCCGGCATCATGTCGACGATGCTGGCGCGCATGAAACGCGATTTCGGGGAAGGCAGCGGCCACTCATCCGCTGGCTCGACGGCATTTTCCTTCAACGTGGTGATCGGCCGGGCCTGGACGATGGAGAATTGGCCATCCGCCAGCGCCCACTCGACATCCATCGGTTTCCCATAGAGCTCTTCGATTTGAACACCAAGCCGGCTGAGTTTCTGCAGATCCGATGATTCGAGAGCCGGTACCTGCCGCAGGTTCGCAGGAACCGGTTGGTCATCGGTGCCGGTTTCCGTCCGGACCGTCATCTGGTCCTTGACGGCGATGTGCTTGCTCACCGTTTTTCCGTTATCCTTTTGAACGATGTACTCGTCCGGCGTGACCCGTCCGCCAACAACGGCATCTCCCAATCCCCAGGCGGCGTTGATCAGAAGGTGCTCCCCCTTCGCATCCATCGGGTTCACGGTGAACAGGATCCCTGCCACTTCGGCATTGACCAGCAATTGAATGATCACCGCCAGTGACAGTCCTTTGTCTGTAATACCCTGGCGCTTCCGGTATCCGATCGCACGTGCCGTCCACAGGCTGCTCCAGCATTTCTTGGTCGCTTCAAGAACATGGTCGGCACCGCTGATGTTAAGGTAGGTGTCCTGCTGGCCTGCGAAGGAGGCTTCGGGAAGATCCTCGGCCGTGGCTGAAGATCGAACGGCGACTGCTGGATCGCTGCCGGCCAGGTCACCGTATGCAGCGACGATCTCGCCAGCAATGTCCGGCGGGATCGGAGCGGCCATGAAAGCCTGCTGGATGGAACGGGAAGCGGCTTCGAGTGTGGATGGCATGGCTGGATCCACCCCCTCGAGGGCCGATGCGATTACCGGATCCAGGTCATTTTGCCCGATAAAATCCCGGTAGGCTGCGGTGGTGATGTGGAAGCCGTCGGGAACGCGAAAGCCTGCGCTTGCCAGGCGTGCGAGCGAGGCGCCCTTACCGCCAACAGTCTCCAAGGTGGCCTGGTGGTGATTCAGCGGAAGTATGTATTTTAATGTCATCATCTTTCTCCATTACGGATCGAGTGCTGACCCGCAGAATTTTCGGACGCGTGTCGGGTTTGCCGTTCGGGTAATCTGACAGGCTTCCGGTCCACCGAGATCACGAGCAGGTTCATATCCCAAATCTTGTTCAGGATACCCCGCAGCCGGACCTGGTCGATCTCGGGACATTTCAAGCGGGTGCATTTCGACCCGGAGCGATGGGCTTCGAGAAGGATTTCAACCTCATGGAACCATTCCGACCAGCGTTCGTCCAGTTCTCCGAGAATGAGGATCTCGTATGGGGCTGTCCCGAATGAAAGCCAGGGAGGCTGCACCGCGTCCTGCATCATGTCATGATCATAGCGATAGATGCAGAGGGGGTCATCACATTAATGGGTGATTGCAGCGGAATCACCCATCCTGGTTAAAAGATGGAAGGTCAGAGCAGATCGAGTTCCTTCGCCCGCATGACGGCCTGCTGGCGGTTGTGGACGCCGAGTTTGGCGTAAATGCTCTTGATATGGCTTCGAATCGTATTGGTCGAAATCACGAGTTCGCCCGCCAGCTCTTTTGCTGTCATTCCGGTGGGAAGATACTGCAGGACTTCAAGCTCACGTGCGCTCAAGGCTTCCGGCATATGCCGGAGGCCGGGCAAGAATTCCGCGGGTTTCACGCCGGCTTTCTGGAGAATCTGGCCCGCAAATGCGCACAAGTCCTGTGAATCCCAGGTCTCAAACCCTTCTTGCAGGAGTTCAAGCACCACTCCGCCTTCGACGATGAACAGACGCATGACCCGAACAGGCTGTGCGATCTCCAGCGCACGCCGAAGAGCATCCAGCGCGAGTGCCTGCTTTCCCAATGCCTGCAGCGCAACCGCCCGCAGCATCTCGGCTTCCATGCACAGGAATGGCCGCTGGGGATTTCCGCTTCGCTGGATCAGATCATCGAGCAGCGGGAGTGCTTGATCCGCATGACCGCTTGAGATCTCCACCCGGGCGAGAATGGGCAGCTGATACCGGTACAGCCTGGTGATAAGCTGCTTTTTTTCATCGCTGGATCGCTCTTCTTCGGAGAACTGGAACTTCCTCCGATCACACCATTCACGCACCGACTCCAGTTCCCCGCTCCGTATTCGAATGCTGTTCTCGAGGATCTCGACCACCAGATCGTCGAATTCGGTAACATCAAATTGGCGGGAGATTTCCCGTAAAATATCGAGCGAATCCCGGATGTTTTTTTGATCTCCGAGCGCTTCCGACAGCATAGCCCTGTTGAAGTAGCCATTCAGCGTGCCAATCAAACTCCAGTGCCGGGTCAGTTCGATGCCCTGGTCGATCAGCTGGGCGGCCTCCTCCAGGTCATAGCGCTCCAAAGCGATATCACCTAACCCGATCAAGGCCTGCCCGGCGATCGGGAGGTGGTTCCCGTCGGGGATACGACCGAGTTCGAGCGCTCGGCGATAAAGTCTTTCGGCCGCTTCGAACCGGAGTTCTTTCATCCGCTGCTCGGCAATCTCACTCAGCAGCACGATCGCGGCGGCCTGATTTCCCGAATCAGGACTCCGGGCCGTCGTGCGCTCAACCTGTTCGAGCGCGTAGTCAATTTCACCCAGGCCGATGCGCGCGGCCGCCGTGCAGTAGGTGGTGAACTCGCGCAGAAAGATCTCTTCCTCGGGAAGTTCTCGCAGTGCCCGCTCTGCAAATTCCAGACCCTCTTCGATCTGGCCCTGGAATAATGAGGTAAAGGCTCGAAAGGTGGATGAAATGCCCGGTGGATCGTCGAGTCCCCCTTCGGGCTTTAGCTGGTCCTCGAACGAGCTCAGGGGAGCACCCAGGAACATGAGCGACCAGGCGCGGTAAATCCCCAGCCGGGGACGCTTCCGGACTTCGGCCTCGGGAAGCTGCTGGAGCCAGCGCAGCAGCATGGTGGTCTCGCTGCGGAGCAGCATTTCCTGGGCTGTTCGATCAACCAGGTCGGCCGCAAAAGTCCAGTCGTGGGTATGCAGGGCATGTTGAACCGCCTCTTCCATCAAACCCTGTTTCTCAAACCACTCACTCGCCCGACGGTGCAGCACAGGTATTCGCTCCGGGGCATTCTGCAGCAGCCTCGCTTCCAGCAGGTCGGCAAAAAGCCGGTGGTACCGATACCATTCGCGCTTATCGTCGAGGGCGACGATGAACAGGTTCGCTCTATCCAGCAGGTCCAGATACTCCATGCTCCTTGATTCCAAGATCCCTTCCGAAGCGAGGAGTGCATCACAGAGGGATCCGCACAGACGATCGAGAATCGATGTGCTCAGAAGGAACTCCTGGAGTGGGAGGGGTTGGCGCCCCAGCACTTCATCCAGCAGGTAGTCCATGATGTAGCGGTCGGTGCCAGAAAAGTCCTGCAGAAAGGAAATCTGATCGGCGTGATCCTGGAGGGAGATCGCCGCCATCTGCAGCCCTGAAACCCAGCCCTCCGTCCGGTGGGTGAGGCGCTGAAGATCTTCGGGTTCTAGTTCGACGCCTGACACCATCTTGATGAATTCACGTGCTTCTTCAAGCTGAAATCGAAGGTCGTCCATGCGAAGTTCATTGAGCTGCCCGCGGCCGCGCAGGCGGGTAATCGGAAGCGCTGGATCGGCACGTGTGCCCATGAGAATATGCGCTTGCGGGGGGAGGTGATCGAGCAGGTATCCTACCAGGCCATGAACAGCCTGATTTTGCACGAAATGATAGTCATCGAAAATGAGCAGCTTCGGATCGGGCGACTGCCCCAAGCGGTTGATGAGTGGGATGAGGATTTGCCCTGCCAGATCGAGGTCGGAAGCACTTCCGCCTGGCAGAGCGGGAAGCTCCAGTTTCGGGAAACCTTGATGAATGGCGGCCAGCAGGTAATGGGTGAAACGCATTGGATCATTGTCGCCTTCATCGAGCGAGACCCACGCCGCGGGGAGGGAGCGATCGTGGATCCACGCTCTCAGGAGCGTGGTTTTTCCATAACCAGCTGGCGCCGAAAGCAAGGTCAGCCGCATGCTGGGCTGCAGGCCGTGGTCCAGGAGTTCGAGCAGTCGTCTCCGCTGGATCAACTTTGGCGGCAGCGGTGGAAGCTGGTATTTGGTGGCGAGAAGATGCTGTACCATCGCTTGCTTTGTGAAAGCGGCTGTTGTGAGGATTATACAGCAGGGAGCATCCGGTGATTCCACACCGGTTTTCCTTGAATAAGCAGAAGACACCATCCAGCATTTTACGCATGTCTCTTTTCGTGATGAACGCATCGATGAGCACGCGTCGGCCCTGAGGGCGATCGGCTATAATTTCTGGAGTTCGGGATGATGGTCTTCGCAAGGGCAAGGAGGCTGAGGTGCTGTATCACTTTCTGGGAAAAACCGGTGTGAAAGTATCGGAAATCTGCCTTGGAACGATGACATTCGGTGGAGATTCGGATGAAAAGACCTCGGCGGAAGTCTACCGCTACAGCTGCGAGGCCGGGATCAACTTCTTCGACTGTGCCGATGTTTATGTTGGCGGGCGATCGGAGGAGCTGCTCGGCGAGTTCATGCGTGGCCATCGAGATGAGGTGGTCCTGGCCACCAAGGCTTATTTTTCGACCGGTGATGACGTTAATGCCAGCGGCTCTTCCCGGCGGCACCTGATGCAGTCGGTCGAGGGGAGCTTGCGGCGCCTGGGAACGGACCGCATCGACCTCTTCTACCTGCACCGCTTCGATGAAACCACGCCGCTTGAGGAGTCATTGCGGGCGCTGGATGATATGATCCGGCAGGGAAAGATCCTCTACCTGGGTGCGAGCAACTTCGCGGCCTGGCAGGTGGAGAAGGGGCTTGGCCTGGCCGCGCGCCAAAACTGGACCCGCTTCGAATGCATTCAGCCGATGTACAACCTGGTCAAGCGCCAGGCGGAAGTCGAGCTGCTGCCGATGGCGCTGGCAGAAGGCTTGAGCGTTTTCCCTTACAGCCCGATGGGCGGTGGCCTGCTTTCCGGAAAGTACGGGACGAAGAAGCGGCCGGAGTCGGGGCGGCTGGTGGAAAGCGAGATGTACGCCGAGCGCTACGGCGCAGAATGGATCTACCGGACTGCGGGCGAATTCACGGCACTGGCCGAGCGACACGGCTACCCACCAGCGGCGCTGGCCGTGGCCTGGGTTGGGAGCCATCCAGCCGTCACGGCTCCCATCATCGGCGCCCGCACGCTGGACCAATTGAAGCAGACCCTGGCAGCCGTCGACATCGAGATGACGGATGAGCTGCGAGCCGAGATCTCCCGTCTGTCGCCGGACCCACCGCCCGCCACCGATCGCAACGAGGAGCGTTCCTCGAAGACGTTTGGCGTGCGCAAGTAGCGGGCGGAACGACTCGCAGACGGTAAACACCCCTTGCGGCGCAGAATTTTCCTGCGTGCCCCCGAGCGGAGCTGGAGAACCCCTGAGACCTCTCAGACGAAAGCCCGGCTCATGGCGTCAAGGCTGGCTCGTGGGCATCACGGGGATCCCTCGGCGCGCGACGCCCAGGGAAGGCAGAACCACAACATCCTTTCCATATTCACCACCGTAGCCACCCTTTTCGAGATCCGTGTAAATCGGACCAAAAACGGTCTATTAGGATTGGCCGGGGCTCCCACCAGCCGGCTTGAACCTCAAGTCCTTTCCAGGCTGATTTATTTATCCTTGGATTCAGCCCTGCAAGCCCACCGCATGCAGGAAAACCGGTTATTTGAAGCGAGTTCAGGAGAGGAGCCTCATCATCTAGCGAAGTACCTCCATCCCGCAGCTGGCGGATCAATCCTATGTCGGCACCGCGCTCACGCTGCAGCTCACAGCGGGTTTCACGGTCACGGCGGCGACGATCTGGCCGATTCCCCGGCTGGAAGGCCTGCTTGGATGGCGCTGGGCGTTTGCATTCCTGGCGCCCGGGTCGGCAATGGGTATTCTGGCCATGCGGCGCCTTGTTACCCTGGGCGCGGCCACCTCATGCCAATGTGCGTCCACGAGAGATCTCGGCTAAGGCTTCGAGCGGCGAGCGTCACGTACTGGGAACAGCATGCCTCTCTGCATGCTGTTCTGCCCACGCACACGTACTGTAAAGATCACCGCTTTACCGTGGATTGAGCTTGATTTAGGAGAGTTCCTTGAGCAGGATTTCAGCTTCACGTACGTCAGCCGTCTCAAAACCCTCAGTGAACCAATTGTAAATTTCTGCCAGCTGCGTACGAGCCTGCACGATCTTCTCCTGCTTCTGCCACAGGCGGGCCAGGCTGATTGAGATACGCAGCTCCCAGGATTTTGCCTTCTGTTTGCGAGCGACGTCAAGTGCATACAGAAAGCTTCTTTCCGCTCCGTCGGAGTCGCCCAGCTGCGCAAGGCATTCTCCCCGCAACCGATGCAGGTCTGCTTCCCAATGGCGATCTTCAACGCTTTCAACCAGTGAAATGGCTTCTGCCAGACTCTCAAGCCCTGCGTGAACTTGGCCGTCTGCTGCCTGTGCAGCGGCCAGGAAACGAAGGGCGACGGGACGATAGAGGTGCACGCTGCTTTCTTCGCTTACAGCGATCCCTGTACGGATCTCCTTAATCGCCTGTTTTGTTCGACCAAACATCGCCATCGCGCTTCCCTGGAAGCAGAGGCCCATCCCTGACCATCCCGACAGGGAGAGCAGTTTTTCCGTGGAAAGCTGTACCAGTTCCTGCGCGTGTTGATAAAGGGCCTGAGGATCCCGATACATCGCGTTGAACATGCATCCTGCGTAGCAGAGGATATCTGCCAGGGTGAACGGATGCTTGAATTTGTGCGCAAGTGCCAGAGCCTGCTGGCTGATCCTATGTGCCTGATCTGGGTAGCCGAGGCACCACAGGGAGCAGGCGTGATAGGCCATGGCGCTCAATCCACTATCGATACCGCGCAGTTGGATCATGGCGCGATGATGTTCGGTGGGATTGTAGAATGCGGTAACTTGGCCCAGGTGATCGCTGGCCTGCTGATATTCTCCGAGGCAGAATTGGAGGATTCCCTGCAGCCAGTGACCCTCAGCCACGAGAAGTGGGTCGTCAGCTTGCTCGGCAAGTTTGAGTGCTTCTTGAGCATATTCGAGGGCTTGCCTGTATTCAGCCTGGACGTAGTGATAGGTCGCGAGCTCACCCATGGCGCGCGAAAACGGAGCTGGTTTTCCCAGCTGCCGGCATAACTCACTCGTTCGCTCGATCGCTTTGACTCCCTCCGGCGATCCCCAGTTGTATTTCCAAGTCAGGCCGATCGCCAGTTGAAGTTTGAGCTCCAATTCATCCTTTTCAAGGCTCTCGGGAAGTGTGTTGAGCAAATCCAAACCCTTGCAGAGATGGGCGCTGCCATCCTTATAGGCGGAGAGTTGGAGTGCCCTTTTACCGGCTTCATGCAGGTAGTGAATCGCTTTCTTGGTGTTCCCGGCCTCTTCGAACTGCCGGGCCAACTGCAAGGGTTCGAGTGAAGCATCATCCCGCGTCGCAAGCAGGGCTTCGAGATAGGTACCAACCTGCTCGTGCCGGTGGACCCTTTCGATTTCATCTAGATTGCTATACAGGTAGCGCTGGAAGAGGATATGCCGGAACCGGTAGCGTGAGATGAAACGGCCGTCGATTCGTTGAATGCTCTCGGCAGATACCAACCTGTGCTGCCGGTCCAACTCATTGCTCAGGAGGGTGAGGACCATTCGGTCGTCTATGCCAAGAACCTGCGCGATCACTTCTGCAGTAAAAGTCTCTCCTTCAACGCTCGCCGCCTGAAGAATGTCTCGGAGTTGGGGGCTCAGGCGCCCGATCCGTTCAGCGAATACAGCCTCGACGCGCGCTGGCATCGTCTCCCAATCCAGACTCGAAGACGTCACCCAGCGGCCCTGGCTGTCTTTTACAAGGTCACCACGGTCCTGCATCCCACGCAGCAACTCGGTGGTGAAGAGCGGGTGTCCTTGGGTCTGATGATGGAGCATGTCCCGGAATTCTTCACCGAGCAGGTTGGGCTCTGAATCCAGGATGGCCTCCACAAATTCCCTGCGGTCCGACTCCCCCAAATCGACGCAAATATTTCCGAATTCGCGCTGGAATTCATTAACTACGGATTCGAGGGGATGGCGCTCTCCATGTCGGCCAGCCGCGACTTCTTCACTGCGGTACGCGCCCACGATCAGTACCGGGCAGCCTGAGAGCTGACGGCCGAGGTGGAAAAGCAAACCAATGGATCCAGAATCCGCCCACTGCAGGTCATCCAGCAGAAGCATGAGGGGAACCTGCTTTGATAGTTCCTGGAGCACGCGAGTGTATTGTTCAAAGAGCGCATCTTGTTGTGGTGCCGGTTCCGTTGGGATCGAGCCCGCGCGGCGTAGCTGCTCTTGTAGGTGCGTATCTCGCGAAGGTTCTTCGAGGTTGGCTGCGCCAAGGCGCTGCAGCAGGCTTGATCCTGAGATGAAGGTGTTGATCAGTCCGGGGCCGCGCTCGATCAGGATCTGTGCAGTCAATGGCATGGTTTGCCACAGACGTTGGGCATGTTCTGCAGTGATGGCCCGAGCCTTCAGGCGTGGCTCAACATCCCCGGCTAGCATGCCTAGAATTTCTCGCAGCGGTAGGTAGGGATCACCCATTCCGGTATGCGCGTTGCAGTTTCCATTCGCCACAATCAGCGCTGGATATTCATCGAGGGCGCGCCGAGTAAACTCCTTCAGGAGAGCTGTCTTTCCGCTTCCCGCATCACCAATGACGAATACGACCCGACCTTCATTCAGGAAGGCCGATTGAAGGTGGTGCTTGAGCTGTAAAAGTTCTGGCTCGCGCGCAACGAAGGCCGGGGATTCGACCGAGCCGGCTGTCTCCTGGTCGAAAAGTGGTGGTGGTTTGGTCGAGCGTGGTTGGCGAACCAGGTGGTCTTCCCGACGATCTGAACTTTCCAGGCGCTGAAGGAATGTTCGTAGATCGTCCGATGGTTCCATTCCAAGCTCGCGATCCAGTGCCTCGCAGCATCGTTCGTACATGGATCTGATCATGCTCGGCTGACCGAGACCGGCGTAAGCTTCCATCATTGCCCGATAGGCTGGCTCAGGAGCATTGCCCAGCCGAATCCACTGCTCGCCCCATTCAAGAACCTGTTCCCAGGCCTGGGCTTTCAAGAGCCCGTCCAGAAGCAGGTTCATCTTCTGGTGATAGGCAGACCGTAGATGTTCTCGTTCGATGTCCACCCAATCATCGTAAAAACCCGGGAGCAGCTCGCCCTTGTAGACAGCAGAGCTCTCCATGAGTTGATCGCAGGTTGGTGAATCGCTTTGTTCGCGAAGTATATCGGCATCAAGCCAGTAATCGGACTTCCTGTCGAAGCAGACGTTGATCTTGTCGATCTTGAGATACTGATGCGCTTCAAGGCCGGCACTTTCGAGAGACTTGCGAATGCGCCACAGGGCTTGCCGCAAGTAGCTCCTGGCGTTGCTCTCCTCTGAGTCTGGCCAGAGCAAGCCGGCTAATTTCTCCCGCCGGTGGGCGACGTCTGAATTAAGGACGAGATAGGCGAGCAGGGATTGAGCTGGCCTGGATGGAAGATCGATTGGTTCATCCAGGTGCTGGAGTCTAAACTGGCCGAGCAGGTAGATCTTTAGTGTCATATCCCGCTGCCATTTCCCGAGGCTGGGGGCCAGGTTGAAACATCCAATCAGGCATACGGTACAGGAATTATAGCCTGAGAGTTCCGGGATAAGCCAGCGTATGAAACCATCATAGGCCAGCGAGGCCTACGAAGAGAGGAGTATCACCCGATCGAGAGAAATGCATGTTCAAGGAAAACTTGAAGCCCTGGATCGTTGTCGGAACGTTCCAGGGCTTGAGGGAATTCCTTACTTCTTCTTGGAATTCAGGCTTTTCACACTCCCGCTTGCACCTTCCGCAGCTCTCGAACCAGGCCTATCCACGCCTACCTTGATTTTCAGCGCCCGGCTGTGGAAGCCAGGTTCAGATATGCCTCTGCCAGTCCCTGCAAGCGTTGAGCTTCGACCTTCTGAGCAGGAGTCAACCCACCTCGAACCCAGGCCGTGCTGCCGTACAGGTTGACGGAGTCACCGGCGATCCCGTTCAGGCGAGCGGCCTCGACCCGCATGGCGGCGGTCA
>JBJYWH010000213.1:13090-23841 GCA_046259355.1 Anaerolineales bacterium
GAGTCACCGGCGATCCCGTTCAGGCGAGCGGCCTCGACCCGCATGGCGGCGGTCAGCCCGCCCCGCACCCAGGCCGTGCTGCCGTACAGGTTGACGGAGTCACCGGCGATCCCGTTCAGGCGAGCGGCCTCGACCCGCATGGCGGCGGTCAGCCCACCCCGCACCCAGGCCGTGCTGCCGTGCAGGTTGACGTACTCCCCTGCGATTGCTCGCAAACGGGCACTCTCAGCCCGCTGTGCACGAGTGTGTTCGGTCACGGCCTCGCCGGCCGTTGCGGAACCGGGGAGCAGAGATGAAATTTGTACGAGGCTGCCACGATTGGCCATATTGAAGGTGATGACGATGAGGACTACGGCTACGATCGCGAGCATGAGGTAGAAGACTGGATTTCTTGAGATGGACTGTTTCTGCAACATGACTGGCTCCTATTCCTGGCCTGCACCGGGTGCATGCAGTTTGAGATTTGTCTTCACTGTAGCGGGTCGCCGTTTGCCAGCGTGAGGGCCAGCGTTATTCAGCGTATGTTCATCCAACTCGCGTTCTAATCCATTCGCGGGGTTTTTCGGCTGCACCATCGCCCTCCACCGACTCCCCCATGAAAAATGCACGTCGAATGTCTTCGACGTGCATGCGCAGCGGATGGGTGATCAGGCAGTCGACGCGTGGGAGCGTGATTTGATGGGTTGGCTGCCTCAAGGAAAGCCGATGAAAAGCCTGCCACGCTCGTTTCGCTCGCGGCAGCGGTTCGGAATCAGAATGTGCGCGACCACTCCTCCGGCCAGCGCTCCACCACGACCTTGGTCTGGGTGAAGAATTCGACCGCGTGCCGGCTCTGGCCGTGCAGGTCGCCGAGGAAGCTGTCCTTCCAGCCGCTGAAGGGGAAAAACGCCATCGGTGCGGCGACGCCGATGTTGACCCCGATGTTGCCGGCTTCCACGCCGTTGCGGAATGCGCGCGCGGCGGCGCCGTCACTGGTGAAGATGCAGGCCATGTTGCCGTAGCTGCCCGAATTCACCCGTTCGATCGCCTGGTCCAGGTCGGTTACCGGCATCAGGCCCAGCACCGGGCCGAAGATCTCGGTTCGAAAGACCTCGCCGCCCGGCATGATCTTCCGCAGCACGGTCGGGCGGACGAAGCTTCCCTGCTCGTATCCCGCGATCGAAGCATCGCGCCCATCCACAGCCAGCTGTGCTCCTTCCTCCACTCCCTTCCCGATCAAACCTTCGATGCGGGCCTTGCTCTCCATCGTGATCACCGGGCCCATCTCGACACCGTCATCGAGTCCATAGCCAACCCGCCGGGACGCGGCAGTTTCCGCGATCGCCTCCCCGAAGCTCGCATCCGCCTCGCCGACGGTAATTGCCAGCGAAGCCGCCAAGCAGCGCTGACCGGCGTTGCCGAAAGCGCTGTCGGCGGCGATGCGGACTGTCATTTCCATGTCGGCGTCCGGCATGATCACGATCGGATTCTTCGCCCCGCCCTGGCACTGTACCCGCTTGCCGTGCGCTGCGGCCGTCGCGTAAATGTGACGGGCGACAGGGGTCGATCCGACGAAGCTCACGGTGCGCACAGCAGGGTGTTCGAGCAGGGCGTCGACCGCCTCGCGAGCGCCATTCAGCAGGTTGACCACCCCGGTTGGAAGTTTCACCGCCTCCAGCAGTTCAAAGATCATGCGCATCGTGCGCGGCACTTTCTCGGAGGGTTTGACGACCGCCGTGTTGCCGCAGGCCAGGCTGTACGGCAGGAACCAGAAAGGGATCATCCCCGGGAAGTTGAAGGGGCAGATGATGGCGCTGACTCCCAGGGGCTGACGGATCATGAACTCATCGATGCCGCGGGCAATGTCTTCGGAGAAAGCGCCCTGCATCAACAGCGGAATGCCGCAGGCCACTTCGACGTTCTCGATCGCCCGCCGCATCTCGCCCCGTGATTCAGCAAGCGTTTTGCCGTTCTCGAGCGTGATCGATCGCGCCAGATCTTCGAAATGGTCCTCCATCAAGGCTTTGAGCTTGAAGAGGTACTGCACGCGGTCGACGGCGGGTGTATGGCGCCAATCGGGGAATGCCGCTGCCGCGGCTGCAACCGCTCGTCCAGCATCCTCCGCCGAGGAGAGCGGCACCTGGTCAAGCACCTCTCCCGTAGCCGGGTTGCGCACCGGCAGGGTTTCGCTGGCTTCAGCCGCTATCCATTCGCCAGCGATGAAGTTCCTCAAAGCCGCATTTGCCATCCTGTATCCTCCGATAAGGTTTTTCTGTCAGCTCCAGGGGTACCACCAGGACTTGATCCCGCCCTCGATCTCCCAGTGGATATGTTTGGTCTCGGTGAAGGCTTCAAATCCCTCCACTCCCAGTTCGCGGCCCAGCCCGGAGCGTTTGAACCCTCCAAACGGTCCGGCCAGGTTGTCGATCAGGGGATCGTTCACCCACACATTGCCGGCTTCGATCTCTCGCATATAGCGGTGCACTTTAGCTGCGTCGCTTGTAAAGAGCGTGGCGCCCAGCCCGTAGGACGAGCGGTTGGCGAGCTGCATTGCTTCATCAAAATCCGCCACGGAGACCAGCGGGCAAACCGGGCCGAACGTTTCCTCCACCATCAGCGTCGAATCCGGTGCCAATCCGGTGATCACGGTCGGTTCAAGGTAAAAGCCCTGCCCGTGGTTTTCAGGAATCTTCCCGCCGCACAGCACCTGCGCGCCGGCTGCCTCCGCCGCCCGGATCTGCTCGAGCACATCATCGCGTTCGGCGGCCCGGATCATCGGGGTGACCTCGGTTTGGGGTTCGATGCCCGGTCCGATCACCAATTCACGGGATAGTTCGGCAACCCGCTCGCAGACCGGGTCAAAGACCGGCGCCTCGATATAGACCCGTTCGACCGAGGTACAGACCTGGCCGGCGTTCAGGAATGAACCCCAGACACAGGCCCGCGCGGCAGCTTCCAGATCGGCATCGGCGCAGATGATCAGCGGATCCTTGCCGCCCAATTCCAGGTTCAGCCGCTTGACATCATCCGCCGCGACCCGCATCAGATGCTGTCCGACCTCGGTGCTGCCGGTGAAGGCGATCATGCGCACGTCCGGGTGGGTGATCAGATGTTCACCGACCTCCCGTCCCGAGCCGGCGACAATGTTAAGCACACCGGGGGGAAGGTGATCGAAGATGCGCGCCAAACCGAGGGTGGTCCAGGGCGTGTAGGAAGCCGGTTTGATGACGACCGTATTGCCGGCGGCCAGCGCCGGGGCGATCTTCCAGCTGAGCAGCAGAAGCGGGTAATTCCAGGGGACGATGCAGGCCACGACGCCCAGCGGTGCCTTGAGAACCAGGGAAAGCTGGCTGTTCTCGGGGGAGGGGATCACGCGCCCGATGTGGTGCCGGCCGATCTCGGCATAGTAGTCGAAGCACTGGGCCGACCAATCCACGTAGCCGAGGTTTTTACGCATCGTGCGCCCGGTTTCAAGCGTGAGTTCGGTGGCAATCGTCTCGGCCTCGGCGCGCAGCCGATCGGCTGCCTGATGCAGGAGTGCGGCGCGCACGCTGGCCGGCGTGCTGCGCCAGGTTGGGAATGCGCTGCGGGCGGCATCGACGGCGAAATCGACATCGGCCGCGTTGCCCTGGCCCGCCTGTCCGATGACCTTTTCCGTGGCTGGATCGATGACATCAATCGGTTTCCCTCCCCCTTCGAGGGCTGTCCCATTAACCCATAGTGTTCGCAATGTCCAACTCCTCCGGTGTCAACGGGTATTAAAAGTGCCGCTTTTGGCTAGAGCTCGAGCTGGTCCGCGACCCAGGTGAGATCGAGCGCCTCCAGGGTCGCACGCGTGGGTGTCCCCGTCTGAGCGTCCCAGCCGCATGATTGGTAGTATTCGGTCTTCGCGGCTTCGATCCTGGCCGGGTCAAGTGCGATCCCATCGCTGGCGCCGCCTTTCAGCGCCTGGAACATCTTCTTCGGGAGCCGGTCCTGCTCCCGGCCGAATCCCTCCCGGGCGTTGAAAGCCCGCTGCAGGTTGAGCCGGCGCTC
Source organism: Anaerolineales bacterium (assembly GCA_046259355.1). Taxonomy (GTDB): domain Bacteria; phylum Chloroflexota; class Anaerolineae; order Anaerolineales; family E44-bin32; genus E44-bin32. Next base: position 17,105 of record JBJYWH010000213.1, read on the forward strand.
GCCGACTCGCAGCACCTCCGCGATGTCTACGTTCCAGCCGGTGATCTTATGGATCGCCTCGACCAATTGCCCGGCGCTGTATAGCTGCCAGGCCGGGCCAAAGACAAACTGGCACATGTTGTAGCTGTCGAGCGCGGCATAGAGATGCTCGGTGGTCAGGGCGTAGTGCACCTTGGCCGGGTTAAGGACGTCATCCGGCTGCGGGTCGCGCAATCCGATCTCGGCCATGCGCTCGGGATATTCGGCCCAGGAAGGATCGTGTTCGTGGGATTGGTGGTCCGCCCCGAACGGGTTGACGGCATAGATCAGTCCCAGGCTGCGCTTGACCTGCGGCATATGCGCCGGCAGCTCCTGACCCTTTACGGCCACGACCAGGTCCTGTCCTTTGCCGAGCCGTTCAGCGGCCCGCTGGGAACCCTCCGCGAGCAGGTCGCCGAATCCCGCCCGGCTGGCGATCATTTCCACCAGGCGGAGCATCATCTCGGCCTCGCCGAAGCGCAGCTCCAATCCGCCTGTATCCTGCGTGTCGATCAGGCCGGCTTCATAGCAATCCATCGCCCAGGCGATCGTGGCGCCGCAGGAGATCGTATCCATGCCGTACATGTTGCAGAGCTGGTTGGCATAGGCAACCGCCTCCAGGTTCCCAATTCCGCAGTAGGAACCGAAGGTCGCCAGGGTCTCGTACTCCGGCCCGCCGTAGAGCGGGTCGACCTGGAACGGGCCGTCGCTCACTTCCACCACCCGCTTGCAGCGCACCGTGCAGGCGTAGCATGTATCGCGCTCCTTCAGGATGGTCTTCGCCATGGTCGTGCCGTCCAGCGCCATGACCTGCTCGAACGTTCCGCTGCTCCAGTTGCGCGTCGGCAGTCCACCGGCTTCATCCTGGCCGCGCGTGACCTCGGCCGTCCCGAACAGACCCAGGCCATAGACATCCGATTCTTCGAAGTGTTCGGCTCCCCAGCGGGCCAGTTCGATCAGCCCGCGCCGGTCAGCAAGGGAGGGCCGATCTTTACCTCGCACCGCGACCGCTTTCAGTTGTTTGCTGCCCATCACGGCACCCAGGCCGGTGCGTCCGTTGGCCCGGTTGGCCATGTTGATGATCGAGGCGAAGCGCACGCCGCGCTCGCCGGCCGGCCCGCACTGGGCGATTTCAACCTTGTCGTCGCCCAATTCGGTTCGAATGCGGGCCTGTGCTTCCCCGGTGACCAGCCCCCAGAGATGGCCGGCCGGCCGCAGCTCGGCCTGCCCATCGTGGATCCAGAGATAAACCGGTTCCGGGGCCCGTCCGTGCAGCACGACGGCATCAAAGCCTGAAAACTTGAACTCAGCCGGGAAGAACCCTCCGCACTGGGCGTCGCCCACGGCGCCGGTCAGCGGCGACTTCGCCACCGCCGTCATGCGGCTCTGGCCGGAAATGGGCGCGCCGGTGAGGACGCTCAGTGCCAGCACGAGCACGTTTTCGGGTCCGAGCGGATCGAGGCCGGGTGGTGTATCGCGCAGCAGGTAGTAGAGTCCGAGCGCGCTGCCCCCGGCGTAGGCTCGGTAGAAGGCCTCGCCGGGATGCTCGATCTCGATCTGTCCGCGCGTCAGGTCGACGTGCAGAATGCGGCCGTGATATCCATGCGGCATCGCTCGCTCCGATCTTCCCCTGGCCGGATCCATGCTGGCAGAAGCACGCTATGACTTCAGCTCGCGAAGTGAATCCTCAAACACCTGCAGCGTACGGGCGACGTCCTCTTCACTCAAACTGTAGCACAGGAACCAGGGCTCACGCCCGTCGGCGTCTGGCTGCACGCCGCGCTGGATCAGCTTCATCGCCAGGTGTTCATACAGGTTGACATCGCTCTTGTGGTAGGTGCGAAGATCGCCGGGTTCCTGGTCGGTGCCGAGCACAAAGCCGAACATCGCCGGGACGCCCATCACCACATGTGGAATTCCGGCGTCGCTCAGCAGCTCTCCGATGCCGCTCATCAAGAGCTTTCCGCGCTTCTGAATCGTATCGTAAACCGGCTCGCTGGAGAGAATGTCCAGCGTGGCCGATGCCGCCGCCGTCCCGACGACGTTCCCGGAGTATGTCCCACCGTGGGCCATGTGCCCGGGAGAGATGGTCATCATTACCTCTTCTTTACCGGCGATAGCTGCAATCGGGAAGCCGTTCCCGAGCGACTTGGCGTAGGTCACCAGGTCGGATTGAATCTTGAAGTACTCCTGCGCGCCGCCGGGTGCGATTCGAAAACCGGTCTTGACCTCATCCATGATCATGACGATGCCGTACTCGTCACACAGCGAGCGGATCGCCTCCAGGAAGCCATCACGCGGCATGATCGATCCCAGGTTGCCCATGATCGGTTCGACGATGATGGCGGCGATATCGCCCCAGTGCGCCCGGACTTCCTTCTCCAGCCGATCGACGTCGTTGTAGGGCAGGTTGATCACGTACTCGACGATGCCCTTGGGAATGCCGGACGTCATCGGGACGTTGATCGGGTTATAGACCGAGCCTACCGCAGACAGCGGGACAGAGGCGTTGCTGAACATGAAGTAATCCAGCATGCCGTGATACTGGCCCTCGAACTTGATGAACTTCTCGCGCCCGGTGTGGGCTCGAGCGATGCGCAGCGCGTGCATGGTCGCCTCGCTGCCGCTGTTCGTCAGCCGCACCTTGTCGACCTTGCAGATTTTGCTGATCTTTTCGCAGACCTCGATTTCGAGCGGGGTGGTCCAGGCGAAGAGGGTCCCTTTCTCGATCGCCCCCTGGACAGCCTTCACAACCGCCGGATAGCCGTGCCCCAGGATGATGGGGCCGAATGCCAGGCGGTAGTCGATCGACTGGTTGCCGTCCGCATCCCAGATGTAGGCACCCTGGCCGCGTTCGATCACGAGCGTGTCATCGACGCCCCAGAAGCGGAAATTCGAGTTGACACCGTGCGGAATGACCTTTGCCGCCCGCTGATACAGTTCCTTGGTCTTCTTGCCCTGTAAACCCATAGGTATCTCCTTATTGAAAGTTTCGATGACCTTGCTGAGCACCCTTCCCGGAAGGGTCGTTTTCCGGTCGAACGCGTTTCAAGCCAATGGGCCCACCTCGATGACCGTCTCATCGACGGTGATCCCGCGCAGCGCCAGGGCCTCGAAGAACGGTGCCACCGGGAGCGCGAGCTCTGGTGCGCGTACGCCGCGCGCCTCGACCTGTCCGGTGGCGATGAGCTCGGCACCGATGGCCAGTGGGACTCCCACGTTCTTGTAGTAAGCAGCTTCACCGCCCCATTCATCCTGCGGCGGGTGCTTGGAACGGTAGGTGCATTTCACCTTCCGCCCGCCTCGCTCACCGAGCACCTCGACCACCAACCCGTACGCCCAGATCGGATTCTCTTTCGAGATGGGGTTGTCCCACAGCAAGGCGCGAACGGCGTCGACGGAGGGCAGGGACTGCTCGCCGATCTTGACCGGACGCGAGCTGAGAAAGCCGCCCCTCATCAGGGACCCCATCAAGGCCATGACATGCGGCGGGAAACACCCTCGCACCGCCGCACGCCGCAGGGTGGGGTAGGATTTCGGCATCGTCTGGGATTCGTCGTGCGGCACGTAGAAAACGGTCTGCTTGCCGATCAGCTCGTGGAATTCCACCTCGATGCCCCCCGACAAGGGAGGGGTGGGGCGCCAGCTGCCGTCTTCAAAGTAGACTTCGGCCCGGTCTTCCTCCTCCGGGACAAACTCCCACAGCGTGGTGGAGAGCAGTCCGGGAGCGGGAGCCAGGCAGCGGAACGCGGCAAAGAAGACTTCAACCTCATCCATTCGGTCGAGTCGCTCGGCCGCCCGCGCAACCATCATGTTCGTGATGCCGGGGGTGGCCCCAACACCAGGGATGAAGATCATATCCTTCGCCAGCGCGGCATCGTGCAGGTCGAACTGCGGATCTTCGCTGGAAAGGTCGAGCCCGTTCACGCCCACTTCGACGCAGGCCTTGTTGACCGGAAGGTCGTAGATGAACGGCAGTCCGTTGGCGACGACGTCGAACTCCGGAAAGAGCTTGAGCATGCCGTCGTAGTCTCCGGCATCGAACTCGAGTGCTTTCAACCGCTTGTCGCCGGCCGCGTCGATGATTTCCTTTACGGCCTTGATGTTGGCGTCGGCGACGACAATCTCGTCGAAGGAGCTGTGCCGGGCGAGATCAATCGTGGTCTCCTTGCACACGGCTCCGGCTCCCCCCAGAACGAGCGCACGCATGATGGCCTCCTTGCTCTTTTTGATTCAGCTGGGTCGGCGCGGATTCCCCCCGGCCGCTCAGTCCGTCTTCCTCACTTCGTGCGAATTCGCGCAGGATGCTCCGCATGCCCACAGACAGGCTGGGCATCGTCAGCGAGGCGCTACTCTCCAAAAACACGATCCAGATCCTCGTCGGAAACATCGAATACGGCGTTGTGCGGCGGGAGGGGTTCACGAGACAGCCACGCCGGCAGGCGGTCATCGTCCTTTGTGAACCCTGCCGCCTTGTTGAAGGCCCGCTCCAGCCGCAGCGTTTCTTCGCCCAACTCCTTCAGGATGTCGTCCCCGACATCCCAGCCATACCGGGCGTTCAGGAGATCGCGAATGGCGCCGGGAGCTTTGGCGAATCCAAAGCCGGCGAAGATGCATACTCCAAGCGTGTCGTAGCCGGCCATGCTCACCTGGGATGCCCGGGATACCTCAGCCTGCCCCTTCGGATCGAGGTGGTCGATCTTGGCCCGAATGGTGAGGCCGGCGGTGTGATCGGCTCCCTGCGGGGAGGTGGCGTAGGTCACGCCGGTGCCCTTGATGGCGCGCGGGTCGTAGGCTGAGATCGCCTGGCGCTTGGCGACCGGCACCCGCTCAACGCCGAGGAACTCCCCGGCGGCTGCGGCGCCGTTTCCCAGGGCCCGGCCGAGTTCTGTCCCCAGCCTGATTTCACCGATCAACTCCAGCGCCCGCTCGAGGTCGCCGTATTCCATCAAGCCCGCATCCGCCGCCACGCCCAGTGCAGCGCCGAGCTCGATGCTGTCCAGCCCGAGGTCATTCGCCTCGCGGTTCAGGATGGCGATTGCATCCAGGCTGTCAATGCCCAGATTGGAACCCATCAAGCCGATCGTTTCGTATTCGATCGGTGAGACGACACGCTTGCCCTGCGAATCCCCGAAGCAGTTCGAGCAGCGAATCACGCATCCCGGCATGCAGGCATGGCTGGGCTCGCTGTCCCCGCCGCGCGCCAGCAGGGTCTCACGCAGGCTCTCGCCGCTGATCTTCTCGGCACCTTCAAAACTGCCGGCGGTGAAGCTGCGGGTGGGCAGACCTCCGAAGGTGTTGCACATCATCGTCATGGCGGCCGTGCTGTATTCTTCGTAGGTCCTGGTCTGTGGATGGGCGAGCAGTTCCTTCGTGAAGTACTTCTGGGCTGCTTTGAACAGCGCCGGGTTGTGCAGGGGCGGCCGTTCCCCGCCCGTGTCATCGATGATGATCGCCTTCAATCCTTTGGCGCCCATGACGGCGCCCATCCCGCCGCGGGCGTTAATGCGGGAGGGTTCGAGGTCCTTATCGAGGTTGAGAATACCGGCGGCCGTGAGCTGCATCTCGCCGCCGGGACCAATCAGGATGCAGCCGCGTTTCTTTCCGAACCGTTCCACCAGCCGCGCTCCGGCCTGGTAGACACCCATCCCGGCCAGGTCGCCGGCCGGCTCGAAGGTGCCGCCGCCTTTGTTGAGAAGGAGGATCTGCGGTTGGTCGTCTTTCGGGCTGCCCTCGACGATGACCGCTTTGATACCCAGGTACGCCAGGCGCAGGCCGGTGGTGCCGCCGGCATTGCTCTCCTTGATGCCGCCAGTGAGCGGGCTCTTCCCTCCGACCGAGATGCGGTCGCTGGAGGACAGCATATGTCCGACGAGCAGGCCGGGCGCCCAGATCAGCCTGGCATCAGGCCCCAGGGGATCCAGCAAGGGATCGCTTTCATCGAGCAGGATGCGCGGAATCAAGCCTCGGCCACCGAGGCGTGTCCAGCCCGGAGGGACGGCCTCATGCCTGACCTGCCGTTTGGCGACGTCCACGCGAACTACCTTTTCTTCCACGATTCCTCCTCGACATCAACACCTATACGGCACACTTCTTGTGGATCACCCCGGCGGTGCGCTTCCATCGGAATGAGCCTCGAGCACATCCCCGAGGATGGACAAAGCCTGCATAATCTCGTTCTCGCTGACGTTGAGCGGGGGGATGAGACGGATGGTGTTATCCCATGGCCCGCACGTCAGCAGCAGCAAGCCGGCATCGAGGCAATCGTGCAGGATCGCCTTGGCCAGCCGGGTGTCCGGTTTGCCCTCCCCATCCCGGAATTCCATCCCGACCATCAAGCCCAGGCCACGCACGTCCGCGATGCCGGGGAATGCAGCCTGAAATGCCTGCAGCCCATCCATCAGCTGTCGGCCGCGCTGGCGTGTATTCTCCAGCAAGTTTTCCTCGCGCATGACTTGGATCGTGGCTGCAGCCGCCGCGCAGGCAACGGCGTTGGCGCCGTAGGTGCCGCCGTGCGAGCCGGGCGGCCAGGCCTCCATCAACTCCATGCGCGAAAACACGCCCGAAAGCGGCAGCCCGGAGGCGAGCCCTTTCGCGCTGGTCATGATGTCCGGGACGATGTCGAAATGCTCGAAGGCGAACCACTTCCCTGTTCGGCCCATGCCGGATTGGATCTCGTCGGCGATGAGCAGGATGCCGTGTTCGTCGCAGATCTTCCG
>JBJYWH010000213.1:23941-31362 GCA_046259355.1 Anaerolineales bacterium
CGGATTGGATCTCGTCGGCGATGAGCAGGATGCCGTGTTCGTCGCAGATCTTCCGTAAACCCTGCATGAAACTGGCGGGCGGTACGACGTAGCCGCCCTCGCCGAGCACTGGCTCGACCAGGATGGCAGCGGTTTCCCCGGGGGCCGTCTGCGTGATGAGAAGATGGCGAAGCTCCTCCAGGCACCACTCGCTGGTCTGCTCCGGTTCCCAGCCGTAGCGCAGGGCGTAGGGGTAGGGAGCGACGAAAACACCCGCCATCAGCGGTTGGTAGCCGGCGCGGTAGATGGTCTTGCTCGTGGTCAGCGACATCGTCCCAATCGTGCGCCCGTGGAAGGAGCCCTGGAAGACGATGATATTGGGCCGGCCGGTGGCGGCCCGCGCCAGCTTTATCGCCCCTTCGATCGCCTCCGCTCCGCTATTGCTGAAGAAGAAGCCATCGATCTCGGGCGGTACGATCGTCGACAGTTCCTCGATCAATTTCAACAGCGGCGGGTGCAGCACGATATTGGCCTGACCATGCAGCATTTTGCCGGCTTGCTCGACCACGGCGGCCACGACGCGCGGGTGGCAGTGGCCGGTGTTGGTGACGCCGATGCCGGTGGTGAAATCAAGGTAGGCTTTGCCCTGCGGATCGTAGACGAAGCTGCCCTCGGCATGATCGGCAACGATCTCGGTGTAGCGATACCAGACCGGGGATAGGTGTTCGCGTGCAGAATAAGTCATCGGATGCACCTCATGCGGCTCGAATGATGGGCATAGGACGGGAAGCCGAGAAAACCGGGGTCGGGACCCGGATGCGTTGAACAGCGCCCGGCAGCGGCACACTATTCATAGGGATACCAGAAGTCCTTCGCAGCGGCGATCATATCCCAGTGGACATGCTTGACATCACAAAACTCATCCAGCCCTTCCTGCCCGAGCTCGCGGCCGAGGCCGCTCATCTTCATGCCGCCGAAGGGGCCGGCGTAGTTGTCGGTGAGCGGATCGTTGATCCAGATCGTACCGGCGTCGACCTGCTCGTAGAAACGCTTCACCAGCCGCGGGTCATTGCTCATCAGGGTGGCTCCCAGGCCGTATGGGTTGTCGTTAGCCAGCTGAATCGCTTCGTCAAAATCCTTGTAGGGCATGAGCGGGAGGACCGGTCCGAAGGTCTCGTCACGCATGATGGTCATCGAATGGTTCACATCGATCAGCACCGCCGGCTGCAGGAAGTAGCCGTGCTCCGGCCGCTGGGGCCGTTTTCCGCCCACCAGCAACCGCGCCCCGGAGCTTGTGGCAGCCTCGATCTGGCCCTCGACCTTCTGCCGGAAGCGGTCGCGAATCATCGGCCCAATATCCACCCCCGGCTCGAGGCCGCTGCCCAGCCGCAGGCCGCTGACGAAATCGGCCAATTCCTCGGCGAAGGCTGCATAGCGCTCCTGCGGTACGTAGACCCGCTCGGTGCTTGTGCAGACCTGGCCGCTGTTGATCAACCCGGCGTAGGAGAGCGCCCGCACGGCGAGATCGAGGTCGATGTCGGGTCCAATGACCATCGGGTCCTTGCCCCCGAGCTCGAGGTGGAGCTTCTTCATCTCGGGCGCAGCGAGGGAGGCGATTCGCTGGCCGGTCGCCAGGGACCCGGTGAAGGCGATCACGCGGACGGCTGGATCCATCACCAGCGGTTCGCCGGCTTCCGGCCCAAAGCCGGTGATGATATTGACCACCCCCGGCGGCAATTCCTGGAAGGCGATTTCGGCCATGCGCAGGATGCTGAGCGGTGCCAGCTCGGAGGGCTTGATCACGACGGTGTTCCCGGCAGCAAGCGCCGGGGCAACCTTCCATGCCATGAGCAGCAGGGGATAATTCCAGGGGACAATGCAGGCGACGACACCGTACGGCGTCTTGAGCGTGAAGTTGAACTGATCCGGATCGGCGGGCGGCAGCACGCGGCCGCGATCATGCCGGCCGAGCTCGGCGTAGTAATGGAAGGTGTTGATGGTCCACTCCAGCTCTTCTTCGTTCTCGGGCAGTGGCTTTCCTTCCTCCTCCGTGAGCAGGCGGGCCAGTTCATCGAAGTGCTGATGAGCCCGGCGGGCTGCGCCGTGCAGCAGCTGAGCGCGCTCCGAGGCGGGCATCCGGCGCCACGAAGGAAACGCGGCCTGTGCTGCTGCAATCGCCTTGTGCGCCGTCTCGGCACCGGCGCGCGGAACTCGCGCCAGGGTTTCCTCCGTCGCCGGGTTGAGAACCTCAATCGTCTCGCCCAGCCCGTCGAGCGTCCATTCGCCGTTGATCAGCATCGGTTTCGTCATGCGCGTCTCCCACGGGGCGGGCGAAGTGCGCATTCACGTCAAGGACGAAATGCGCACTTCGCGGATCGTCCTGTGTCGCTACTGCGCCTTAACCTCGGTCCAGATGCGTTCGTAGATCGGGGTGGCATCGCCGACATCCTCGATCCACTCCAGCTTCTCGAAAACATCCGGCGGCGGGTAGATCGCCGGTTCGTCTAGGATTTCGGGATCGATGAACTCCTCGGCGGCCTTATTCGGGCTGGCGTACCAGGTGTAGTTGGTGATCGCTGCGCCCACTTCCGGGCTGAGCAGGTAGTTGATGAAGACTTCCGCGGTGTAGGTGCTCGGGGCGGACTTGGGGATGCACAGGTTGTCTACCCAGATCGTGCCGCCTTCCTCGGGGATGGCGTACCAGATGCGTTCGTCCTCAACGGCGGCCATAAAGAAGTCGCCGCTCCAGCCATGGGCGAGCACCGTTTCATCGGCGCTGAGCAGGTCCTCGTACTGATCGCTGTCGTAGGCGTAGACCCACTGCTTCTGCTGCAGCAGCAGTTGCTTGGCTTCATTCAACTGGGCCTCATCGATGCTGTTGAGGGAGTAGCCCAGGTATTTCAGCGCCGCGCCGATCGACTCGCGGCTGTCATTGAGCATCGTGAACTGCCCGGCGTACTGGCTGGCGATTTCCGGGTCGAAGAGATAGGCCCAGCTGTCGGGTGGATCCTCGAACATATCGCTGTTGTAGCCGATACCGGTTGTGCCCCACTGATAGGGGACGCAGTGCGCCATGCCGGGGTCGAATGGCGGGGAGGTGAATTTCGGATCCAGGTTGCTGATGTTGGGGATACCGTCCTTGTTCAGTTCGGCCAGCAGTCCTTCACCGATCATGATCTCGACCATGTAATCGGATGGGACGATGACGTCGTATCCGGTCGCACCGGCCTGCAGCTTGGCGAGCAGCTCCTCGTTGCTGGCAAAGGTGTCTTCGATCACCTGTACGCCGTATTCGGCTTCGAAATCCGCCAGGATTTGCGGGTCGATGTATTCCGACCAGTTGTACAGGTAAAGCTTATCAGCCAGTTCCTGCTTCCCGCCTGAAGTCCCGCAAGCGCCCAGTGCCAGAGCCAGCAGGACGAGAAGAATGGGAAGGGCGTATTTCCTCATCATGTTCTCCTTCGAAAGCGAATGGTCAGCTCATCGGTCTCGATGCAAGTGCGGTGGAGCCCCTTCGGACTGCATTAGATCGAGTGAATCTGAGGTCCACCTCCTCTCTGCAGCAGGTAGGACAGGAACACCAATACCATCGAAACCAGGATCATCATGCTGGAGAGCGCATTCACTTCGGGTGTGACCCCCAGTTTGACCATCGAGTAAATGCGCAGCGGCAGGGTGGTTGAGCCGGGGCCGGCGGTGAAAAATGTGATGACGAAATCGTCGAGCGAGAGTGTGAAGGCCAGCAGGGCGCCGCCCAGGATGCCGGGCATGAGCAGAGGCAGTGTCACCCGCCGGAAGGTGTGCCAGCTGTCGGCATACAAATCGGCGGCGGCCTCCTCGACCGTCATATCGAACTGCGCCAGGCGAGCCCGCACGACCACAGCGACGAACGAGATGTTGAAGGCGACGTGGGAGATGATGATCGTGTAGAGACCGAGCGGCATATGGGCCAGGACGAAAAACATCAGCAGCATGACCGCCATGGCGACATCCGGGATAATGATCGGCAGGTAGAGCAGGGCATCGAAAGGTAGCTTGCCCCAGAAGTTGTAGCGCTCCATCGCCAGCGCCACCATCGTGCCGAAGACGGTCGAGATCGCCGTGGACGAGAGGGCCACGATCAGGCTGTTGCGCAGCGCCGAGCCGATGGCTTGATCCTGGAAAAGCTCCAGATACCAGCGCACCGACAGGCCGCGCCAGGTGTACGCCAGGCGCGAGGCGTTGAAGGAATACAGGATCAGGATCAGGATCGGCGCAGAGAGGAAGATGAACGAGAGCACGGCGTGCGTGTTGAGAAGATGGCGCAGCGGGCCGCGGTTCATATACCGCTCTCCACGGTTTGAATCTCTGTTTCCGTGCCGGAGCCTTTGCGGAAGTAGATGATCGTGCCGATCACCATGACGGCCATCAGCCCCGTTGCAACGGCGGCCCCGAAGGGATAATCGCGCGCGGCCATGAACTGGGAATAGATCACGTTGCCGATCATGACCGAGCGCGCGCCGCCCAGCAGGTCCGGCGTCACATAAGCGCCGAGGGAGGGGATGAAGACCAGCATCGACCCGGCCATGATGCCCGGCAGGGTTAACGGCAGGACCACCCGCAGGAAGGTCCGGGCGCGGTTGGCGTACAGATCCTCGGCTGCCTCACTGAGCGAGAAATCATACCGTTCGATCGCCGCGTAACAGGGCAGCACCATGTCCGGCAGCCAGCCGTAGACCAGGCCGATGATGATGGCGATGTCGGTCCCGAAAAGTCCGAGGGGGGCGGCCGTTACCTGGCTCAACGAGGCTGTCAATGCACCAGGCAGGGCTGACGCCAGCCAGAGGGCCGCTGAGTGAACCGGGCCGGTCCAGGCCAGGTTGACCAGGCCCTGGTCGCGCAGGATCAGCAGCCAGGCGTAGGTGCGCACGAGAAAGTTGGTCCAGAAGGGGATGATCAGCAGCATGATGAAGAGGGTGCGCCGGTTCGGCGCCCGGCGGGCGATCCAGTAGGCGAGCGGGTATCCGATCAGCAGGCAGATGACGGTGGTGATGGCCGCGATGGAGAAGGAACGCCAGAAAATCTTCATGTAGAGCGGGTCGAGCAAGCGGGCGAAGTTGTTCAGGGTCAGGTGCCACACGATGCCGCCGTAGGTGCCGCGCTGGCCAAAGCTCATCGCGGTGACGATGAGCAGCGGAATGAGGAAGAAGACCACCAGCCAGAACAGGCTCGGAGCGAGCAGCACCAGCAGGCTGATGCGCCGCTGCCGGGGGGAGAGGTTCATCATGGAACCAGCTCCGATTCCCCAGCAGTCAGCGCACCGGATGGAGGAGTTACGCTGTCATCGTCTTCTTCGGGGAAAGCCGTCGTCAGGCTGCCGGGCCAGTAAAGCCAGACGGAGTCGCCGGCGTTGAAGCGGTGGCGGTCGGCGCCGGCCTCGTTCTGCCAGCGCACCATGATCTCCTCATCGGATCGGGTGCACAGCAAGTAGGATGTGAAGGATCCCGTATAGACCACGCTCGTGATCCGGCACTCGATCACGTTGCCCTCCGCCGGGCGGACATCGATCGAGGCGATGCGTACTTTCTCCGGCCGGAAGGCGAGTGTGACCGAATTGCCGGGCGAGAGATCGGTGGCAGGAATGGCCGAGATCTCCTCGCCGGAGGCGATCCGTGCTCGCAGCCGTCCGGTCGTATGTTCGAGCACCTTTCCGGCCAGGTAGTTGCTGTCGCCGATGAAGTTGGCGACATAGCGCGTGGCCGGCGTCTCGTAGACTTCCTCCGGCGTTCCGACCTGCAGCAGCTTGCCGCGGCGCATCACGCCGATGCGGTCGGACATCGTCAGCGCTTCCTCCTGGTCGTGCGTGACGTAAATGAAGGTGATGCCGACGCGCGTCTGCAGGTCTTTCAGCTCGAGCTGCATGGCCTTGCGCAGTTTGAGATCGAGCGCCCCGAGAGGTTCATCGAGCAGCAGCACCCTGGGCTGGTTGATCAAGGCTCGTGCCAGGGCCACGCGCTGCTGCTGGCCGCCGGAGAGCTGACTCGGCTTGCGATTTTCCATTCCGCCCAGGCGGACCATCTCCAGCGCTTCCAGCACCCGCCCTTTAATTTCGCGCTTGGGCACTTTCTTCATCTCGAGCCCAAAGGCTGCATTCTGGTAGACGGTCATGTGCGGGAAGAGGGCGTAATTTTGAAATACCGTGTTGACCGGCCGCTTGAAGGCGGGTTTAAAGCCCTGAGGTTCGCCGCCGATATGGACCTCACCCCGGCTGGGCATTTCGAACCCGCCGATCATGCGCAGCGTGGTCGTCTTGCCGCATCCGCTGGGCCCGAGCAGGGAGAAAAACTCGCCGTCCTCGATCGAAAGCGTGATATTGTCCACTGCGGTGACATCGGTGAAGAACTTCGATACTGCGATGAGCTCTACCGCCGGAATCTTCGAGTCCAATCTGATCCTCCTGCTCACTCAAGGACGATCGGCATCCAACAAGAGCGGGTCCTGAGGTCGGTTTGTACAGGATCGGGATCCTGTGGGCGGATCTTCTGTTAGCTGGCTTCGTTCCAGGATTCGAGTGTGGGTTTCGCACCGAGGGCCATCTTGTACGTTCGCAAGATGGTGAAGGTCTGCGTGCGGATCACCCCGGGCACCTGGCGAAGTGTGCGCTGAAGAAAATCGGCCAGGTGATCGCGATCCTGGCACATGACTTCAACAATCAAATCGAATTCGCCCGATACCAGCACCAGGTAGCTGACCTCGTCAAAGTTGGCAATTTCCTTGATGGCATCATCCCAGTGATCGGACTCGAGCGTCACGCCGATCAGGGCGGGGGCATCGATTCCCATTTGGTGAGGGTTGATCATGCCGATGACCTGGAGCACGCCTTCTTCGGTCAACCGCGTGTAGCGGTTGCGCACCGTGCCTTCCGAGACGCCCAGCTTCTGGGCGATCTCCGTGAACGCCGTGCGGCCATCCAGTTGGAGCTGCTGGACGATGGCGTGATCCAGGTCATCCATGGGGCACCTGCTTACGAATCACCGCTTCCTGCTACCAATAATATACGATATTCGAAAAATGTCAAAAGATTATTTGGAAATTCGCAAAACTTGCGGCATAATACTGGTGAATCCGCAAACGCGCATGCCGGGCGTGGCAGGGGGTGGGTTGGAACCTCCTGCCGGCCGGCGAAAGACCAAGGAGCAGAGGCATGAAAATCACCGTACTGGGCGGCGCGGGGAAGATGGGCTGCATTTCGGTGCAGGCGCTGGCCGGAGATGAGCGGGTGGACGAGGTCGTCCAGGCCGACCTGAACCGAGAGAACGCGCAGATCGTGATCGACACGATCGGGGGGAAGAAGGTTCACTTCCTGCAAACGGATCTGACCGATTCGCAGTCGCTCGCCGCGGCGCTGGAGGGGGCAGACGCTTGCGTGAACGCCACGGTGTACTACACCAACCTGACCGTCA
>JBJYWH010000214.1:0-7962 GCA_046259355.1 Anaerolineales bacterium
TGGACCTTCGGCGATGACGGCGAATACACGGTCGTCGTGAACATCACCGACGAGGGCGGCCGGACCGGCTCAGCCGAGGTGCAGGTCAAGGTCAAGAACCAGACCCCCTCAGCCCAGGCCGAGAAATCGATCAACCTGGCCGAGTGCGAACAGGCCGAGAAATCCGGCAAGAAGGACAAACCGAACAAGGCCTGCAAGATCGGCGACTGGTACATCGCCACAGCCGGCCAGCCGACGGACTTTGTGATCGAGATGAACGATGCTGGATCGGATGATCTGCACATCGTCTGGGATAGCAGCAGCGATACGGTCTACTACAACGCAGGTAGCAGCCCGGATCCCTATCCGAGCCCGTGGGGAACCTACCCGTTCAGCGTACGCCACAACGCCACCGTTGTCTTCGATAAACCGGGTGTGCGCTACATCAAGGTGCAGGTCTCCGATGACGATGGCGGCACGACCACGATCTGGTTGAAGGTGCTCGTGCGCAATAAAGAGAAATGCCGCACCTCGCTCGGGTACTGGATACAGCGCTTCATGCGGGAGGGCGACGGCGTGTACAAGGGTGAGCTGCGGGCGCACCTGAGCGTGCTGAGCGCCTTTGTGACCTCGTCCTTCGGCGAATTCCGGCCGGATATGATTGACCGGCTCGAATCCTTCGTCCTCGACAATACGGGACAAAGCGCCCGGGCGCGGGCCCAGTTGATCACAGCCTGGCTCAATTTCACCAATGGCTCGGTGGATTGGGATGAATGGATCCAGAAGGCCGATGGCAAGCACGACATGGCCTATGCCGATGTGCTGCGCGAGATGCTCACCATCCTGGTGAGCAGTGGATCCGACGAGGATTTCGAACGGGTCATCGAATTGGCCGAATCGATCAACCTCGGCCACCACAGCGGCGGGACTGGCTGCCCGGTTTACAGCGAGTAGAACGCAAGAAAGTTCACCCAAAAGCCCCTCTCATGAAGAGGGGCTTTTTTTTACTACCTGGTGAGCCGAACCGAATCTGCATCCCCGGCACCCGCGTCAAGCGGGTGCCGGTATTCACTTTGAAGATCGCCCCGGACAACCTCCTGCCGTTCTAACGTCCGGCTGGACCGGGTAATATCCATATCCCTGCCTTCGATTCGCCCGCACCGTGCCGAGGCGAAATCGCCCGATCCAATGCGCCCTCTGCCTCACCAGCGAATTTTATCCGTAATTTGAGCGTTAATGTCTTCTTAAATCGCACTTAAGGACGCTCGACCTTCTCGCGCCTAGGATGGGGAAGTGGGTTCGTCCGGTCGATGCAGCGGCTATCTGTAGAGCCAGCACGCGAGGGCAGAACCAAGTACGGTCGGCGAAATCTACAACACTCAAACGGTTTTTATGCATAAGCGTGTCATGCCACAGGATCAGGGCGCGAGGAGTGATCTTGCCATTTAATAACTCGCCGTTCGCACCGGTATCGGAATTCGCCCGGGCAATCTCCGGATTGTTCAGTCTGACCCTCGTCATCGGCGGAGCGATCTTCCTGCTCGTGCTCCTGCTGGTAGTTTACGCCGCCATCCGCTTCCGCAGCCGGGGGGAGGGCGGCTACCCCACGCAGGTCATGGGCCGGCGCAAGCTCGAAATCGCGTGGACCGTCGCTCCCGGCCTGCTGCTGGTGGGATTGTTCGCCCTCACCGTACGCGTAATGGTCATCGCCGATCCATCCCATCCTGCCGGCGACACACCCGATATGGAGATCATCGCCCACCAGTGGTGGTGGGAGGTGCGCTACCCATCCTCCAGGGCCGTGACGGCCAATGAAATTCACATCCCGGTCGGCAAGCGCATGCTGGTCCGGCTCGAATCAGCGGATGTGATTCATGATTTCTGGGTGCCACAGCTTGGTCGGAAAATGGACGCCACACCCGGCCACCCAACCACCTTCTGGCTGGCAGCGGATGTGCCCGGCACGTATCTTGGAACCTGCGCCGAATTCTGCGGCCTGCAGCACGCCAACATGCACATTCGTGTGATCGCCGAGTCACCGGAAGCATTTAACCAATGGATCGAGGATCAGGTCGCCATCCCGCCTGCTCCGACGGACGGGAAGACAGCCCAGGGGGCTGAGCTCTTTCAACAGCTTCCCTGCAGCAACTGTCATACGATCGCCGGCACGGACGCAGGTGGCGATATCGGACCCGACCTGACGCATGTCAGCCAACGCCAGACCCTGGGAGCCGGTGTGATCGAAAATTCGACGGCGAACCTTGCGGCCTGGATTCGCGATCCCCAAGGAATTAAACCGGGCATCAACATGCCCGATCTTCACCTGAGCAGCGAGCAGATTGATGAGTTGGTCGCTTACCTGGAGGCGAACAAATGACGGAGGCATTATCCGCTCCAACAGGAGAAAAACCGCTCCCTAGACCTGGTGACCCCGAAGGACTGCTGAGCTGGATCGCATCCGTTGACCATAAACAAATCGGCATCATGTACCTGCTGGCAACGCTGCTCTTCTTCCTGGTGGGTGGAATCGAGGCGCTGATCATGCGCCTGCAGCTCGCCCGGCCGGAGAACTCACTGCTTTCGCCGGACGCGTACGACCAGCTGTTCACCATGCACGGCACCACCATGATCTTCCTGGTGGTCGTTCCGATGCTGATCGGCTTTGCTACCTACTTCGTTCCGCTGATGATCGGCGCACGCGACATGGCCTTTCCACGGCTGAACGCACTGAGCTTCTGGCTGCTGGTTTTTGGGGGCTTACTCCTTTATTACAGCTTTCTCGCCGGCGGCGCGCCGACCGCGGGGTGGTTCAGCTATGCGCCGCTCAGCAGCAACACCTTCTCTACCAGCCAGGGCTTGAGCTACTGGGCCCTGGGGCTGCTCACAGTCGGAGTGGGCTCCTTGGCCGCGGCGATCAACCTGATCGTCACCATCATAGCCTTGAGAGCCGATGGCATGCGCCTGACACGCGTCCCGCTCTTCGTCTGGATGGTGCTGGTGAACGGCTTCATCCTGCTGTTCGCCCTGCCCCCGCTGAACGCCGCGCTGGTGATGCTGCTGGCTGACCGCCTGCTGAACGCCAATTTCTTCGTCACCAGCAGCGGCGGCTCGCCGATTCTCTGGCAGCAGTTCTTCTGGGCCTTCGGCCACCCGGAGGTCTACATCATGATCCTGCCGGCCTGGGGCATGATCTCGGAGATCATTCCGGTCTTCTCACGCAAGCCGATCTTCGGCTATGAATTCGTCGCCGGCTCGTCCGTCGCAATCGGCGTGCTGAGCTTCGCGGTATATGCCCATCACATGTTCGCCGTCGGCCTGGGGCTTCCGTTCAACCTGGCCTTCTCCGCCGCCAGCATGCTGATCGCCATACCAACGGGCATCAAAATTTTCAACTGGATCGCCACCATGTGGGGCGGAAAGATACGCTTCACGACCTCGATGATGTTCGCCACCGCATTCCTGGTGCTGTTCACCATCGGCGGAATCAGCGGGGTGACCTTCGCCGTCGTTCCCATCGACTGGCAGATGACGGACACCTACTATGTGGTGGCTCACTTCCACTACGTGCTGTTCGGCGGCACGCTCTTTGCCATCTTCGCCGGGATTTACTACTGGTTCCCGAAAATCACCGGCCGGCTGCTGTCGGAGCGTTTGGGCAAAGCCCATTTCTGGTCTCTGCTCATCGGTTTCAATGTGACCTTTTTCGTCCAGCACATTCTCGGCATTCTCGGCATGCCGCGCCGCGTCTACACCTACCCCAACCTGCCGTTCTGGGGCGACATGAACCTGATCTCGACTGTGGGGGCCTTTATGATCGCGGGCGCGGTGCTGCTCTTCATTGTGAATGTTTTGGTTAGCCTGCGTCGGGGCCAACCGGCCGGGGACAATCCCTGGTCGGCGTGGACGCTGGAATGGGCGACCAGTTCCCCGCCGCCGGTCTACAACTTCAAACGCATCCCTCCTATTCGCGGCCGGCGGCCGCTCTGGGATCTTGCCCACCCTGACCAGGCCGACTGGAAACAGGCCGCTTCAGAGAGGAGAACTTAATGCACCGCAGCATCAATCGGATCGGCATGCTGTTGTTCATCGCCTCGGAAGCGATCTTCTTTGCCCTGTTGATCCTGGCGTATCTTTATTTCAACCGGCCGCTGGCCGGCCTGGCCGCCAGGCAAAACTTGGATCCAATCCAGACGGGTGTCTTCTCGGCGCTGCTTTTCTCAAGCAGCTTCACGATCTGGCGCGCAGGCGCCAACCGGGATCGGCCCGATTCGCTCCGCACCAGGCTGTGGTTGGGGGCGACCATCCTGCTGGGGATTGGCTTCCTCGTCGGGGAAGTCCTGGAGTGGAACCGGCTCTTCGCTATGGGAACCACCATCTCCGCAAGCATCTTCGGGGCTACCTTTTTCACCATGACCGGCTTGCACGGCCTGCACGTGACGGTCGGCCTGGTGATGCTGGCTATCTATCTGCTCCTGCTGCAGCGGAACGCCCTCCGTCCTTCGCGGCGCGGCGGGGTTGAAACGCTTTCCCTCTACTGGCATTTCGTCGACATGGTCTGGGTGGTGATCTTCAGCACGGTTTATCTGGTGGGCGGGGTGGCATGAGCACAGCCTGGGATCTCGCTGTCAAGCTGTGGCAGTTTGAGCCAAGCGTGCTGGCCGGGTGCCTGCTGCTCCTGCTCGGCTACCTGTGGCTCACGCGAGCCGAACCGCACTCGAAGGCTGTGCTTTTTTTCGCCGGGGATGCCGCGCTTGCGATTGCCCTCGTGTCACCGCTCGATCCGCTGGGGGATGAGTACCTGTTCAGCGCGCACATGCTGCAGCACCTGGTCATCATGCTGGTCGCTGCCCCACTGCTGGTTGCCGGACTCCCGGCGCCGTCCCTGCGGCGTGCGGCGCAGCACCCGATCCTATCGCGCGCCATGACGATTCTCGGGAATCCGGTGCTGGATTGGTTCGTCTTTGCGACCGTTCTTTGGGGCTGGCACCTGCCCCTGTTCTACAACGCGGCACTGGCCAGCGAGAACGTCCACATCCTCGAACACCTGATGATGCTGGCGGCTGCTTTGATGTTCTTCTGGCCCATCCTGAATCCGCTGCCGGAACGGCGGCTGAAGCCGTTGATGATCGTGCCCTATGCATTCAGCGCAGCGGTTTCGAACAGCATCCTCGGCGTCCTGCTGACGTATGCGACGCCGGGATTGTATCCCGCCTACCTGCACCCCGTGGATGCATTCGGCATTCTTCCACTGATCCGCCAGGGATGGGGCCTCTCGGCTGAGATCGACCAGCAAATCGGCGGATTGGCCATGTGGGTTCCGGGAAGCCTGGTCTTCCTGGCAATGGTTCTGGTGGGCATCAACCGCTGGTATGCATCGGACCGGGAGGCGGAAGAACCCGCGACTTCTGCGGCGGTCAGCGGGGGGTTCGCATGAACCGGACGGGTCACACAGCCGCACGGCTTGCACGGTATCCGCATCGCCATCGGCCGCTGAAGCCGTGGCATGAGGTTGGAGGAGACGCGTGAATTCGGAATTTCAACATCAGGCTTCCGAGGGAGGCCTTCACGAATCGCAACCTGCTGGCTGGAGCCAGCCCAAACCGGAAGTTCTACCCAGGCCAACCTATTGGCCGGTCACGCTGGCGCTGGGTATCACGTTCCTCTTCTGGGGGCTGGTCGCATCCCCGGCAATCACCGTAATCGGCCTGGCCCTGAGCGGAATTGCTCTGGCCGGGTGGATTGGAGAGCTGCTCCGTGAACGCTGATCCCGAACGCCACATCGCTGATTCCTTCACCCTGGCCGGTAAACGCATCAGCCGCCGTGGATTCCTGGCCGGCCTCTCGCTCGCGCTGGGCGCCCTCGGTACGCTGATCGTTGGGGTCCCGGTCGTCGGGTTCCTTCTCAACCCGCTGCTGAAACAAACATCGGAAACGTGGCGCGCGGTCGGCGCGGTGGATGATTTTTCCATCGGCGAGACCACCTCGGTCGTGCTGGAGGATGCATCCCCGCTGCCGTGGGCGGGGGTGACTGCCCGGACTGCAGCCTGGCTGCGCCGTGAGAGTCAGGATCAATTCACGGCATATTCAATCAACTGCACTCACCTGGGCTGCCCGGTGCGCTGGCTGGATGACGCACACCTCTTCATGTGCCCCTGCCACGGCGGCGTCTACTACCAGGACGGAACGGTGGCCGCCGGGCCGCCTCCCAGGCCGCTGATCAAATACCCGGTGCGCGTCCACGATGGCCAGGTGGAGATTCGCACGTCTCCCCTGCCAATTATTTGAGGGTAGTCAGGTGAACGAAGAGCGAGACGGAATGCTGAAGAAAACCGTACAGGTCGCACGGCGAACATGGGGCTGGGTCGAGGAACGGACCGGAATCGGCGCTGCAATCAAACCGCTTGCGGAGCATCCCGTGCCCCCGGGAACCAATTGGTGGTATGTATTCGGCAGTGCGACCCTGTTCGCTTTCATCGTCCAGGCGGTAACCGGGGCGGCATTGGCCAGCGTGTATACCTCCTCCTCCGGGGATGCCTACGAAAGCCTGCGCTTCATCACTGAGGATGCCTTCATGGGCAACCTGCTGCGCGGCATCCATTTCTGGGGCGCCTCGGCGATGGTGCTGCTGGTCGGCATCCACATGATGCGCGTGTTCCTGACCGGTGCCTACAAGTTCCCGCGCGAGTTCAACTGGCTGACGGGCAGCTTCTTGCTGCTGCTCACGGTGGCGATGGGTTTTACCGGGCAGCTCCTGCGTTGGGATCAAAATGCGGTCTGGACCGTGGTGGTCGGCGCCGAGCAAGCCGGCCGGGCGCCGCTAATCGGAACGCTGCTCGGCCGTTTCCTGCTGGCCGGCGAGACGATCGGCGGGGCCACGCTGAGCCGCTTCTTCTCCTTCCACGTCTTCATGATCCCGGGGATCCTCATCGGCCTGATCGGGATCCACATCTTCCTGGTTGTGCGCAACGGGGTCAGCGAACCCCCCAAGCCCGGCCAGATTGTCAACCCGAAAACCTACCGCCAGCGCTACAAGGAAATGCTCCAGCGGGTCGGCGTGCCATTCTGGCCGGACGTCGCCTGGCGCGATGTCGTCTTTGGTTTTCTCGTCGTGGTGGTCATCGTGCTGCTGGCACTCATCTTCGGACCGCCTGCACTCACCCAGCCACCGGACCCTTCAATCATTCAAGCCGAACCCCGGCCGGATTGGTATCTGCTGTGGTATTTCGCCGTGCTGGCGCTCATCCCCCCGGCACTGGAGCCCTACGTGATCATCGGCGCCCCGCTGCTCTTCGGGCTGGCGCTCATCCTGCTGCCGCTGCTCGCCAATCGAGGTGAGCGGCACCCCTTCCGCCGGCCGTGGGCCATGGCCACCGCCCTGATCGCGGTGATGATGATCGGCATCCTGTGGTACCTGGCGACCAGGGCGCCGTGGTCGCCCGATTTCAATGCCCGGCCGCTCGACCCGCAGCAGGTCGGAGCGGAGAGCGGCCCGATCTGGCAGGGTTCGCAGCTGTTCGCCGTCAAGGGCTGCCAGTACTGCCACAGCATCGATGGCCAGGGCGGGCAGCGCGGACCCGACCTGACGGCCGTCGGCGACCGTTTGAGCGAAGAGCAGATCACCATCCGCATACTGAATGGCGCCAACAACATGCCTGCCTACGGGGGGAACATCAGCTCGGGCGAAGTGAACCTGCTGGTGCAGTTCCTCGCCTCGCGCCATGGACCGTGAGTACATCGAGCCGGTGGGATGCCTGCCGGATGAAAGACAAATCGAGGATGGAACCATGAAGTTCAGGTTGTACGTGCCAATACTGATAAGCCTATCCACTCTGCTGCTGGCAGCCTGCGGCGCTGCATCTCCGCAAAGCCCAACCCCGAGCGCCGCAACGGAGACCCCAACCGTGATGCCGGCCCAACTGGCTCATATCTCACCGGCGGCGGCAGGGGTCGCGCTCTTCGAGCAGGACTGCACACCGTGCCACG
>JBJYWH010000215.1:0-3932 GCA_046259355.1 Anaerolineales bacterium
TCAATGTCCGTTTAGCAATCGCAAGTTGCCTATGAATCGTTCTGCGTTGATAGAGAGCAGCTTCCAGGCTGATGTCTCCGGTTATTTTCGGCGTGGGAAGTCTTATGATCTCGCTCATCCTGAGGTCGCCTCGGTTCCGTGAGGATCATTGTAGCCGATGCCTGCCTCTCTCGCACCTGCAGGCTGCCGCAGGGCATGACGGATGGGATAAACCGCGCCCCTCCGGATGTGAACTTAAAGAAGTCTTAATGCCTGCTTAGGTCGATTCGGTACCGGCTTGGATATAATCGATCTGGAACGCTGTTCGGGACGTACGTACCGAGGCAGGACGATGCCCATAGCATTCGTTGATGGGTCCCGAGCCCTGGACCACAGATGCAGGAGGGAAGATGTTCGATTTCACAGGAAGAGTGGCCCTTGTTACCGGTGCGGCAGGAAACCTGGGTGGGGTCCTTGCGCATGCACTGGAAAAATCCGGAGCACGACTTTCCCTTGTGGATCTCTATCCTGATCGCCTGCGTGAGACATGTGGTGACCTCGCGGATGGGGATCAGCATCTGCTGATCGGATCCATTGACCTGACACAAGAGGACTCGGTTGGCGAGGCGGTTGAAAAGACGATCAAGAAATTCGGCCGGATCGACATGCTCTTCAATATCGCGGGCGGGTACCGGGCGGGGACGCCTGTCGCGGAAGCGCTTGTGGATGAATGGGACCTGATGCTAAATCTCAATGCGCGTTCCGTATTTCTTACCTCGCGAGCGGTGCTGCCGCATATGATCAAACGCTCTCGGGGGCATATTGTAAATGTCGGTGCGCGCCCCGGTCTCAAGGGTGTCGCCAACGCTGCGGCCTACTCGGCGGCAAAGTCTGCCGTCCTCAGGCTGACGGAGAGTCTATCGGCAGAGGTCAAGCACAAGGGCATCCACGTCAACGCCGTCATCCCGGGTACGATCGATACGCCCGAAAACCGTCGTGCGATGTCGAATGCCGACTACTCGTCCTGGGTCAATCCCGAGGCATTGAGTGATGCGATTATGTTCCTCGCTTCAGACGCGGCGCGCGCCGTTCATGGGGTAATACTCCCGGTGCTTGGCCAGGGCTGAACTTACCCATGCCCTGATCGCGGAAAAGAAAGGATACGGGCTTGATGAATAAACTGGAAAATCTGAGACAACACGGCCAATCGATCTGGTATGACAACATCCAGCGAGCATTAATTGCCAATGGAGGCCTTAAGGATCTCGTGGATCAAGGCGTGCTGGGAATGACGTCGAACCCTTCGATCTTCGAACGGGCAATCGCTGGCAGCGATGATTATGACCTGCCCCTGTTGCGACACGCTCGTCAGGGCCTTCCCACCGATGAGCTTTATGAGGCCCTAGTCATTGAGGATATTCGCGAGGCAGCAGGCATCTTGCGCCCGGTCTATGACAGCTCGCAGGGTCTCGATGGGTACGTCAGCCTCGAGGTTCGGCCTACCCTGGCTAATGATTTGACGGCCACTGTCGAAGAGGCCAAACACCTTTTCAACCGGATCGAGGCGCCGAATGTCCTGATCAAAGTCCCGGCCACAGCCGAGGGAATCGCAGCCATCCGGACACTCATCGGACAGGGGATCAACGTCAATGTGACCTTGATCTTCAGCCAGGCGAATTACCGGCAGGTGGCAGATGCCTATCTTGACGGCCTGGAAGACCTGATCGCAGCCGGAGGCGATCCTGGAAAGGTCGCTTCCGTCGCCTCGTTTTTCGTCAGCCGGGTCGACACAGCCGTAGACCGGTTGCTGGAAAAGGCTGGCCGCGAAGATCTGCGCGGGAAGGCAGGCATTGCGAACTCCAAGGTCGCCTACCAGATTTTCCGTGAGATCTTTTCCGGCGATCGTTGGAAGAAACTGGAGGCGGCTGGCGCCCGACCACAACGCCCGCTGTGGGCGAGCACATCCACCAAGGATGATCGCTACCCGGACACGATGTACGTCGATGCTTTGATCGGTCCCGAAACGGTGAACACCGTGCCACCGGCGACCTTGAAGTTCTTCCAGGATCATGGAACGGTGGCGGACACGTTGACAGAGGATGTCGATCAAGCGCGTCATGAACTGGAGCAGCTGGAAAAAGCCGGTGTCGATCTGGGGCGCGTTTGTGAGCAGCTTCAGGTTGAGGGGGTCCAGGCGTTTTCGACCGCCTATCAATCCCTCCTTGCGGCGATCGAAACCAAAGCGACGAAATTACTTGGTCTCCAGAATGCGATCGAAATCGATGTGAACGAACAGAACGTTATCCGCGATGCTCTGGATGCTTTCGATTCCGAAGTGCTGCTGAAGCGTATCTGGGAGCACGACTATACGCTATGGAAGCCCGATCCGAAGGAAATCACGAATCGGCTGGGTTGGCTTGACTTGCCGTTGAGTATGCAGCCGGAACTCCCGCGTCTGCAGGCATTCAGCGACCAGGTTCGGAGGGATGGATTCAAAGAAGCCGTTCTGCTCGGAATGGGGGGCTCGAGCCTTGCACCGGATGTTTTCATGCGGACCTTCGGCGCTTCTCCGGGTTATCTCAACCTTACCGTTCTGGATAGCACCCATCCGGACGAGATCGAATCGGTCCTTCACCGGCTTGAACTGGAGCATACGCTCTTCATCGTATCAACGAAATCAGGCTCAACGGTTGAGACACTTTCGCTTTTCCGGACCATGTTCAACCGTGTCCAGGACCTTGTAGGAAGCGAAACGGCGGGTTCACATTTTGTTGGAGTGACGGATCCGGGCAGCAAACTCGAGGCCATTGCAGCGGACCATGGGTTTCGCGATCTGTTCCTGAATGATCCCAACCTCGGCGGACGATATTCTGCACTCTCGTTCTTTGGACTGGTTCCAGCCGCATTGATCGGTGTGGATCTCGAGAAGCTGCTTGGCAGGGCAAAGCAGGCGATGACGGTTTGCGATGGATCGCTTCCGGTCTCTGATAATCCATCCGCAAAGCTGGGAGCCCTGATGGGCGAACTCGCCCTTTCTGGGAAAGACAAGCTCACGTTCGTCATCGAGAACGAGCTGGAAAGCTTTGCGGACTGGTTGGAGCAGCTCCTGGCGGAGAGCACCGGGAAAGAGGGGAAAGGGATCCTTCCTGTTGCGCACGAAGCTCTTCTCGGCCCCGAGTCATACCGCAATGACCGATTATTTGCCTGGATACGAAAACGAGGCAGCTCCACGCATGCGAAGAAGATCGAAGCGCTGCGGCAAAGCGGCCACCCCGTCGTCGAGATGGCTTATGACGATACCTATGATCTGGGCGCTTTGATGTATTTATGGGAGGTAGCCACTGCAATTGCTGGCGAAAGGCTGGGGATCAACCCGTTTAATCAGCCCAATGTCGAGTCTGCGAAGGTCCGGGCACGGGAGATGGTTGCAGCCTATGAAAAGGAGGGCACCCTTCCTTCGGAAAACCCTGTGCTCGAATCGGACGGAGTTCGCATCTTCGCAGGTGGGGACTCCATGTCAGAGGTGATCGAAAAAGAGAAATCCGCTTCCTCGGCCATCATGGCGTTTCTGGAGCAAGCACCGGATGAGGCCTATGTTGCTCTTCAGGCATATCTCCAACCAACGCCACGAATTCGCACCGCCCTCCAGAATCTACGCACGGAGATCCAGAAACGGAGCCGCAGGGCTGTCACATTGGGTTTTGGTCCCCGGTTCCTGCATTCAACCGGCCAGCTGCACAAAGGAGATGCCGGCCAAGGTATGTTTATTCAAATCTCCGGTGAAAAACAGCGCGACCTGCCCATCCCGGACGAGGCTGGATCGGATGAGAGCCAGATCAGCTTTGGCGTGTTGATCGACGCGCAAGTGCGGGGTGATTGGCAAGCGCTGCTCGATCGAGACCGCAGGGTACTGCGTCTTTATTTCGATCTGCCAGTTGGCGGCCGCCTTGAGA
>JBJYWH010000216.1:0-11260 GCA_046259355.1 Anaerolineales bacterium
TCCAGACTCGCTGCCGTCAACGACGGCCTTCAACCCTACCCTGGTCCCTCCGTCTCAAAGACGAAGACCAGGACCTGGCGGCCAAGCTCCCGGTAGGCCTGCTCGTTCGGTTTAACGCGGTAGCCCATCACGCGCGCCAGGCTCTGAAGCGTCCCGGGGTGTTTCTGTCCATACCGCGCCATCTTTTCGGCGGCCTGCTCCGGCGTCAGCCGGCGGGCGCGAGCCTCCATGCGCCGGCTTCCAACCTGGATCTCGACCTGCGGATCGGCCTGGATGTTCTTCACCCAATCCGAACGCTCCCCCCAACCGGAGGCCACAAAGTACTCGCCTCGCTCGCGGTCCATGTCGAGCATCTCGAGCACGGTGGAGCGCGGCTTTCCGCTCACGCGTCCGGTGTGCTTGAGGCGCAGGAAGCGTGAGCCCAGCAGGCCTCCCAATCCGGCGCGATACAGTGCGATCGGCAGCCGGGCCAGCCAGCGCATGATCCCGCGTGGCGGCTGCGGCTCGCTCAGCTTTTCAACCTGTCCCGTTTCGTTTCCGTCCACGCTGACCCTGCTCCTTTTCCAGCGATTGTATGAATATCTTGAGCGGCAGATCGCCGATTCGATCCCAATCGATCCAATCCGGGTCGACCACCCACAGCAGTGCAATGCCCTCCAGCATGCCGACCATCGCCAGGGCCGTATCCTCCACGGGGACACTCTTGAATTCCCCCTGTTCGATGCCCTGCCGAAGAAGCTCGCTCAGGACGGCGTGGAAGCGGTGGTAGTACCCTCCGACCACACGTCGAACGGTCTTGCGCCGGGCCGCCAGCGCCAGAAATTCGTAGCCCAACGGCATCAGCTTCTCGAAGCGCCGGATTTCCTCCACCGAAGTTCGGTAAAAGATCTGCAGCCGTTCAGCGGCCGAGCCCTCGGCCGCTGCCAGCGACTCCGCCGCCCGCAGGTCGCCGCTGAAGATCTTGTCAAGCAGCGCCTTGATGAGCGCATCCTTGCTTTTGTAGTACCAATAGAGGGCGCCCTTTGAGAGGCCGGAGACGGCGACGATGTCGTCCATGCGCGCCTTGTCAAACCCCTTCTGGGCGAAAACCTGCTCGGCGGCATCCAGAATCTGTTCGCGCCGATCCTGCGGCGTGGTTTCCTTTTTCGGCATACTAGACTGACCAGTCGGTCTACTGACAGAATAGACCCTTCGAAACCCGTTGTCAAGGTCATCAACCCCATCAGGGCGTGCTATAATGCCGCCCATGACAGAAGAGACCTCCCCCAATCCAGAAATCGAACCGGCCGAGGAACCCGCCGCCGTCCCGAACCGGGACGTGTCCATCCCGCGCCGGCCGCTGTACGCGCTGCTCATCCCGCTGGCGTTCGTCACCGGGCTGGCGGCCGGATACATCTTCTGGGGCCGGCCGGGCGCTCAACCCGCACCCGCCGCCGTTGCGGCTGCCGCCCCGACCGACCCGATCCCGCTCGAACCGCCGCAGATGCGCCTCGACGTGGAGGCGGACGACGATCCCGCGCTCGGCCCGCCCGACGCGCCCATCACGATCATCGAATTCAGCGACTTCCACTGCCCGTACTGTGTGCGGTTCCAGGCCGAGACCTTCCCGGCACTAATGGCCGCGTACCCGGATCAGATCCGCTTCATCTACCGCGACTTCCCGGTCGTGGGAGGCTACGAGGCCGCCCAGGCGGCAGAGTGCGCCGACGAACAGGGCGGGTTCTGGCCGTTCCACGATCTGCTCTTCTCGGGCGAATTCTCGGACTGGAACACGGAGACTTACCGGGCGTACGCAGCGGAAGCCGGCCTGGATCCGGACGCTCTCATCGCCTGCATCGAATCAGGCCAGATGGCAGCCGAAGTGGAAGCCGACGCGCGCTATGCCGCCGGCCTGGGAGTGACCGGGACGCCGACGTTCTTCATCAACGGCGTGCCGCTCGTCGGCGCACAGCCGCTGCAGGCTTTCCAGCAGGTGATCGACGCCGAACTCGGCAACTGATCCCTTTTACCGGGCCGAGGTATCAACTTCGCGCAGGAAATTCCGCACAACCTGATTGAACGCCGAGGGCGCGTCGATCGGTGACGCATGCCCCGATCCAGGCAGGATCGTCAGCTGCGCGCCCGCGATGCGCTCGGCCAATTCCCGCTTGGCCGGCAGCGAGACCGTGCGATCCTGCTCCCCGGCGATGACCTGCACCGGCAGACGAATGCGTCCCAGCGCAGGGCGCTGGTCGAAGCGCGCCACCGCCACCGCCGCCTGCAGGTAGGAACGGCGGCTGTTGGAGGCCAGGCGTTCCGCCGCCAGCCGCCGGAGCGGCTCTTGATCGGGATGCGGAAAGAGGCCCGCCGCCACCCACGTACCCAGCCAATCCATCGGTCCGGCGAGCAGGAGCAGGATTCGCCCCAGGATGCGGGGCAGGCCGTTCCATGGCACCCGCATCCGGGCGAAGGCGTTGACCAGCGTCAGCGAACGGACCCGTTCGGGGTGATCAAGGCCCAGTTGAAGCGCGACCAGCCCGCCCAGTGACAGCCCGATCACGTCAGCACGTTCGACTCCCTGCACATCGAGGGGCGCCAGCGAGGCGGCGGCATAGTCCTGTATCGTCGGCCAGCCGGACAGCCGGCCGGACTGGCCATGGCCGGGCAGGTCGAGCGTGATCACGGTTCGCTCGGCCGAGAACGCCGCCACCTGCAGCGCCCAATCCTCGGCGCACGATCCGAGCCCATGGAGGAAAAGCACAGGGGTGGAGGTGCCGCCCCCCGGCGCGGGAGCAGTCTGGTAGAAGATCCGTAAACCGCTGGCGTCCGCCCACGGCATGATCGAAATTCCCCTCGCCTCAACCGTTCCCGGCGCGCTCGCGCAGTGCCTATTCAGCCGCGATCTCGACCACCACCATGCGGTGGTCGGAGGCCAGCGAATCGGCCACCCAGGCCCGCACCGGGATCAGCCCGCGCACGAAGACGAAATCGATGCGCTTGATGGGCGAGATGGCCGGATCGGTCAGGGGCGCAGGTTCGATCCCCAGCAGCTGGAAAGGATCGGCAAATCCCGCCTCCCGCACTGCAGCGATCTCCGGCTCCGTGTCCTCGGCGTTGAAATCGCCGCCGAAGCTGGCGCGCGTTCCGGAACCGATGAAATCGAGCGCGGCCCGAATCTGCGCCATCGTATCCTCGTCCGACAGCCCGAGCCAGATCGCATGCGCCTCGAACTCACCAGCCCCGGCTGAAATGCGCGCTCGCACGATCCCCGTTTGCTCCTGCTGCGAAGGCAGCAGGGTGCTCTCGACCGGCCCGCGCTCGCCTTTATAGAGCAGGGCAACCCCGGTCAGGTGCTCCATGGCCGGTAAATACGCCACCTGCATGTGCAGCCGCCGACCCAGGAAGTAAGCATCGTCGACGCTGTAGCTGGTCATGCGCCCGGCGTCGACCTCCTGCAGGGCGATGACGTCCACGCCGGCCGCCGCGATCGCCTCGACCATCTCGGGCAGCGTGGTATGCCAGGCATCGTCGTATCCATAGTGGATGTTCCAGGTCGCCAGCCGCAGGGTGCCCGTTTCCGGCAGCGGGGCCGCGGGCAGCGGCCGGATGGCTACGATCACAAGCACCAGCACGCCCGCCAGGGACGCGGCCGCCCCCAGGCCGAAAGCAGGGCCAGGAGCACGATCAGACACCGTGCTTCTCGGGAGCAGGAAGCTGGCCGTCACAATCAACCCGGCTGCGCCATATACCACCCAGCCGAGTCCGCGCATCGCCGGCAGGGTGTAGGGATATGTGAAAGTAAAGGCGTTGGCGAAATTCAACAGCAGGAAGAAGAGCAGCCCAACAGCAAGCGGACCGCCTTTCCACGGCTGCTGCGCGTCCCGGCCCGATAGCAGCAGGACGAATCCCAGGCAGGCCCCCGCCTGCGCCAGCACCAGCCCTGCGCCGGCCGCCCAGCCGCGGCCGAAATAACCGACCATGACACCCCCCAGCAGCAGGAAAGCCAGCAGCAGACGCGCGCCGAACTTCGAGACCCAGCCCAACGGCAGGAGAAACGGCACAGCCGTCGCGAGCAGGACGAGCAGCGCCAGCGGGGCGTAGGCCAGGTCCGCCCAGCGAGCAATCGCCGCCGGCAGCGCCAGCAGTGAGGTTTCCAGGAATAGAAATGCGCCCAACCCGAGCGCGGGAAGCCATGAAATCCCGCCCGCCCGGATCTCATCCGTTTGAGCGTGAAAGCCGGTGCGCAGAACCCATACCGCCAGCATCAGGCAGATCAGGATCACTACCGGCAGCGAGACAGACTGCAAACTGAGATCCAACGTATCGCCCAGCGCTCGCAGGACCTGTTCAGCGATCAAAGCCCAGATCAGCGCCCGCCACGTCAGATCCCGCCGTCTCAAGACGAGAGCCAGATAGCCAGCCGCGGCTGCCGTCAGGATCAGCGCCCCGAAGTAGCGCACGCTGGCCGCGTTGATCGTCAGCAGCGGGCGCACGAGGATGGCCAGCAGGGCCAGCGCCGAGGCGGTCCGGCCACGGTCGATGCGGGTGCTGAGCAGCGGCATCAGCATGACCGCAAAGACCATCCCGGCGCTGATAATCAACCAGGACGTGAGCGGGCCCTCGAAGACCTGATCGTAGATGATTCCGAACAGAGTCGAAAAGAGCACCCGCAGTGCTTGCAGGAGAAACAGGAATACGGCTGTCGCCGTCACGGTGCTCATACGCATGCTCAGCCTCGCTTTCCCGGCTCTCGAAACCCGGAGAGCCATGCCGGATATTACGGTGTGAGCTGGATCGAACCCATCAGGTCGTCGAGCAGATCAAGATTCGGCGTAAAACTGGCGGGCGGCGCGGAATCAAGCATCGACTCGGTCGCGGCCAGGTAGTCTTCATAGCCCTGTTCAAAGCTCTGCATATCGCCGGCCAGGACCTCCTCGGCATCATCGGGCAGCGCCTGGTTGGCGACCGGCATGATAGCCGTGATGAGCAGCGATCCATCGTCGCTCAAGCCGGTGAAGGCATAAAACATGTCCTTGTTGTTGATCGGCCAAACGGCCTGGCCGTACTGTGTGACGAACCGCACGCCTGAACCGCCATCGAAGTCGATGTATTCGACCGCGGCGGTGATCATCTGGGCCGCATTGAAGACCGGAACGAGCGGCACCGAGTCGGGCGCCGCCGGGCGGGCATCGAGTAGCGCCTGCAGCTCATCCAGCCTGTCACCCACGTTCGGATTAACGGCACGGAAGCTGGCCGTGTCGTACACGCCGATGTGGGGCGTGTGAAGCGTATCGGTCAGGGGGTACCCGGCGAAGACGACATTCAGGTGTTCGGGGATCGCCCAGAAATCCGGTTCGAGCTGGGCGGGCTCGGTGCTGGCCGTCGCCGTGAAACCCAAACCGGATGGAAAGGACAGGCACAGCGGGTCGGCGCAGAAGTCGGGAATGGACTCCGCCGTCGGTGTGACCAGCTCGACCGGCAGCGCTTCATCCGGGACCGGCTGGACGATGGCCGTTCTGATCTGCTGAATATCGGTCAAGCCGAATTGTTCCCGGACGTTCTCGAATGCAGCACGCCCGATGGGAAGGAAAAACGCGACCGCAAGACAGGCGCCGATCGCCAGGATGACCAGGCAGCCCAGGCCGACGAGCAAGCAGGTGCGGGTGTTTAAGCGCGATCCGGAGGGCGCGGCCGGCTGTGAGGCAGCGGCCGGCGGTGGCGTGGATGCGGCCACCGGGCGAGCCGTCGACGGCGCCGGCGCGCCGCATTGCCCACAGAATTTCTGGCCTTCCGGTATCGTGGAACCACAGCGTTCGCAAATCATGGTGAGCCTCCTGATAGCAGGCTGCCTCGCAGCCGGGTATCTCGCGTTATTCGATGCGCGCCACTATCCTCATGGAATTTGCGACTTCTGGCAAGTCGTAGGGCAGACCTGCCGCACGGCATGTTTCGCATAGGGGTCCGGCGCGACGCATCACGGCTCAATCTTCTATCGACGTGTGCTCAGCCGGTGGTCAGCGCCCGCTTGAGCGCGTCACAGGAGGTCAGATGCTCCGAGCCGCTTCCATCCGAACCGCGAACCGGATGACATAGAACGCCGCCGCCGCGGCAGACAGGTGCCAGAGAAAATGGGTCCCAATCGGCAGCCAGGGGCAGACGGCGATATCGATCGTTCGGAAGAGGATCGCCGCGGCAAAGAGCAGCGCGATCGGAACCATCATCATGACCCGTGCCGGGCGTTTCCTTGCGATCAAAGCCATCAGCAGCAGGAGCGTCAGCAGCATGACCAGGTAGGTGGCCGAACCATGGAGAAATGGCTGCGGCAGCAACAAGAGAGCCGCGGATTCCAGCCCCAGGAAGGTCAGCATAACAACAGCGACGAGCGCCAGCCTCATCTCGGACGCACGCAGCACGACCAGGATCACCAGCAGGACGAAGGAAAGCAGTGAGAGGGCGTCCAGCGCGAAGGTTATCGGCCCTCGCAAGGTGTGATAGAGCGCACTGGCCAGCCCCACCTCCCCGATCGACCAGGGCAGTGCCCGGGCAGACCCGCTCAGGCCTGCCTGCCGTTGAATCCATCGCGCCGCCAGGACGGCCGTGATCAGGAAAGCCAGGTTGCTGATCGCGTTGAGCGGCTCCGCGAACCACCCCGGGCCGAGGCGTTCGCAGTAGGGGGTCTCCAGCCGTTCGAGCAGTTGGAGCAGAGTCATGTCGTCCCGCGGCGGTCCAATCCACCCGCCAGCATCAAGGTGCAGGGCGCCAGGCCGGATCGAAATCAATCGATCCAGGCGGGGTGAGTTCCTGGTATTCGCTGCATCCGGGGCGCAGGATCGCGATGCGATGCGAAACGCCATCCGGCCAGGTGGCAAATACCAGCCAGCTGCCATCCGTGGACCAGGCCGGTTCTCCCATCGGCTGCAGCGAAAGCCCTCCTTCCTGGCAGACCTGCACCTCCCGCACGCCGCCATCCGCCAGCGGCGCAGCGATCAGGCGGGGAATATTCCCAACGACCTTCTCGAAGACGATTGCCGCACCATCCGGCGACCAGGAAGGCCGGTTAACATTCTTGCCGTCGCCGCGCGTGAAGCGGGTTTCTTCTCCACCCCCGGACGGCACCAGCCAGATCTCCTCCTGGCCGCTCCGGCCGGAAAGAAACGCCAGCCGGCTCCCATCCGGCGCCCAGCTTGGAGACCAGTTGTAGGCCAGGTCGTTGTTCAGATTGCGTTCTCCAGAGCCATCGGCTGCAGCGACGAATATCTGCGGCCGGCCGGTGCGCAGCGAGGTGAAGGCGATTTCGCTTCCATCCGGCGACCAGGCCGGATCATATTCCCCTCCGGTCAGGCTGCTGATCAACGGGGTCGGTCCAGAAACCGTCTCCTGTGCCCCGACGTGAAGCAGGTAGATCGAGGTACCGCTGTATTCCTCGCGGTTCACGCTGCAGGGCGAGATGAATGCCAGCCGTTCCCCATCCGGATTCCAGGCCGGCTGGCAGGCGCCGGACGGCAGGTCGGTGAGTTGAACAATCTCACCGCTTTCGATCGTGATCAGGTAGATCTGAGGCCGTCCGGAGCGGTCGGAAACGAAAGCAATTTGATCCCGGTCCGATGCGGCCATGGGCAGCGCCGCTTCGGTGGTGGCCGTTGGGAGCGGCCCTGTCGTAGGCTCCGTAACCGGCTGTGCCGTCGGTGGGGCTGCGCGTGAATCCGTCGCCGCCGGGATCAGCGCCAGCGGTGTCCAGGTCGGTCCGGCGGTCGGGGCATCAAAGACCGTCGTAGCCTGAGCCACTTCATTGGTAGATCCGGACTCGGCACCTCCCAGGATCATCAGCAGCACGATCACAACCAGCGCCAAGCCGGCCAGCCCGGCACCCAGGTACAGAATCCAGCGCCACGCAGGAGGCCGGCGGACCGGTGCAGCCGGAGGCTCACCGGCCGGCGGTCCCGGGGGCGCCACGGCCGGTGGGGTCCTGGCCGGTGCACCCGCCGGAGGTTCTGGCTGCGGCGCCGATGAACTGACGCGGGTGGCCTCGGCTTGCGGCCGATCTTCAGCCGCTCCTGCCAGGCTGGTCGGCGCAGAGGTGCTGACATCAAGCAGGGTTGGAATTGCATCCTGCCCGGTGGGGATGGATGAGGGTGCATGGAAAAGGAAGACCGACCCCCCGAAGCGCAGTTTATCCCCGTCCTTTAAGGCCGCCTCGGTCACCCGTTCACCGTTCAGGTAGGTGCCGTCGGTGCTGCCCATGTCCACGATCCGGCATGCGTCCCGCGCGAGCGTCAGGCGCGCATGCTGGCGCGAAACGCGCGGGTCCATCAGCTGCAGGTCGGACCCCTCCCCGCGACCGACGATATGCTCGCCGGGCTCGAGTGGGAACTCCTGCCCGCTGTACTGGCCGGTCAGACCGCTGAGCTTGAACTCATCTCCCATCGACCTCGATCCTCACTTTCATTCTTATGCGCCAATACCCTTCGGCTCGAGTATGGTCCCGGCAGACAGGCTGACGATCGGCTCCAGGGATCTCATCGGGTGGCCGAGAAGCCAAAACAATGCGGGTCGCATGATTTGTCGCCGATCGCACCGGACAGCTTGTCGTCTTCCAGTTCGGCTGCCCAGACGGTTGGGCCGGATATTGTCAGCGGGCAGGCGGCGGGCGAGCTGGGAGCGATGCCGCAAACGCTCACACAGATCTTCCCGTCATAGACGGATTCATACTGTGCCGTCCCGTTCACGGTGCAGGTGTCCGCATCGAAGCGGCCCTCGATCGTGGTCGTGGCTTTGATGGTGCAATCCATAACGCTGTCATACAGTTCATAGTACAGCTGCCCGCTGGCCCCGCCGCTCCCGGAAATCGTAATGGTCACCTCGTTGCGCACCGCACCGCCATAAATCGTCTTGCCGGTAAAGGTCGCGCCGCCTGCCGGCAGATTGGGCGGAATCGCTTCATAGAGCGATTGGCAGGCGTCCAGCGCTTCGTCCTTGCAAGCACCTTCACTCGTTCGATCGAAAAGACATGCCCGGTAGGCAAAAGCCTCGGCCAGTCTGCAGTTCCGGCCTTCGGCGATGAGCTCGCCCTGCACACCCTCGAAATAGGCCTCAATCCACGCGTAATCGCCGCAGGCAATTTCCTCGTCGTACCCACCCTCTCCCTCCGGTCCGACCGGCGTTCCAACCTCGTACTCGTCCTCCGCCTGCTCGTCGGAGGCGTCCCCGGCTGCCGCCCTCCGTCCCAGACCGAGGCCAGCCACCAGCCGGTCGCGCTCGTATACGAACGCCTGGTCGACAACCTGCCGCAGGATTGTGGTCAGCGGCCCACCCAGCCGGCTCCGCACACGCGCCCACATCAAGTCAAACCGGCCCTGGATGAGCGCGTTCAGCGCCTGCACCCGCTTCATCACCATATCCCTGACCACCTCGGGGCCGAGCTTCGTCACCACGAAGCGCGTCACCTTTCCGATCGTGCGCAGACCGCGCGTGGCCACGTTGGCGATACCGCGTCCGATGCGGCGGAAGAACCCGAAGATGCCGCGATCCCTTCGGGCTCGGCTGCGCTTCAAGCGCTCGGCCGCCTTGAGCAGGGATTCGATCTTCTGCTGCTGCTCCTGCTCGAGGCTCACCTTGATTCTCGCCGCCTGATCGCCGCCGTAGAGTTCGTCGACCTTGGCCAGCTGGTCGGCGTACAAATCCTGGCGGATGCGGATCAGCGCTTCAACCTCGTTCCGGTTCGTGCCATTGGCTTGCAGTGCAGAGAGCCCCGGGGCCATCAAGCCGGACCGACCAACCCGTGCAGTTGAATCGGCATCATCCATGCGCTGGTACGCGGCGATGAGCAGCAGGGTGGCTTCGTCGAGGGAGCGCTCGCTGTTCGAACGAGCGCAGCTTGCCAACAAAACGCACGACGCGATTCCAGCAAGCAGCCAGCCCAATCTCGCTCGTCGCAGCAGGATGTTACGTCCTATTCGCAAAGTACTCATAGGCTTCCTTCTCGACTTGATGGATTCCCGCAACCGGATCAGGCAACCTATTTAATGTAATCTCCAATCGTTTCCAGGGTGCATAACGGAGTGCTCGGCAGCTTGGCACAGGTATTGAGCGTGCCTTTGTTGAGATCCATGCGGAAGGGGATGGTTTTTTCAAAGGAATCTCCCACGCCCAGGCAATCGCCCTCCTGCACCTCCAGTTTGTTCATCGTGTGCACGCCGGTCCCGCTCAAGATGCATGTGTTCGGGTCAAAACTGCCCGTAAAGGTGAACGTGCTTTCCACAACGCACCTGCCCTCGCCGAAGAAATCGTCCTTCCAATCCCAGGCGATATAGCCGCTAACCGGCCCGCCTCCCAGCGAGAAGGTGATATCGAAGTGGTTGTTGGAGTCGAGGTGATATACAGCATCATCGACGATGGATACCGTCGCCGCGCCTCCGGTAGGTGGAATTGCTGCATACAGCTCCTCGCAGGCGGCATGGGCGTCTTCCGCGCAAACGCCCTGTCGCGCCTGCGCGTAAAGGCAGCTGCTGTAGTGGGTCCAGTCGGAACAGTACTTGTGATCCTCTTTCAACGCCGGCACGGCAATCTGATCCCAGTAGTCCTCGTACCAGCTTCCCGACGTATCGCACTCATCCCCGGCGAACTCGGATTCATCGATCGACACCTCATTCGCTCCGGTATCATCCGGCTCGACCGCTTCCGCCGCCGGTGGCTGGGCTGCAGCCACACCGGCCTGGGCTGTTTGCGTCGCCTGGCGCGCCAGCCGGCCGGTGATGCGATCGCGCGTGCGGATCCACCAGCGGTCAAGCGCCGCCTTCAGCTTGCCCTGCACCAGCGGTCCCAGCGGGCCAAACTTCGCCGCCAGGCGGGCGATGAGCGTGTTCACCCGGCCTTCGAAGAGCTCACGCACGCGTCCCTTGACCATGTTGACCGCTTCCTGCAGCACCATGCGCGATCCGGCCTGGACCAGCGTGACGGTCGTCTTTCCAATGAAGCGGGCGAACTTACTCAAGCCGCGTCCGATGGCCCGGAACAAACCCCAGCGTCGCCGGCGGCGGCTGGCGGTCAGCTTCAATCGGCGAGCCAGCAGCGGCTCAACCTTGGCCTGGTACTCCTCCCCCAGCCGGTCGGAAAACTTCGCCGCCAGCTGCGGATCGACCGCTTCCAGATTCTGCGCGTAGCGCGTGTACAGGTCCTCGTAAATTCCGACCAGCGTGTCGATTTCGTTCACCGTCCCCCCCGCCTGGGGGACCGGCGCCATGCCGGGGCGCAGCACGCCGGCGGTCACGCCCTCGCCCTCCAG
>JBJYWH010000217.1:0-2547 GCA_046259355.1 Anaerolineales bacterium
AGATCGATTTCGAGACCACCTTCAAACTGCGTGAAACGAAGCCTTTCCTGGTCGGATGCGGGCCAGACTGCTCCGGCGGCTACCTGGAATTCGATCTCGGCGTGCTCGAGGTCGGTCTGTACGATGTAAACCTGTGGAGTACCTACCTGGGCGACCTGAGTGTGACTTCGGGTTTGCCCTGGCAGGACCAATGCCTGCCGGCTGTGGGCGGCGAGTAAATTTTGGTGGAGAAATGTGCCATGTCGAAGACGAGCGCACTGCTTCTTTCCGGCTTGCTGTTTCCCGTTCTGCTTATCGCTGCCTGCCATGGGCCTCAGACACCCAAGGCGGCGGATGACCGATCCTCCGATCAGGCGGCTGCGCGGCAAACCCTGATGGATTTCTTTCGCGCCCTGCATGAGGGCGATTTTGCGCGCGCCGCAGACCTGTACGGTGGTTCATATGATGTCATGATCGGTCACAATCCGGGGCTCGACCCCGCTAACCAACCGGCGCTGTTCCAGGCGGCTTGCACCCTCAACGGCGCGGTCTGCCTGGAAGCGGCCTTGATCCAGCCGGTCGAGGAGCAAGAGCCGATATCGGGCGAATTCTCATTCCAGGTCACATTTCAAAACGAAGATGGTTCGCTCCTCGTCCTGGGGCCGTGCTGCGGCGCACCGGAAGGTGATACCCAATCCGAGTTCAGCTTCCATGTCCGCGAGACAGCCGAAGATCACTTCCAGGTGATGGACCTGCCGGTCTACCAGCCGTGAAACAGCGCTGGCAGGTCCATGCCGTATACCGCAGCTCCTAATCCTGCCGGGTGATGGCTTCGCCGCTTGCGGCTGCTCGCAGAGTCTGTCCTGGAGGTCACGTCTGGCTTCGTGAGATCCCCCGCATCTCGCGTGGGACTCCAGAAAAGGGGATGCTGAACTCCGTTTTACAGCGCGCCGGATTCGAATTTTCGATCGCGTGTGGATGTAATGCTCGCGAGGGTTATCGTCCTTCAGCCAGGATTGCATCGATCCTGTGGACGGCCTCTTCTCGCAGCGGCTGAAGATCGGGAAGGTCATGGGTCCATGCCGCGCATGACTCGAAGCTTTGGACCGCTTCATCAGGACGGTCAAGCGCAAGCAGCGCATCGGCCCGGCGGCACCACAGCTCGGCGAACGGGGGCTGTTCATCGGGCGAAATTTGCTGAAAGGCCTGATCGTACAGAGCGACTGCATCGGCATGGTGGCCGTTTCGGAGCGCATTATTTGCCAATTCAACACACTGGCCGAGCTCACCGCATTTCGGACCCGGGGATGAAAACCAGCCACTCACTGCGCCAACCACGACCAGCCCGATCGTTGCCAGGACCAGGCCGAGCGGCAGCCAGCGACGAACGGCTGTGCCCTGCCGGCGTCCCTCTTCCCCCTGCGCCGGCGCGCCAGCCGGCTCGGGAGGAAGCGCAGGTTCAGGCATGGCGTCTACATCGGACCGGGGAGAGGCTGCTTCTTCCTCCATCACGATCGTTGCTTCGAGCGCACTCTCGTCCTGCATGATGACGGTTTCTCCCGGCGCTTCAGTAGAGTCCTCCATCACGATCGTCGCGGCATGCTCCGGCACAGCTTCCTGCTCGAGGTTGGTTGATCCCGGCAGTGCGTTCTCAAAGTTATCCATCAGGACTGCGGCGCTCGCAAAGCGGTTGGCGGGATCCTTGGCGAGCGCTCGCTCCACGACCTGTACCAGCCCGCGTGGAAGGTCATCCCGGTACTCCGTCAACGCTGGCAGCGGGTCATGGATTTGCTTGTGGATGATGGCCAGCGGGGTCTCTGAATCAAACGGGACGTGGTTTGTCAGCATCTCATAGAGGATGATGCCCAGCCCGTACAGATCGCTGGCTGGCGTGAGTGTTTCGCCCCGGCCTTGCTCAGGCGACATGTAGGCTGGCGTGCCGATCAGGCTGCCGGTCGCTGTGAATTGGGTATCGCTCAGGATACGGGCAATGCCGAAGTCGGCCAAGACGGCGTCGCCGTTCTCCCGCAGGAGGACATTCGCCGGCTTGATATCCCTGTGCAGCATACCTTGTGAATGAGCGTAGTCGAGGCCTTCCCCGATCTGTTGCAGGAGTCGGGCGACCTGCTCAAGCGGCAGATAGGTTTTCTTTGAAAAGGCGTCCTCGAGCTGCAGTCGTAAATTCCCACCGCCGATGAACTCCATCACCATGTAGGCCAGTTCGTCCTCGACGTCGAAGTCATATACCTGGACGATGTGTGGGTGCTGCAAGCTGGCAATGGCCCGCGCTTCGCGTTCGAAGCGCGTCAAGAAGTCCTGGCCCTCTGCTAAATAGGCATGGAGTACCTTGATGGCAACCTCACGATCGAGGCGTGTGTGGCGCCCTTTATACACATCGGCCATCCCGCCGCGGCCGATCCGCTCATAGATCTGGTATTTCCCCAGGGTCTTGCCGGTTAGTGTCGCCATGGATGGGACTCCTGGCATTCTGCGCGATACCGTGTCAGCATAATTCTACAGGGCTTGGACGTGAAGACAACTGAGACTCAAGCCAGGCATAAAGCCAGA
>JBJYWH010000218.1:0-13324 GCA_046259355.1 Anaerolineales bacterium
TGCTCCTCCGGCTTCATCCGAAATGCCGTCGCGGATTGCAGGATGTTCGTGACAGGATGAACTTCCTCGACAACCCTGCCTCTGCCGGCCAGTAGCCCGCAGCCCTCGTTGGGCAGACAGCTCTCGAGCTCGGCCCGGATGTGATCCCAATGGAGTTGGTGGAGGGTAATCGACTGCATGTGGAACCGGCGTGATTATACTTCATCACTCCCGGTGCACGTTGGCACTCACGATGGGTTTTTTCGAGGTCCAGGGCAGAAGGAAGGTTCTTGTCCGGTGCTGAAGGTCAAGATGTCAGGCTGCCTTCAGGTAAGTGAACGCATACTCGGTAGAATGGAACAATGCAGGCCTAATCGTCCACAGGGAGGTCCCTAATATGGATTCTCAACCAGCGATCGTCCTCGATGGATTGAGGAAATCCTATGGCGAGGTCAAAGCCCTTCAGGGGGTCGACCTGAATGTCGAAGAGGGAGAGATCTTCGGCTTCCTCGGCCCCAATGGGGCTGGTAAGACGACCACGCTGCGGTGCATGCTCGACCTGATCCGCCCAAACGACGGCCAGATTCGAATCCTCGGGCTGGATCCACAGCGTGAGCCCGTCGCGGTCCGAGCCATGGCAGGATACCTTCCAGGTGAGCTCAACCTGGAAGGAAATCTCACCGGTCGGGCGCTGCTGCGCTACCTTTATGAACTCCGAGGTAAAAAGTTCGAGCCTTCCCGCGCGCTGGAACTCGCCGAAAGGTTCGAGGTCGATCTCAGCCAGCCGATCAAGAACTTGTCGCACGGCAATAAACAGAAGATCGGCTTGATTCAGGCCTTGATGCACAGCCCCCGGCTTCTCCTGCTGGATGAACCAACAACCGGCCTCGACCCGCTGATCCAGCGTGAGCTGCTGCAAGTCCTGGTGGAAGCCCGTGATTCAGGCGCGACGGTGTTCTTCTCTTCACACATCATCAGCGTCGTGGAACGAATCGCCGGACGCGTGGGTATGATTCGAAAGGGGAAGATCATCGAGGTCGCCAGCACGGAAGACCTGCTCAAGCGCGCCGTCCGGCGAGCCCATATACGCTTTCGCGAGCCGGTCGATGTCAGTCTCTTCAACCAGCTGCCAGGCGTCCATGTCCTCAGCGAAGACGGCGGCCGTTCCGTCCTGCTCCAGGTGACCGGCGATATGGACGGGCTGATCAAGCAGCTGGCGCGCCAGCCGGTGATCGAGATCGAAACCGAACGCCCCTCCCTGGAGGAAATCTTTATGACCTACTACAACAGCACAGAAAGGGAGGCCTGACCCATGCGAGCCGAGTTCCTATCGACATTGAGAAAATTGCGCGGCCAGATCATCGGTTGGGGATTGGCGCTCTTCGCCCTGAGCCTGATGCTGGTACCTTTTTACGAGAGCATCACCGGGAACCAGGCTCAACTGCTGGGATACCTGGAGAGCTTTCCGAAGGAATTCACGGCCTTCTTCGGTGACTTCACGCAGATGAGCACCCCGGAGGGCTATCTCAATATTGAATACTTCAGCTACATGCCGCTCCTGATGGGCATTTTCGCGGTTCTTGCAGGCAGCGGCCTGATTGTGTCCGATGAGGAAGCGGGACGGCTGGACATCGTTGCCGCCCAACCTCTCAGCCGGATGCGGTTCTTCTTCAGCCGGCTGCTGGGCTTCGTCGCCACCTCGATCGCGATCGTGCTGCTGGGTTGGCTGGGGATGGTGATCCCGCTCGGCAGCAGTGGCATGGATGTCACGCCAGCCCAATTGGCCCTACCGTTTCTACCGGTGCTGGCCCATGTCCTGCTATTTGCCGCGCTGGCGCTGCTGCTCAGCCTGCTGCTGCCCTCGCGCAACCTGGCCGCCAGCATTGCCGGCCTGATACTCGTGGCGGATTTCTTTATCCAGGGCTTCAGCAACCTGATTTCAGAATTCCGGCCGGTTGCGAAGCTTCTGCCGGGTCATTATTACCAGGGTGGAATGGCGATGGAGGGGCTGGATGTGGTCCCGCTGCTTGCGATCCTGGCCATCGCTTTGATCCTCGCCCTGCTCGCCGCCTGGCGCTATCAGGCGCGTGATTTGCGAGTCGGGGGCGAAGGGGGTTGGGGACTCGGCTGGTTGAAACCCCAGCGGGACCGGGCAAATTCCTCATCCTGAACGGACGGGTAATGATCACAAATAAGCGGGTGGACATCGGTCCACCCGCTCTCGATAAACTAGAACGCAATGCACGTCAGGTGACGATTCCCCCCTCGGTAAGACGGTAGAGATCACCGAGCGCTGACTCAACTTCCTCTACTGAAACAGGCCCGCTCCCATCGGCGTGTTGTAATTCAGCCTTCCGGGCGCGCTCCATCGCAACCTCACGGACCGTCAATCCCTGCCGCAGCGATTGCTTGACCAGTTCAGCCCCTGCTGCATACCCAATCAGCGGATTTAAAGCCGTTACTACGATGGCGTTCCGCTCCAACCAGTGCATGGCCCGGTCGCGATCGGCCTCCAGACCACGCACCGCCCTGCCGGTGAATGCCTGGATCGAGCCGATCATCACCTGCATCATCTCAAAGAGATTGTGCGCGATGATCGGCATCATGACATTCAGCTCGAGCTGCCCGGCCTGAGCCGCCAGGCTGACGGTGGTATCACAGCCGATGATATGGAACATGCTCATGTTGAGCATCTCTGCCATCACCGGATTGACCTTGCCCGGCATGATGCTCGAACCGGGCTGAACGGCTGGCAGCTGACTCTCGTGCAGGCCTGTGGCCGGCCCGGAGGAAAGCAGTCGCAGGTCGTTGGCGATACGGGTGAGAGTCACGGCTAGCGTCCGCAGCGCAGCCGAGAAGTCAACCATGTCTGCCATCGATTGCATGCTTTCGAAGAGATTGTCAGAGGGCGTAAGTCCTAATCCCGAGAGCCTGGCCAGCACTGTCGCCATCCGTGCCGCGTACTCCGGATGGGCATTGAGCCCTGTGCCCACGGCCGTGCCCCCGATGCCAAGCCGGTGCAGTCCTTCAGCCGAGCGCTCGATGCGCTCGAGATCCCGCTCCACGGCTCGCGCGTACCCTCCAAATTCCTGACCCAAACGGATCGGCACGGCGTCCTGAAGATGAGTTCGACCGGACTTCAACACGTCGTCGAACGCTTCTCCCTTCTCGAATAGCGCTGCGGCAAGTTCATTCCCGGCTTCCAGCAGCACCTCCAGGCGCCATAAACAACCCAGGCGAATTGCGGTTGGGATCGTGTCATTGGTCGACTGAGCCATATTGACATGATCGTTGGGATGAACAAGGTATTCACCTGCCTTCCCACCCAGGAGCTGTGTGGCGCGGTTGGCAATGACCTCATTCGTATTCATATTGTGGCTGGTGCCAGCTCCCGCCTGGAACGGATCCACGATAAATTGATCATCCCATCTGCCCGTCATGACCTCCTCGGCAGCGGAGATGATCGCGCCGGCTTTCTCTTTCTCCAGCAAACCAAGATCACGGTTGACCTCAGCCGCGGCACGCTTGATCAAAGCCATGGACCAGATGAAAGCCCGCCAGGGCCGCAAACCCGAAACCGGGAAATTTTCGGACGCGCGCACCGTCTGGGCGCCGTACAACGCATCGGCAGGAACTTGAACCTCGCCGAGCGAATCGTGCTCCATGCGGAACGGTTCAACTCCACTCTCACTAGGTTTAACCATCTACATACCGTCTCCTGAAAATCGGGCTGGTTTGATGTTGGGAGA
Source organism: Anaerolineales bacterium (assembly GCA_046259355.1). GTDB lineage: Bacteria > Chloroflexota > Anaerolineae > Anaerolineales > E44-bin32 > E44-bin32. The sequence goes on from JBJYWH010000218.1 coordinate 3,729, forward strand.
GTCGAAAAAGAGGGAGCCTCTCGGCTCCCTCGTCAGATCTTTGCTGCCCGTCGATTACTCGTCCAGCGCGCTGTAGCCCGGTCCGCCCTGGAAGTAATCGTAGTTCGGCTGGATGTCAGGCGTAAGGTCAACCACCTCGCCGGCCTCGAGGATCCGGGTGTGCTCGAGATGCACGGCCTCGCCATGGTGGTTCTCACCGTCGTAAACCGTGTCAAAGCCAGGTGTTCCTGCAGGTTGGCTCAGGTATTCGCCACCCTTTGCCGTGTAGTCGGCTGGAACCTCGTCTTCCGTGAAGATCGCTTCCCAGGGGCACTCGGGGATGCATGCACCGCAGTCGATGCAGGTGTCCGGGTCAATGTAATACCACGGCCACTTGTCGACCGGTTTGCCGGGGATAATGCATTCCACCGGGCAAACATCGACGCACCCCGAATCGCGCAGGCAAAGGCTGGTGATAATGTGTGTCATTTGTAGATCCTCCAGATGATATGGGTTGTAGACGGTTCGGCCCCTACGCCCATCCCAGCCTAGTGTACATCAAGATTCGAATCGTTTGGCAACGTCATCCCAGTTTACAACATTCCACCATGCTTCGATATATTCCGGCCGGCGGTTTTGGTACTTCAGGTAGTACGCGTGCTCCCAGACATCGAGACCAAGCAGCGGTTTCTGGCCGTCGGATAGGGGTGAATCCTGGTTTGCGGTGGAGAGGACTTTCAGCCCGCCTGCCGCATCCGTGACCAGCCAGGCCCACCCGCTGCCAAACCGGGTCGAAGCGGCATTCGAAAATTCGGTCTTGAATGCGTCGAAGCCACCGAACTTGGCCTTGATCGCCTCGGCCAGCGCACCCTTGGGCTCACCGCCGGCTCCCGGCGCCATGACCTTCCAGAAAAGCGTGTGATTGGAATGCCCACCTCCGTTGTTACGGATGGCGGTTCGGATATCCTCCGGAAGAGCATTCAGATCCGAGAGCAGTTCGTCGATGCTCTTGGAAGCAAGATCCGGGTGGGATTCGAGGGCGGCATTCGTTTTGCTGACATAGCCCGCATGGTGCTTGGAGTGATGAATCTCCATTGTCCGTGCATCGATGTAGGGCTCTAATGCGTCGTATGGGTAATCGAGTTTCGGAAGTTCGTATGCCATGATATATACTGCTCCTTTAGCGAAAAAGTACCTTCAACGGTCAATTGGCCACAATTCTCGTCTGCGCTGTGTGGCTCTTTCAACAGGAGGGATTCTAGTCTTCGGCAACAGCATTTGTCAAGGAATGCAGTTTTGGAAGCGGTTTCTGGATGAAGAATAACCCCGACCACCCACCTGAGCCCCCGACACGATCGAACCCGGTCGTTATCTTGACGCTGGGAATCCTCGCGGCTTCGACCTCTTCGATTCTTGTCCGATACGCACAACGTGAGGCGCCTTCGCTTGTGATCGCCGCCTACCGGCTGCTGCTTGCCACACTGATACTGCTCCCGATCAACGCCGTCCGACACCGCAGGCTGCAAGGCGTTTCATCTCGCCGGGAGCTGTGGCTCGTGCTTATTTCGGGTACGCTCCTGGCCGTGCACTTCGCAACCTGGATTTCATCGCTGGAATACACCAGCGTGGCAAGCTCCGTCGTCCTGGTCCAGACTTCACCACTCTTCGTCGCGCTGCTTTCACCGCTGCTGCTGCAGGAGAGGCCCAGGCCGCAGGCGTGGACCGGCTTGCTGATTGCGACCATCGGAGGGGTTCTGATTGCGGGGGCTGATGTATGCAGCGCTGGATCGATCGTCGAATGCATCAAGAATCAAGCGGGAGCGAATTCGCCGGTCATCCTGGGCGACGGTCTGGCCCTAGCAGGCGGCATCAGCGGCGCTGGATACCTGATGGCTGGACGTCGACTGCGCAGCAGAATGGACCTGCTTCCTTATATCACCTGGGTCTACGGTACAGCAGCCGCAGCTCTGCTTGTATTGGTGGGTATTCTCCGGCTGCCCCTCGGGGGCTACCGGCCGCAAACCTTCCTGCTTTTTCTGCTCCTGGCTCTATTTCCACAGTTGCTGGCGCATTCCAGCTACAACTGGGCTTTGCGCTACCTGCCGGCCGCGCTTGTCTCGATCAGCCTGCTCGGCGAACCGATCGCCGCTTCCCTGCTGGCGCTGCTTCTACTGAGTGAAGTCCCTCCGCTCCCGCGAATCATCGGTGCAGCGCTTGTACTGAGTGGTATCATTCTCGCGTTGCGAAATAAAGCCGCGCCACCATGGGTCGAGGCCTGAAGGGTGAACGCTGGGCTTGTCAAGGAGTATCACCATGCAGATCCGCTGTTTCCGATGCGGTTGGAGCTTTGCACTAAAAAAAGATGAGATCAAGTTCGCGTTGGACGCGCTGGAAGAAGCCGGGGGCAGCCATTATGATGTTCGCTGTCCACGCTGCAGGCACACCAACCGGGTCTCACTCGAACAGCTCCGAAAAGCCGCGCCTGCCGACGAAAAAGAAGAAGAGTAGGGCGAGCCTCTTCCCGCTCATCCGCTGGAAAGCAGCTCTCCTGCTTCTTTTCAGCCTGACCTCCTGCTGTGCCCTACTGCAGCCCATTCCCCAGTCCGGCTTCACGCGCCTCCTGGCGCTGGATCCAGTGGATGCTGCTTGCGTTCATGGCGATCTGATCGCCTTGGCCCTGGAATCAACCGGGGATCCGCTGTTCCTGTCGATCGAATTTCTGGATCTCTCCCCTGTCAACCCGCCCGAGATCTCGGTTAATCTTGATTTCTGGCCGAGTGGAAATCGGACCTGGGACCTGCAATGGGTCATATCCCCGACCTCCACGTGGGTCCGGGAAAGCGATCGTTTCGCACCCGATGCAAACTACCTTCCCCACACTGAATGGGATTTCGCCCGGGATCGGGTCAGGGTCGAACTTCCTGCGATCGCTCGATCCCGGTCTTTGCCGTTCATGATCAAGGTGCAGGCGTATTGCGAATCCTCTGCCTTGGCGGAGGATGTAATCGGTCCGGTTCTTTCCGATGCCCACGATCCCCGTTCGGTGAATCTCGCCCTGCTGTTCTGGGATGCATTCCGCGGCGAAACCCCGGCCCTCGCGCTCCGAAGCTGGAACGGAGCACACAGCGGCCCGGCCGGTGAACGCTTCGGACTGCAGTACCTGCTGCAGGCAGCACAGAAATACAACCTCCCGCTCAACCTGGTTGACCTTCAATCACCGGCGAACCTTGCAGCGCTGGATTTTCTTGGTCTCTGGTCTGAAATAAAGGGGCTTGTGGATCAGGGCCTGCTCTACTTTCCGGCAACCCTTCCGGAGGATTTCCAGCTCGCAGCGCACTCTCCAGCGATCACGCGAACACTGCTCGACGATCGAGAGGCTATCAGGTTCGCCTACGGGCTCGAATCTTCGGTCTGGCTCTCGATCGACTCACCCCAGCTCTCCCCAGCAGATATTGAGCTCGCCCGCCAACTGGGGTTTCAGGGCCTGATTACGATCGCCGGGGATTGGATGGACCACAAAGATCCGGGCTTGATGACGGATTTCAAGGGTCTGCTCGTGCTATCACGCCCCCGGACCGATACGGAAACGTCTGAGGGGTACGACCATGGACTCAACCTGGAATGGCGTAAAGCCCTGCTCGAACACGCACTGACGGGGACCCCTGCAGGCTCGCTGGTGCTGGGAGGCTCGCTACCCGGGACATTCTGGGGTGATCCCGTCGTGGCCGATGAAGCATTGGCGTGGATCGCAGCCCATCCATGGATCGAAGTCGTGCGCCTCGGCGACCTATCACGCCGGGTATCCCCCCAGCCCGTCATGCACCTCCCTTCAGGGCTGGAACCGGTCACGTCCAGCGAGCCCACAGTGTCTGGACTCATCCTGGATGATTCCGAATTGCCGAGGAACTACCTCGATCGGATGGCTCTGGATCTCTACGCCCGGGCCTCCTCAATGCGGATATGTCTCCCCAAGACGGATCCCCGTTGGGATGATAGCTGGCAAACTTGTGACCAGCCTCCGGCAAACTCGCTTAACCGCTTGCGAGAGTTTGCGCTCGATGATGTCGGCGTATTGAACTACGCTGCGCGTTGGGCCCGTGAAACCGCCTGCAGCCCCGGCGGCCGTCCTACACGCTCTGATTCCGTCGACCTGGATCAGGACGGAATCATCGAGGCGGTGCTCTATAACTCCAGCATGCTCGCCGTGCTGGACCCAGCCGGCGGTCGCGTTCGTATGTTGTTCGGTTGTACCCCCGCGTACGGCGTGAGCATGCTGATCGGCCCCCGTTCGCTGGAGGCAATAGGTCTCAGCGATCCCTCACGCTGGGAACTGGAGGGGAATGGAATCCCGGAAATGGCAGATCCACTGCTGGCCGGTGCTGTCCTGTCGTCACCGGATGCCAGATGGACGTTCAACCAGCGGATGACCGGCCAGGGCATCCTGTTTCTGCACCCCGAAGGCCATTTACAAATCCTGGTATCACTGCTCGACAACACCCTGCGGATGGAATACCGATCTTCAAGGCCAGATCAGACAACCGCCGAAATTAGCCTGCTCGTCGCGCCCGAGCGGCTGGAAGCTCCCGGTTTCCGTGGGGCCTACCGGATCGCTCGGCAGGATTCAGGGGTCAGAATTTGGGTTCAACCAGGGCCAGAATTGAGAGTCGGCCTCCCTGGACCCTTATGGTCCAGCGATAGTTTCCTGGATTCACCGGCAGCGGAACGCTCGGCAGAAGACCCGAATCTCGAACTTCCCCTGGGGCATTACCTGCCATTTCCATTCATGCTGCTGCGCGGTCCGGTTCAAGACGGTGAGAGCATAACGGTTACCATCCTTCCCTGATGCAGAATCCGGGCTGCTGAATTTTGAAAGCTCTGCGGCCGAATCTATACTCCATAGCTTGAGAGATATTTTGCAACGGGGTGAGCACATCAGGAAGCGCCCGGCTCGACCCTTCAGCCGACAGGTGAGGTACGTATGACCCGACTTCATTTCATCCCCCACACACATTGGGATCGCGAGTGGTACCTGCCGTTTCAAGAATTCCGACTGAAGCTGGTTCACCTGATCGACCGGCTGATCGAAATCCTGCAGTCTCAACCGGAATTCACCCACTTCACACTCGACGGCCAAACCATCGTGCTGGACGATTACCTGCAGGTCCGCCCCACACGTTTCGAGACGCTGCGGGAGCTGGTCCAGGAGGGGCGGCTGTTGATTGGGCCCTGGTATGTAATGCCCGACGAGTTTCTCGTCAGCCCGGAAGCCATTCTTCGGAACTTGCTGATCGGTCGTGAGACGGCGGAGCGGTTCGGGGATTCGATGCCGGTCGGATATATTCCAGATCCATTTGGCCACATTGCACAGCTGCCCCAGATCCTGCGGGGATTCGGCTTACAATACGCCGCCTTCCGCCGCGGGCTGGGGAGTGAGCCCGTCGAACTCCTCTGGCAAGCTCCCGATGGGAGCCGTGTTCTGGTTTCCTATCTGCGAGACGGTTATGACAACGCTGCCCGCGCACCGGTCGAACCCGATGCATTCCAACAGTTCATCGAACGACTGAGGGAATCCCTGCAGCCTCATGCAGCATGCAGCGCCCTGCTTCTAATGAACGGCACCGATCATCACGAAGCGCAGCCTGAAATCCCTGACCTGGTTAAATCGTTTCACTCCGAACGAGATCAGCTGGTCATCTCAACCCTTCCGGCATACTTCCAGGAAATTGAAGCCGAAATTGAACGTGAACACATCGAACTTCCGGTTATCGAGGGCGATTTACGCGATGGCAAACGCCATCACCTGCTCCCGGGCGTGCTCTCCAGCCGAACCTGGATCAAACAGCGCAATCACGCCTGTGAAACGCTGCTCGAATGTTGGGCCGAACCCTTCAGCAGCCTGGCCGGTAAGCTGCTGGGGAGCCCGCAGGCAGCATCGGTCTGGACCGGGCATCTTGCCACGCCCCGAATATCCAAACCGGCTGATGTACTGCAAACCGCCTGGCGGCTGCTCCTGACATGCCACCCGCACGACTCGATCTGCGGCTGCTCCATCGACCAGGTCCACCGCGAGATGAGAACACGCTTTGACCAGGTTGAGCAGATTGCGGAGGAGGTCATCCGCCAGAATCTCCAGGATCTCGCCGATGCCGTCGATACCCTCGGCCTCGGCGCGCTGCAGGCGCGTGGGGCACTGGTCGTCTTCAACCCACACGACTTCGAGTGCAGCAGCTGGGTGGCCGCATCCCTGGAGTTGCCGGCCGGACTCGACCCCTTTGGGATCGTCGATGAGGACGGCCAGCCCGTTCCGTACCGGATCACGAATCGCTCAGGGCGATCGCTGGCCGACATGGAACTCGATGGGGACGGCTTACGCGCCATGCTGGCATTTGTCCAGGGTGGTGAGGTGATGGGCCTTTCCGTCCAGGAGGTGGCGGTGGTCGAATCGGAAGACACCACGACTGTCGACGTCACGCTCGCGGAGGAAGTGCCCCCCTCTCCTCAGGCGGTGGAAAGGGGACTGCAGGCGGTTCTCTCTGCGTTGGAATCCCATCCCGACGGACCATTCCACCTGGTCGCACGATTCGCGACCAGGCTCGAGATCGAACTCTACGCTCGCGGTGTTCCCGGCTTGGGGTTCCGCACTCTTGGACTTGTTTCCGCTCGCAATGCGCCCAAACCCAGCGAATGGGCGGACGGTAGGACGATCGAGAATGAATTCCACTCGATAACCGTTGCAGACGATGGGACGCTAAGCCTTCATGAGAAAACCAGCAATCGGACGTACCGGGATCTGCTCCAATTTTCCGACGTCGGCGAGCGGGGGGATTCCTATACACACAGCCCCGTTGGGACAGCTGGCAACCCGCTCAAACCATTCCACTGTTCGCGACCAAGAACCCGGTCGATTCCGGGTGGACAGGAGATTGAATACCAGCTGATGTTCGAGATACCGGCCGGCTTGACCTCCGAACGGGATGCCCGCCAGCAGGCGAACGTTGAAATGCCGGTTGAAATCATGGTCCGATCGCTGGCCGGCGTCCCGCGCGCCGATGTCCTCCTGCGCGTGATCAACCACGCCCGTGATCACCGCCTGCAGGTGCTTTTTCCATCGGGTATCAACGCTCAAGCTGCAATCCGAGGCGGCGCATTCGATATATGCCTTCAGCCCACAGCCATGCCGACTGTGGAAGGTGAATGGCTCGAGAATCCCGTGGTTGAAAAACCGATGCGCGATTTTGTGATGGCTGGTGAGGATCGTGGACTCCTGATTGCATGCCACGGGCTGTACGAGGCCGGCGTCGATCCCGATGGAACGATCGCGATTACTTTGCTGCGCTGCTTTGGTTGGCTCTCTCGCGATGACCTACCAAACCGAAAAGGAGGTGCCGGTCCTCAGCTGGAGACCCCGGAAGCCCAGGAAATCGGAGAGCATCAATTCGAACTGAGCCTGATCCCCTGTACCGATGCACCGCTCGAAGCCGTACAGCAGGCACATGCATTTCAATCCATGCTGCGAGGAGTCGGGACAGGGATCCACCGAGGAAAGCTACCACCTCGCACTTCCCTGTTGCGATCGAAATCAAACGGCTTTTACCTGACAGCCTGCAAGCTCACGGGGGACGACCGGATGCTGGTTCGTGGAGTCAACCTGACGGGCGGAGAAATCAGGATAGAACTTGAATTTGGCTTTGATTTGCAGCGTGCCTGGCTTGCCCGCATGGACGAGAGCGAGCGGGATGAAATTCCACTCCAGCATCCCCGTGTATTGAACGCTTCATGCCGGCCGAAGGAGGTGAAGACCTTCCTCGTGAAAGTGGAACCGTTGTAGTTGTTCCTCCTCAGGGAGTGCGCGAATCCGCACCTTATCGGGGCGGGTAGAGCTCGGCCAGCATCGAACCGGCGATCGCTTTGGCCTGTTCAAGGTCGGCTCCAGAATCCCCTCCGAACACATCGATATCCAGGTAAACGTCCCAAACCAGGACATGCAGCCCATTCCAGATTTCAGTCCCGGCACCGCCCCAGAAGGCTTTATCCCCCACGTCCTTGACGGGCTGCGTCTGCCCCCCACCCAGATTGCGGCCGTCAAAAAGCTGCTCGACAGTGTAGCCATTCTCCTGAAGGAATGAGGCCATGCCTTGAGCGAAGACGATTCCGACCTGTACCAGGGTACGTTCCGGGTTCTCCGGGTCCGGAAACAGGCAGATCGACTCACCCAGCGGGTTGTCAGCGGTCGCCTGAACGGGAGATCCGACCGGCCGCCCGAGAATGGTTTCTACTTCACCTGCTGGGAGCAGATCACAGGCCAGGACGGGCTTCGTCGGTGATGAGCGGTCGGGCTCATACTTCCGGCCCGCAAGCAGTTGAGGCCCTGATGTGCTGGCATTCTCGCTGCGAAGCGAGTTCGTCACAAAGACGCCGGTCAGTACCGCCAGGATCGCGAGAGTCACCCCAAGGATGATCCATGTGGATCGTGCGATTTGATTGGTTTGCATGACCACTCCTCATGATCCTACCGGGTTCAAAGCCTCTCTTTGCCAACGTGGAGGTTTCCATTCCCGAGAGCATTCTAGACCAGGTTCGACCCTCTCGAAAGTGGGTCTCTAGTCTCGCTTCTAATAGCGAACGGATGCAAGGGGCAGGACTCTGGATCGAATCCCGGGTAACCCAGCACCGTTCAATGGGTGCCGAACGGGAGTGTGCGACCGGACAGCCTGTAAACGAACCGAATGGCTGTTCGCCGACGTACCGATCGACTTGATGGCAGCGGTATTGAGAGTGCTACCGACCGCCGCTGTCGACATTTAACCGGCTCAGCGAACCAATGGCGACGATCTGCAGTCGGAATGGACTCATCGAAAAGAGCCTATCGATAGAGCTGATGTTTCTCGATGTAAGCATAGATCGACTCGGGGACGAAATAGCGGTACGTGCCACCGCTCCGTGCGCGCTGCCGAATAACCTGTCCGGAGATCTCGATTCGAGGCACATCGAGCAGCACCAGCTTCGCGCGCAGCGCAGGAAACTGCTCCAAAACAGCTTCGATATCGAAACCCGCGTTCGGCCGCTGCATGACGATGATGCGTTCACACTGCGCGATCAGAGATTCTGGCTGATCCCAGGTCGGGAGATCCCTGAGCGAATCTCCCCCCATCAGGTAGGCATATTTCTGGTCTTGATTCCGCTTTTTCAACCAGGCTAATGTCCCGTGCGCATAATAAGGGGGGTCGCGATCGATGTCGGCCCTGCAGATCTCAAAGTCAGGATTGCCTTCGATCGCCAGTTCGACCATTGCCAGACGCTGGTCAAGGGGTGAAATGTTGCGGTTGGGTTTATGCGGGGGAATGCCCGAAACGACCCACAGGATTTTCTTCAGACGGAATTCAGCCCTGGCCTGCTCTGCCAGTATCAGGTGACCCACATGGGGAGGATCGAACGTTCCGCCGAATACCCCTATCAAGTCAGCCATTCGAGCTCGTACTCTCCGATATGGACCGTATCCCCGGTCTCGATGCCCGCCTCCCTCAACGCAGCTTCAATTCCGAGCGTATCCATTAATTTCTGAAATCGCCGCACCGACTCATCATATTCCCAGTACGTCATCTCTGCCGCTCGTTCGA
>JBJYWH010000219.1:0-2797 GCA_046259355.1 Anaerolineales bacterium
GACGAACCGGGGTGAGCACAGCCTCTACGTTGTCGCCGCAGACACAGCGGGGAATGTGAAGACCAGTTCCACGATCGCTTTCAATGTGCAGGTGCCATAAGAAATTTGTTGGGAAGAAAACGGAAGGCCCCTGAAAGTCAGGGGCCTTCTTCTTTTATTCGTACTCGCGTTTTCGCAGCTAACCGATGTTTGGTAGATACCCGAAATTTATGTTCGTCACGGTTCCATCAGGTGCAACGGTAACCTGCTGGTAAGGATTTGGAGGTGGCGATCCTCCAAATCCACCTGGATACATCACTGACCAACCGTACGTAGCGGGCGGGAGCGAACTGCTGATCACGGTTACGCAGTAGGTTCCAGGCGGAAGCCCGTTGAAGCTGTAGTAGCCATCGCCATTGGTTGAAGTTGATTTATATCCACTGGAAGTGCATGCTCCCTGGCCGAGGCGAACTGAAACGCCAGAGAGCCGCAGGCTGGATGGGGAAGACCCCACACCATTGTATACGTAGCCTGAAATCGATCCCTGTGGCAACGGCGTTGGGGTGGGCGGGACGTAGCACGCGCCCGGTTCGGTGCCGGTCGGGGTGAAGCCGTAGCCCCAGCGGCAGGTGTTATCGAGCAGCGCCACGGCCTTGATGGGATACTCACTGCTGGTCGAGGCCGGCGAACCCGCTTCCACCGCCGTGAAATGATCCTGGTAATCGAACCAGGCCGGTTCCCGCAGACCTTCGTCGGCCCAGGCGCCCCACAGGAATTCGCCATCCGAACCGATCAAGGTGAAGAGAAACGCGACCTGGATGTAGTTGGCATTCGATGGGTCACGGCGGATCCAGGCCTCATCCGGCCCGATGCCGTAGCCGCTTTCGAATACGCAGTCCTCATATCCATCGCGCGCCGCGTTCGGGGCGTCGACACGCATCGCCGTTGGTCCGCCCACATCGTTGTTGGCATCACGACAGGCTCGCACACCATCGGTCGTCCAGTTCGTGTCCGGCGGAGCCTGGCCCGTAATCAGCCAATCGCCGTGCCCGTCAAGATCGAGGTCGACCTCCAGTCCGTAGTCGACGGTCACGCCAGGAGGCGGGCTGCCCTCAAGCTGGATGGTGACATAGACGAAGGGTGGATTGAGGCTGAGTTCGCCGCGCGTGATGTCGAGGTAGTTCTTGTAATCCATCACTTCGGAGGTGAACGGGCGCTCGAGCAGGTTGACCTCGTAGTTATCGGCGATCGCCCGGCGTTCGGAGGCCAGCGCCGCACTTGAACGATCGGTCATAAAGCTGGCCACGCCGGCTGGGCCGCTCGGAATGGTGACATGCGCCACGGTGGGAGTGGCAGTCGGCGGCACCGCGGGCTCTTCCGTCGCCGGCGCCTCGGTGTCTGCAGGTGGAACGACCGCGCCGCCTCCACCCGGCTGCAGCGTGGCTTCGGCGATCGTCGCCAGGGCTTGCAGCGTCTGGGTCACGGCAAGGTCGATGTCGATCTCAGCACCTCGTGATCCGCAGGCTGCTGTACCAAGCAGCATCAGCGTGAGCATGATTACCGTGAGGATTCTGGAACTCCGTTTCATCGTTACTCCTCCTTATGAAGTTTTCGTGATCATTGCATGGAGCCAGGGTGCCTCGGCATCCACTCATGTAACGGCGTACGCCGGCCATTTGTGACAGGCAGCCGGGCGAATGGGATAACGAAATCATGATCCTGCATTCAGCATCTCACCTCGTCAGGATCCGGTCGGATCTGCTGCCCCGGTCTTCCTCTCCGGTTCCATATGGAATATATAACCCTGATCCCGGCTTCAGGGAGCGGGGAGAGGCTGCCAGTCAGGCTGCAGGTCCCTGCCGGCATTCTCCGTCAGGTTCCGCTGTCCCGACCCGTTGTTCGTCATAATGTAAATCTCCGGGTTCTGGTCGCGGGTCGAGGTGAAAACGATCCACTGGCCGTCCGGTGAGAATGCCGGTTCCTTGTTCCCCAGGCTGTTGGTGAGTGCGATCGGATCCAATCCGGGTCGATCGATCGAGGCGATGTAGATCTCCTGCTTGCCGCGCTTCACGAGCCAGCTGAACGCGAGGAACTTCCCGTCCGATGACCAGGTGATCTGTTCTGCACCGCGAATTCGATCCTGCAGGTCGAAGAGTGCCGGGGGATCACCGTTGATCGGCCGCAGCAGGATGCGGGCTGGAGCCTGGTTGATGGAGGCCGCCACGGCCAGGCGCTGGCCATCGGGTGACCAGGCCGGGAAGTATTCGACGGCATAGCCGGCGCTCAGGTTGCGCGGCTGGGAGGCCAGCGAGCAGCCATCCGGGATGGGCTGGCAGTCGATATCCGCCAGGAAGACCTGCTTCAGCCCTCCCACGCGTGTGCTGGTGAACGCGATGGCGGATCCATCGGGGGACCAGGCTGGATCGGTGTCGTCACCGATCGACCGGGTTAGATTAACCGGTTCCAGCGAGCCGTCGAAATGGATCAGGAAGATGTCCATTCCGAGTTCATTGCCGTAGATATCGCGCCCGCCCGGCGCGGCGTACAGCAGCCGCAGCCCATCCGGCGACCAGCGCGGCTGGGCTTTGTCACCCGGGCCAAACGTGACCTGGCGGGGATCGGATCCATCGCCGTTCATCGTCCAGATCTGCAGCGTCCGCCCGTCCTCCCGGTCGCTGATAAACGCGATCCGTCCGCCGCCCCCCAACCGCAGCGGCGTTGCCGTTGGTGTTGGGGAGGGCGTGGGCGTGGTCGAGGGCTCTGGCGTCGCGGTTTCGCTTGGCTGCACGGAAGGGGTGGGGGAAGCGGTCGCGCTGGG
>JBJYWH010000220.1:0-6003 GCA_046259355.1 Anaerolineales bacterium
CGGTACATCCAAGCCGCTGAACCCGTGTACCATGACCAACCACCCTGGCCAACCCTGCCTGGCAATCGATACACGTCAGCCGCTATCACGTACGGCTCTACTCCGTAGCGCCAGACCGTTTCCGGATCTCGTGCGTGCTCTATCGGATTGACCATGCGCAGGATCTTCGCGGCACGCTCGCCGTCCCCTTTGCGCGCCATGGCCATGGCCAGCCACAGGGCGGCGTGAGTGTATTGCCCCCCGTTCTCGCGCACTCCCGGGGGATACCCTTTGATATATCCGGGTGACGGCTCCATTTGGTCGAAAGGCGGCGTGAAGAGCAGCACCACACCGTCATTCTCGTGCACGAGATGCCTCCATGCCGATTCCAAAGCCCTTTCCGCGCGATCCGGGTCGGCGGCACCGCTCAACCACGCCCAGGACTGGGGTATGGAAGCAATCCTCGCCTCCTCAGCCTCAGCGCAGCCAAGTGGAGTGCCGTCGTCGAAGGTGGCCCTAAGATACCACTCGCCATCCCATGCCGTCCGTTCAATGCACCGAATAAGTTCCTCCCTTTTTTGGCGGAAGGCCCGGCTCAGATCCGGCTGACCCATCAAGTCAGACAACCCGGCCATTCCATCAAGCACCTCCACCAGGAACCACGCCAGCCAAACGCTCTCCCCCTTCCCCCCGGCACCTACAAGGTTCATCCCGTCGTTCCAATCCCCTGTCCCCATTAAAGGCAAGCCTTGTGGCCCGACGGTCAGTCCCTTCGCGATCGTGCGTTTGCAGTGCTCAAACAGAGTGGCACGTTCAAGGGTGACCTCCGGTACAGAGAAGAGCTCGTGCTGATCGTCTTCCAGCGCGGTAGCATTCAAAAAAGGTATCTCCGTGTGCAGGATATCTGAATCGCCGGTGCTCCGGATATAATGAGCAACGGCGTAAGGGAGCCAAAGCAGGTCGTCGGAAATACGCGAACGCACACCGGCGCCGCCGGGCGGGTGCCACCAATGCTGGACATCACCTTCCTTGAACTGCCGGCTGGCCGCCAGCAGGATGTGCTGTCGCGCCAGCTCGGGGCAGGTGTACAGGAAAGCCATAATGTCCTGCAATTGATCGCGGAAGCCGAATGCACCTCCGGATTGATAGAAGGCGGAACGTCCCCATATCCTGCAGCTGAGGCTTTGATACTGAAGCCAACGATTGATCAGGAAATCCGCCGCGAGCTCGGGGGTGTGTACTTCGATCGTGCCCAACAGGTCATCCCACCACGATTTCGTATTGGTCAGCGCGGTCTCAAGCTTCAAGTCTTCCCGATAGGATAGAACCCGCCCGCGGGCTTCTTCCATCGAAGCGTCTTGGCCCAGCATGCAGGTGATCTCGATCTTCTCGCCGGGGGCCAGATCAACCGTGGTCTGGAGTGCGGCGCACGGGTCGAACCCGGCCCCCGTCCGCCGTGAAAGCCCGGTACGCTCCATCGCGGCCGGGTTGCGCATCGAACGGTTGCGGCCGAGGAAAGACGTGCGGTCGGCGCTGTATGACTCCGTCGGCCGGCTGATGGCTGCGAAGGAGACCCGGTCCCCGTAATCGGGGTGGTAGTTGTTTCGAGCTATCAGGGCTTGGGCTTCTTCATCCCAGCTGGTCACGACATGCATCTGGGAAGATTCCCGGTTCTCACCCAGTGTCCATTCCACATAATATGTTACCGACAGCCTGCGCTGCCTGGAGGAGTCATTCTTCAACCGCAGCCTCTGCAGCTTGATCGGTTCTCCCCCCCTTACATCTACGGGAACGAAGACCGTCAGATCCTGCTCTATTTCATGACTGTTGTGCTCGAATACCGTGTACCCCGCCCCGTGTCTGGTACGATAAGGGGTCTGTTCCCGGATCGGCGATGGGGTCGGCGTCCAGAACACACCGGTATCCTCATCCCGGATGTACAGCGCCTCTGACGATGGATCCAACACCGGATCGTTCGACCATTGGGTCAGGCGATTGCGTTGGCTGTTGCCATACCAGGTGAAGCCGGACCCTGTTTCGCTGATCAGCGTTCCGAAGGTCGGGTTGGCGATGACGTTCACCCAGGGCGCAGGCGTGTTCGTACCGGGACCGAGATAGATCACGTACTCATGTCCATCCGGGGTAAAACCGCCCAGGCTGTTGAAGTAAGGCAGCTCCATGAAAGGCAGCGAAGCAGAAGGCTCCTGTCGGGGAGCCTGTTTCTTCGGAAAGGTTTCAGGAACCTCGGGTGAGACCATAGAGACGCCCTGGAGCAGGGTGCCGCGTGCCGCCACCAGTACCATACTCGAAGCGGCCTTGAGCAGCCTGAGATCTTCCTCCGGAAACAGATCCGCGCTGCGCAAGTGAACTCCCCCCGGCTGATCGATCCCTGTATCCATCGCGTGGCTCTGGATCAGGCGCTCGAGTCTTTCGCGAAGCGGGTGCTCATAGCCGCTCGCTTCCTCATTGAGGATTACCAGATCGGCCGTCAACCCGTGCCTTCGCCAATAGGCATGCGCCTGGAGCATTTGACGAACCAGGGAGATGTCCCTCTCCTCACCGATGGTGATCAGGGCTATAGGAACATCGCCGGAAATCCCGTAAGGCCACAATCCGCTTTGGCCCTTCCCGGTCTCTTCGATGCGATAGCCGGGTGGGCGCAAATGCGGATTGGGATACAGCAGGTGACTTGCGAGGTACTGGAAGCGTCGGGCTTCGTCGGGCTGGATATGAAGCAATCGCAGCTCGAGTTGGGCGGAAGCCCATGAGAAATCCATTGCCCGATCGACCGCATGGGGATCTCCGTATTTTCTCATCACCTCCAGGACCTGCAGGCGTGTTTCGCCGGCTGCGATGACCATCGAAACCTGGATACGCTGGCCTGGAACAAGAGTCACACTCCGGCGCAAGCTGAGGATCGGGTCTAGGACAAAACCCTCGCTGTTGCTGAGCTCTTGGCTGACCCCCATCGGATTTTCGAGTGTATGGCCGCGTCCGATGAAACGGCGCCTGTCGGTTTCGAACTGGAAGTTTTCATCCTCACTCCGTTCAGCGGTAAAACGGTGCGCGACGTAGATCGGTCGGTCGTTTTGATTGCGGGGTCGGCGGTACGCGAGTAGTGATTGATGTTCAGGTAAGCTTTCAGTTTGAATGAACAGTTTGTTGAAGGCCGGGTGCTGCCGGTCGGCATTGTGCGGCGCCATCGAGAGCTCAACGTAACTGGTGAGGTCGAGGCGGCGGGTCCGAATTGATCGATTGGACAGAACAATCCGCCGGATCTCAACGTCATCTTCAGGCGAAACGATGACCTCGGTTTCGGTCTGGATACCGTTGTCGGCGCGACGGAACACAGCCCGGCCAAGAGCAAAATGAGCGGTATATGACTTTGCCTTTCCGCCGGTCGGGTGATAAGTATTGGACCACAATCGATCCGATTCATGCTCATGGATGTAGCAAAAGGTCCCCCACGGATCCCTGGTCCTATCCGAACTCCAGCGCGTGATTTCACGGCCACCCCAATGGCTGTATCCGCCGCCTGCGTTTGTGACCATCACGCTGTAACGACCGTTGCTGAGTATCTGGGTCTTGGGTACGGCGGTATGGGGCGTGTCAAACTTACTCACCGACGGTGCAATTTCACCGATGCCCATCTGCGAAGGTGTTCTTTCCTGTGTGGAGATTAAGTGCAGCGGAGGTAGAACCGGGACGCGTTCCTGGAGCACCGGTTCAACCGAGATCACCCTGGCGTCGGCATGGAATAGCCGCTGGAACATGTTGCCATGGAGGAAGTTGGCGAGTGAGAGCAAACCCATTCCCTGATGATGGGCCATGTAGGACTGCACCAACAGGCCGCGCTCGCCTGTAATGCCTGGTTGACGGCTGTAGTCCATCGCTTCGTAATAACCGTAGTCGCCCAGCAGTCCAAGATCGACCAATCGGTGGAGATTCCTTATAGCCTGTCGCGGGGCCACGCTTACCGCCAGAAGAGAGGCATATGGTGCCACGACCAGCTCTTCCTCCAAACCGCGCTTCAACCCCAGAGCCGGTACTCCGAAAGCTTTGTACTGATATGTCTGGTTGAGATCCAGATCCCCAAAAGCAGATTCCGAGAAACCCCACGGAACTCGGTGCGTACGGCCATAGGCAATTTGGATCGCCACCGCTTCCCTAGCCGCTTTATCCAGGAGCGAGTTTCCATATGAGTTGTGAAAGATCAGCGGCATCAGGTATTCGAACATGGTCCCGGTCCAGCTGAGGAGCACCCGGTTCCGGCCGATCGCTCTATAGGGCCGGCTCATGGAAAACCAATGTTCTATGGGCACGTCCCCCCGGGCCATGGCAACCAGACTCCCGAGCCTCGCCTCACTCGCCAATAGATCATAGCAGGCCCTGTCCAAGCGGCCTTCGGATACATTGAATCCAATCGAGAACAACCGTCGTTCCGCGTCATACAAGAAGCGCAGGTCCGCCGATGCGGACAGCTCCCTTACGTTCCTGACGAGTCCTTTTTCCAAGCCCAGCACTTCGCCAGCCAGCCATTTCGACTTTTCGAATATCCGTATCAGACGATTGCGCCATTCCAAAAGGGAACCTGGTACTGAATGAGCCTCCCCCCCCATCGCCCGGAGCGCCTCAATGAAATCAACGTGCCCATTGGCCAGGTCGAAAAGGGAAGGCGCATGGCGAAGAGCATGGTGGAAAGAAACCAGGGCATCCTGGCCGAGCCCGGCAACCTCCTCTTCGGTCTTCTCATTGAGGACGTCGACCCAGGCAAGGTACCGTTCGGCTATATCCACCCAGGCCGATGCTTGCCCCTCCACCTGCAGGGCCCAATACATCGCCTCCGCATCGGCGCCGGCAGGCTCACGCCCCTCATTAACAAGCGTTGCTGCGATACCCTTCGTCCGCTTCAGCAGGTGAAGCGAATCGGCAACCTGCTCCGGCGGGGATTCCCAGGCGTGCAGCAGTTCATCAAGGGCCTGAACATCAAAACTCGTAAAGCCTTCTCGTTCGACAACCAGTTTCAAAATCTTCCCCGTATCGCGCAGACCGTCAAAGACCTTGCCATCCAGAAAAGGCCTCTCGATCATCTTCTCGAGTCCTTGCTCCAGGGTCCACAAGGCCCCAAGCAGGTTTCCGCTGTCGACGGTTGACACGTAGCGGGGCTCAAGCGCGGTCAGGGTCTTGATGTCGTACCAATTCAGCAGATGACCCTCATAGCGCTCGAGCTTGGAGATCGTCTCCATAGTGTGCGACAGCTTCTCAACTACTTGGTCTACCGTCAGGTACCCGAACTCTTGTGCGGCTATCGCACTGAGCATCCAAAGCCCGATATTCGTCGGACTGGTACGCATCGCCAGCCGGTTCTGATGAAAAACCTGATAGTTGTCGGGGGGAAGCCAGGAGGTCTCATCGGTAACAAAGTCTGAGAAGTAGCGCCAGGTTCTTCGTGCGACATCCCTCAAAAACTCCATATCCTCTGCGGGAAGCGGGAATCGATTCCGGTTTGTATTCAAGCGAAGATTCAAGAGCCATCCGAGCAAAGGGGATAAAAACCACATCACGAGCCAGGGGCCGGCCATCAACAGGTTTGACGGCATCCAACGATAAACCGTCCATCCCACGACCCCGCTGAAGATGCTAGCAACCCCCATGGAAGCCACGAATGGCAACAGCTTGCCCGAAGCACTTCCGCGGCCCCCCTTGGCTGAAGCCCATTCGAGCAGCCAGCGGTGTGAGACGAGACGGCGATACAACACCCGGGCAATCGCGTCCAGAGCAAGGCCTGCCTGGTGCGGAAGCAGTGCAGCCTCGACAACCGACCTCAGCAGATCGTGCGTCAACTTCGAGAAGGAAAAACTCTTCAGTTCGAGGTGGGAGGTCATCAATGTGAGATGCTGTGCAATGGGGTGGAAGAGCAGCATCACAGCGACCATGACAGTGGAGATCCATCCGGCCGGTGAGGAAACCATCCAGGAGGTGGTGAGCAGACCCAGAGCTGCGACGGGTACCAGACTCCGGCGC
>JBJYWH010000221.1:0-11270 GCA_046259355.1 Anaerolineales bacterium
CGAACGAGAACTCCTGGGGGCTGCCCGGCTGGAGTCACCCGAGTATCGCCTTCCCGAGCCCCGCGCGACGTTCCACGGACGGGACATTTTCGCGCCTGCTGCAGCGCACCTGGCAGGCGGCCTGGCACTGAGCATGCTGGGCCCGGAGGTCTCCGACCTGGAACGACTCGAACCGCCCAGGCTGGAGGCGGACGCGGGTGGATCCGTTCAGGGTGAGATCCTTCTCCGCGATCGCTTCGGCAACCTGGTCACATCCATCGGCCGCATCTCGACCGAGGACGGCGCGCTCCAGCTTCGCGACTGGACCGGGCGCGGTCTGCAGTGCCGCATGAATCCGCGAAAATGCCGACTTCAACTGCCCGACGGCAGCCGCCTCCGGCTGGGCCGGACGTTCGGGGATGTTCCGGTTGGCGCGGCCCTCACGTATACTGGGAGCATGGACCTGCTCGAGATCAGCATCAATCAAGGAGACGCCGCCGCGACGTTGAAACTGAAACCCGGCGATAGAGTGCTCTTTAACGAAGAAGGATAGGACATGCCTGCATTTCGTATTGAGGGCGGTGTGGCACTCCAGGGCGATGTCACACCCTCGGGGAACAAGAATGCCGCGCTGCCGCTGCTGACCGCCTGTATTCTCACCTCAGATCCGGTCGTTTTTTACAACGTTCCGGAAATCGGCGACGTCAAGGTCATGCGCCGGCTGCTCGAAAGCCTGGGTGTGACGATCGAAACGATCGGTCCACATACCTGGCGCGTCCAGGCCAGCATGATCCACCAGGCCGATCTTGACCCGGATCTGTGCCGCAGCATTCGAGCATCGATCCTGCTCGCCGGACCGATGCTCGGCCGGGAGGGCAGCATCAATCTGCCGCCTCCGGGCGGTGACGTGATCGGACGGCGACGGGTGGATACCCACCTGCTCGCACTGGAAAAACTCACTGCCGAGGTGAAGTACACCGAACGCGAGTTCAGCATGAAGGTCAACGGGCGCCTGCGGGGTGCCGATGTGCTGCTCGATGAGGCCAGCGTCACAGCAACCGAAAACGCCATCATGGCGGCTGTGACCGCGAACGGCAAAACCGTGATTCGTAACGCCGCTTCGGAACCCCACGTGCAGGAGCTGTGTCAGTTCCTGGTCAAGCTTGGAGCCAGGATTGAGAACATCGGATCAAATACGCTGACCATCGAGGGCGTCGATTCGCTGCACGGTGGTGAACATACCATCGGTCCTGATTACCTGGAGGTTGTCAGCTTCATCGGGGCAGCCGCTATCACCCACGGCAGCATCCGCATTCGCAACGCCGGTCCTGAACATCTTGACATGCCCCGGCTTGTCTTCCAGCGGCTCGGCGTGCGCTGGGAGGTCAACGACGGGGACATCGTCGTTCCTGCCGAGCAGGAACTCTTGATCCAATCCGACCTCGGGGGCAAGATTCCGCAGATCAGCGTCATGCCGTGGCCGGCCTTCCCGACCGACTTGATGAGCATCGCGATCGTGCTGGCGACTCAATCCGACGGGACAGTTTTGTTCCATGATTGGATGTACGAAACGCGCATGTTCTTTATCGACAAATTGGTTTCGATGGGCGCCCGCATCATCCTGTGTGACCCGCACCGTTCGATCGTGCAGGGTCCCAGCCCGTTGATCGGCGAGAATCTGGAGAGCCCGGATATTCGCGCCGGCCTGGCGCTGACACTGGCCGCCCTGGCTGCTCGCGGCACCTCCCGCATCGGGAATATTGGTCAGATCGAACGCGGCTATGAACGGATCGACGATAAATTGCGCCGCCTCGGAGCACGAATCGAGCGATTGCCGGATTAGGGCAAAGCCAACCCATAATAAGGTAGGCCCGGAGCCCAGCCGTTGACCGGCCTTATCCGCTGCGGTATAATCCGGCCTCTGTTTCAGGGATACTATCCTTCGCCATGGACAAAGGGTTATCATGCCAAAGCGAACTTATCAACCGAAGAAGCGCCGCCGGGTCCGGGTTCATGGATTTCGGGCAAAAATGCGAACGCGCGGCGGTCGAAAGGTGCTGCAAGCCCGGCGCAAGCGCGGCCGGCACCAGCTCACCGTTCGCATGAACGAGCACGTCAAGAAGCTGAACTGGAAGGTATAGCTTGCGGCCGATCCGGGTCGCGAGCCGATCTCAGCCGGCCAGTTGGATGAACCGCAGATATCGGCTCACCAATTCGAGTGACTTTCAGCGGGTGCGGCGCACGGGTACATCATTTGCCCACCCGCTTGCTGTTCTAATCGTCAGCCCCGGCAATGTCGCGGAAACCCGTTTCGGCTTTACCGCTGCGCGTTCTCTCGGAAACGCAGTCCGGCGCAACCGGGCCAAACGCCTGCTGCGCGAAGCCGCCCGGTTCTTTCTGGCCGACATTCGCAGTGGCTGGGATGTTGTCCTGATCGCCCGCGCGCCCATTCTGGAGGTCGGTTTTGCCGACGTCAGGTCGGCTGTCGGGCAGCTTTTTAGAAAATCGGGATTGATCGATGGTTGACCATGAAATGACAGCACACCTTCACGACCAGGAACCCGCGCTGCGAGATGTTCCGATTCGCCTTTCGACGCTACCGCGTCTGCCGGTCCTGGCACTGATCCGTCTCTACCAGCTGTTGATTTCGCCCGCGCTTCCCGCCGGAACCTGCCGTTTCCAACCGACCTGCTCGCATTACAGCTATCAGGCGATCGCTCGATACGGTTTGATCAAGGGTGGCGCGCTTTCAGTCTGGCGAATCCTCCGCTGTCAACCGTTCAATCCGGGCGGTTACGACCCGGTACCATAGGAGTTCCATGTCTATCACCTCAGTGCTTAAACAGAAGAAATGGGCTGTCCTGCCAATCCTCCTGGCCGCAGGGCTTCTGCTCGCGAGCTGTGGATCGTCCAGTGCGCTGGCCGCATCCAGTTGGCCGGGCGTTACAGCGGATTCGGAAAACGCCTACGTCGCCTACGGGCCTTTCGTGCGAGCCGTGAACCTGCGAACCGGCGAGGAACAGTGGCATTTCCCGGCCGAGGCCGATCGGGCCATCAGCTTCTACGCACCGCCCGCCATTGATGATGCCGGGCATATCATCGTCGGGGGTTACGATCACAAGGTCTATTCCCTTGCGCCGGACGGCCTCTCAGCCGCCGTGGTCTGGAGCTTTGAGGGCTCCCAGGACCGCATCATCGGCGGGCCCCTGATTGCGGACGGCGCCGTTTACGTACCTTCCGCCGATCACAAACTGTATGCGCTGGACCTGGAGACCGGGGATCCCATCTGGAACAAGCCGTTTGAGGCCACCCACTCCCTGTGGTCAGCACCCTTGATGAACGGTCAGCACATTTACCTCGCGGCGCTCGATCACCACATCTACGCGATCAACCCGCAAAGCGGCGCCGTAGTTTGGAGCGTCGACCTCGGCTCTGCCGTCTCGGACACACCGACTCTCGCCGACGGATTGCTGCTCTGTGGCACGTTCGAGGGCATCCTGTACGCCCTGGATGTCGAGGACGGCGCGATCGCCTGGACTTTTGAAGCCAGTGACGCGATCTGGGGCAACCCGGCCACCGATGGCGGGAACGCCTATTTCGCCGATGTTGCCGGAGTTGCATACTCCCTTTCGATCGCCGACGGCAGCCTGAACTGGAAGCGAGATCTTCCGGGGCCGGCCTCAGCCACTCCAGCGATCGTCGGCGACCGGGTGTTTTTCGCCAGCGAGGCGAGCGCCGTCAGCGCGTTCAAGCTGGAGAACGGCGATCCGGCCTGGCCCGCGAGCGCGACACTTGCCGGTCGTCTGCTGGCGGACCCGATTGTCACGCCGGAAGGACTGCTCGTACCGGCCATGGAAAGTGAATGCGTGCTGTATATGGTCGACCCGGACAGCGGCAGCTCGCGCTGCCTGTTCCAGGCACAATAGCGAAACTGAGGATCGAATCCGATGTGGAACACCTTTATTCTCGAACCGATGATCAATGCCCTGATCCTGATCTACCAGTTCCTGGGTCAGAACTTTGGTCTTGCTATCCTGCTCTTCACCGCACTCGTGCGCTTGATCACCCTGCCGCTGACGTACCAACAGATGCGCAGCACGATGGTCATGAGCGAGATCCAGGGCTCCGATCGCTACAAGAAAATGCAGGAAAAATACAAGAACGACAAACAGAAGCTGTCCGAAGAGCAGATGAAGCTCTTCCGTGAGGTCGGGTACAACCCGTTCAGCGGCTGCCTGGGTTTGATCATCCAGTTTCCGATCATCATCGGGCTGTACCAGGCAATCATTCGTGCGATGGCGGCTACGCCGGCCCAGCTCTTCGATCTCTCGAAACACATCTACAGCTTCATTCCGACCGGCCTGATCCCGCTCAACAGCACCTTCCTGTACATGAACCTGGGGCAGCCTGAACGGCTTACGCTGTCGTTCCTGCCATTCAGCATTCCGGTCCTGACCATCCTGGTGGTGATCAGCACCTATCTGCAGACCAAGCTCACCACGCCAGCGTCGCCCGACTCGCAAGGATCCCAGATGACCCAGATGATGGGCATCTATATGCCGCTGCTGCTGGGCTACTTCGCCTACACCCTTGCGTCAGGGCTGGCCCTGTACTTCGTAGCCTCCAACCTGCTGGGCATTGTGCAGGGTCTCGTGATGCGCCGAGTGCGCGAGAGCAACGCCGCTGCCAAGTAATGCGGATCGAAGAAGGTTAATGGAATGACGAGAACCAGTATCGAGATGATCGCCCCGAGTATCGACGAAGCCGTTGAACGCGGCGCAGCCGAACTCGGTCTCCCGGTCGAGGCATTTGAGGTCGAAGTGCTCGACGAGGGAGGCCGGGGGCTCTTCGGCCTCGCCGGACGGCAAGCCCGGGTCCGGCTAACGGTCAAGGCGGAATTCGCCCGCGAAGAAGAGCGGGAAGAAGTCAGCCCCGACCGCACCGCCGCGCCGGCCCCTTCCGCTTCCATCGAAGACGACGCCCTGCGTATCTCGCAGGAGACAGTGGAGGAATTGCTCCAGCGGATGGACATCGAGGCGCGGGTACGCGCACACTGGGGGGAAGCCGATGAACCCGGAAAGATCCAGCCTCTCTATGTCGACATTCTGGGTGACGACCTCAGCATCCTGATCGGACGAAGGGGTGAGACCCTTTCGGCGCTGCAGTACATCACACGCCTGATCGTCGGCAAGGAATTGAAGCGGCCGGTTGCTGTCCTGATCGATGTCGAAGGCTACCGCGCGCGTCGGGAGCGCCAGCTGCGCCGGCTTGCCCGCCGCATGGCAGCCCAGGCGATCGAAACGACTCGCACGATGACGCTTGAACCGATGCCGGCGTATGAACGCCGCATCATCCATATCGAGCTGCGCGATGAACCGCAGGTCGAAACGGTCAGCGTCGGCGAGGGCAACCGACGTAAAGTGACCATCATTCCCAAGCGCTGACCGGCCGCGGGCGTGGTTGTCTGACCACGCCCGTCGTTTATAATCAGCGCCATGCAGGCAAAGTCCGAACCCCCCCGAGCACTGCTCATCGGACATGTTTCCAAAGACCTTACACCGCTCGGTTCCATGCTGGGTGGAACCGTTTCGTTCGCCGGGCTCACCCTGCAGGCGCTCGGCTGCCGGGTCCGCGTGCTGACGAGCGCGGCCAGCGATCTCGATCTGAGCCCCCTGGACGGCATCGAACTCGAGTGCGTCCCGGCGGCAGCAAGCACCTCCTTCGAAAACCGCTACTTCGCCGAGCGCCGGGAACAATGGGTGAGGGGCTGCGCACGCCCGCTCCACGGCCGGCACGTTCCTGAAGCCTGGCGGCGGTGTGACCTGCTCATCCTGGGGCCGATCGCGAACGAGATCGGGGGGGATCTACCGGCCAGCCTCGACTTTGCATTTCTTGGCGTCACCGCTCAGGGATGGCTGCGAAGGGTGGATTCGAATGGCAAAGTCCAGCGGCTTGCCTGGCGCGATCTCGAGCGGCGGCTGCCGCGAGAGGCGGCGGTTGTGCTGAGTGCAGAGGATCTTGGGGGAGAAATTGAGGCCGGGAACCTGATTTCCAATTGGTGCCGGGCGCTGGCGATCACCTGCGGCGCCGGGGGAGCGCACATCTTCTGGCAGGGTCAGCACGAACATCTGCCCGCTCCCCATGCGGTGGAGCTCGATCCGACTGGCGCGGGCGATATCTTTGCGGCAACATTCTTCTACCGGCTTTACATGGGCGACGATCCGCCGCTTGCCGCGCGATGGGCGAACCGCATTGCCTCCGCTTCGGTCGAGCGTCAGGAGTTGATGGGAGTGCCGACGAAGGAAGAAATCCACGCATCAGGAGTGCTCGTACCTTGAAGACGCGCACCTACAGTTTCGTCAATCAGAAGGGCGGCGTCGGAAAGACCACAACCGCCATCAGCCTGGCCGCCTACCTGGCCCAGGCCGGGCAGCGTGTGCTGCTCGTCGACATCGATCCGCAGGCCAATGCGACCGCCTGTCTGGGTGTGGACCACCGGGCGCTCGAGCGGGATATCTACGCCGGCTTGATCAAACAGGCCGCGGCGACCGAGATCATTCTGCGCAGTCCGAGGCTGGGCCTCTCGTTGCTACCCGCTTCCGCCGCCCTGGCCGGCGCCCAGATCGAACTGGTCGATATGCCGGAACGTGAGCAGCTTCTTCGCCAGTTGCTCGAGCCGCTGGATGGGCGCTACGATTACATCCTGGTCGACTGCCCGCCCTCGCTCGGGCTGCTGACCCTGAACGGCTTGCTGGCCGCCATCGATGGCGTCATCATCCCGGTGCAGTGCGAATACCTGGCGCTGGAAGGCCTGACACAGCTGATGCAAACGCTGCAGCGGGTGCGGGCGGGCCTCTTTCCCGAGTTGGACATTCGCGGCCTGGTGATGACAATGTTTGATGCCCGCACGAATCTCGCACAGGATGTGGTCGCGGAGGTGCGCTCTCATTTCCCGGGACAGGTGTTTCAGACGATCATTCCGCGCAGCGTGCGGCTGGCGGAAGCTCCCTCTCACGGCCTGCCGATCTCGGTTTATGCGCCGCACTCATCGGCGGGGACGGCCTATGCCGCACTGACAAGAGAACTGCTAGCCGGCGATGGAATCAGCCTGATTCCTGGTACGCTGGAGGGCGAGGTGGTCCATGACTAAGAAACGAGGACTGGGCCGCGGCCTGGATGCGCTCATTCCCTCCTCCTTTGAGGATCAGATCCCGGCTGATGGAGTGCGGCGAGTGGCCGTGGATCAAATCCTTCCCAACCCACGCCAGCCGCGCGCCGCCGTCGAAGCGGCCGAGCTCGAGCAGCTGGCGGATTCGATTCGCGAACACGGCGTGCTCCAGCCGCTGGTCGTCCTCCCCGCCGACACAACGGGAACGTTCACGCTGATCGCCGGGGAGCGGCGCCTGCGGGCGGCCAGGCTGGCAGGATTGTCCGAGGTTCCGGTGATCGTGCGGGAAGCCAGCGACCGCCAGCAGCTGGAGTGGGCGCTGATCGAGAACCTGCAGCGGCTGGATCTGAATCCGCTCGAAGCCGCGGAAGGCTACCGCCAGCTGGTGGAGGATTTTGACCTTTCCCACGAAGCCGTCGCCGAACGGGTGGGCAAGAGCCGCACCGCGGTGACGAACACACTCCGGCTGCTCAAGCTTTCGGCCCCGGTCCGGAAAGCGCTGGGGGAAAACCAGATCTCCGAAGGCCATGCGCGTGCGCTGCTGGCGCTCTCCAGCGCAGGATCCCAATCCGCCGCCCTGCAAACGATTCTGAACCAGGATCTGAACGTGCGCCAAACCGAAGAGCTCGTGCGGCGCTTGAGCGGCGAACGCCGGAAGGCCGCTCCCAGAAAGGCCTCCTCCCCGGAAGAGACCGCGCTGGAAGAGCAGTTGCGTGAATCGCTGGGCACCAGGGTCTCGCTCCGGCGAACCCCGAAAGGCGGCAGCCTGGTGATCCATTTCTATTCCGACGAAGAACTGAACGCCCTCGTCGAACGGCTGCTCGGAGATTCCTGAACCGGACGTGCGCTACCTGGTCTACGGCGCGGGTGCGGTCGGGGGTCTGCTGGGAGCCAGCCTGGCGCTCGCCGGGCACAAGGTCGTTTTTCTGGCACGCCCTGCCAGGGCCGAGTCTTTCCGGCAGCACGGAATCCGGCTGGGCGGGGATATGCCGTCTCGCGTGCTCAACCATCCTCGGGTCGAGACCCGGTTGGACCAAGCCCTCGCCCGGGGCCTCCCTGATGCGATCCTGCTCACGGTCAAAGCCTACGACGTCGGGCGGGCTGCACAGGAGCTCTCCACCGCCCTGGAGGATCCCCCCCCGGTTGTCAGCTTCCTGAATGGCATCGGCAGCGAGGAGCTGCTGGGGAGTGTAATCGGCCTAGATCGTGTCGTGCCGGCCACGCTCACCACGGCGGTCCAGATCGGCTCGGACGGAGGGATCCGGGTCGAGCGTCAGCGCGGGATCGGACTGGCGGGAAATCATGCGCTCATCCCTGCGCTGGATGCAGAATTCAAGACCGCCGGGCTATCGGTACGAATTTACGCCCACGCAGGTCGTATGAAGTGGTCCAAACTGATGACGAACATCGTCGCCAACGCCAGCTCGGCCATCCTGGGCTGGAGCGCCGCACAGGTTTACCAGCATCCGGGGATCGCCCATCTCGAAATCGAGGCGCAGCGGGAGGTGCTGTGGGCCATGCGCCGCCTGGGGTTCTCCCCGGTGAATCTGCCCGGCGTTCCCGTCGCGCTGATGGGGTGGGGACTGCGGCTCCCGGCCTCCTGGATTCGGCCATTCCTGGGGCGCATCGTCAGCCGCGGCCGGGGCGAGAAGAAACCCTCCCTGCATTACGACATCGGCCGGGGCAAGTCGGAAGTCGCCTGGCTGCATGGCCCGGTTGTCAGGCTGGATGAACCCGGGCACCCCCACACACCCGCGAATGCCCTGCTTCTGGAAACGATGCAGCAGCTGGTCGACGATGCATCGGCAGCCGATCGATTCCGTGACAACCCCGAGCAGCTGATCCAGCTGGCCGTCCAGCGGGGGGTGAAGGGAATGTATAAATATGCGCCGGTATCATGAGTCCTGAAAGTGGGTATAATCCGGTCGCGAAACTTCAGCTTGCCGGAGGGAGCTCGAATGGATTTTGAAGGTCGCATCGCTGTCGTCACCGGGGCCTCGCGCGGCATCGGCCGTGCCATCGCCCTCGAGCTCGCCCGGCGCGGCGCCAGCGTGGTCGTAAACTACAACTCGAACGCGGAAGCCGCCGCCCAGGCTGTTGCGGCGATCGAGGAGCTCGGAGGCCGGGCGCAGGCCGTGCAGGCTGATGTGAGCGAGATGGAGGCTGCGGCTGGGTTGATCAAGACCGCAGTCGAGGTATACGGCGATCTTCACATCCTGGTCAATAATGCCGGAATCACGCGCGATGGCCTCATCATGACAATGGGTAATGCCGAGTGGGAGCAGGTGATCCAGACCAATCTGGCCTCGACATTCTACTGCTCGAAAGCCGCCGTTCGACACATGATGCGCAAACGCTATGGGCGCATCATCAACATCAGCTCGATCTCCGGCATCATGGGCAATGCCGGGCAGACGAATTATTCAGCCTCGAAAGCCGGCCAGATCGGGTTCACCAAGGCATTGGCGCGTGAGGTCGCTTCACGCAACATCACCGTCAACGCTGTCGCGCCCGGATTTATCGAGACCGATATTTGGGACACCGTTCCGCAGGATATTCAAGCCGGCATGAAGGACATCATTCCGCTGGGCAGGATCGGCCAGGCCCAGGAGGTTGCCCAGGCGGTTGCATTCCTGGCATCCGATCAGGCCGGATATATTACCGGCCAGGTTATCCAGGTCGACGGCGGCATGGCAATGTAAATGGGAGAGAATGCGATGGATGCAAGAGAACAGGAAAACAGCGATCGCGCACCCGGGACGACCACGATGGCGCCCGGCGTGCTGGTCACCCTGGCGCGCCTCACCGCCCTCTCCGTGCCCGGCGTGGCCGCCATGGCCTCGACCCCGGGCGGCGTCAACCGGCTTTTCCGCCGCGGTTCTGGGGAAGGAGTCCGCATCCAGGTCGAGGAAGACTGCGTGTGTGTTGACCTGTACCTGATTCTCGATCAGGACACTAATGTTCGCGAGGTCAGCCGCAAAGTCCAATCCGAGGTCGCTAGAGCGATCGAAGAAATGGTCGGCATGGACGTCCTGCGGGTCGATATCCATATCGAAGATATCGCATACGTGAAGAATTTGGAGGCATGAGCAGCAGCCAACCCCATGAAGCGTGAACGGAGGCGGGTTCGCAGTCTTGCACTTCAGTCACTTTATGAAGTGGATACCGTCGGCCATGCGCCGGAGGCGGTCATCGCCCGCCACATCGAGAACAATCCCGGCTTGAGCGACGAAAATATTGAGTTCCTTCGCACGCTCGTGCTGGGGGTGCTGCAGGTCGCTCCCCAGCTGGATGAATGGATTGCTCACAGCGCACCGGAATGGCCGGTGGATCAGTTGGCCGTTCTCGACCGCAACATCCTGCGGATGGCGCTCTGGGAGCTGGCAGTTTCGGAGGAGACACCGCTCAAGGTAGCCATCAATGAGGCCGTGGAGCTGGCCAAGCGCTTTGGATCCGACAGTTCGCCCCGCTTCATCAACGGCGTATTGGGGACGCTGGCTAAACGGGAACAGGAACTCCGGCAGTACCTGGAGCTTACAGTAGAGTAAATCGATGGAAATCTTTGGAATCGGCGCACCGGAACTGCTCTTTATCCTGGTCATCGCCCTGATCATCGTGGGTCCACGCGATCTCGGGAAGCTCGGCCGGCAGATCGGCCGTTTCTTGAACCGGCTTTACCGTTCCGACAGCTGGCGCACATTGAATGAAGCCTCGCGCGAGCTGCGCACGCTCCCCAACCGGCTGGCACGGGAAGCTGCGCTGGAAGAACTGGACGAGACCGTCAACGAGATCAAGAAGGTCGGCAAGCAAGCCCAGCAGGACCTGGAGAAGCCCTCCAAGGACCTGACGGAAGGGCTCAGGGCGTGGAGCCCACCTGCCCCTGGCAGCGCAGGCGGGGAGAAGAAAGCCCCGACCCCCCCGGGGAATGGAACCTCCCAGAAAACATCCGGACAGGATGGGGATCCACATAAATGAGAGCTCTGCTGAAGCGTGTGCTATGGGTGCTTGGCGCACCATTCCGCTTGATTGCACGTCCGTTTCGAGCCGTGCGGGATTTCATCAACTACGAACCGGAAGATACGCCGATCGGGGAGGTTTTCGTCCGAACCGTCGAACACCCCTC
>JBJYWH010000222.1:0-1900 GCA_046259355.1 Anaerolineales bacterium
CACGGCACTGGGCGTGGTGACCGCGCTCCAGTACCTGCCGATTCTCTTCCTGGGGCCGTATGGGGGCCTGATTGCCGATCGCTTTTCCAAGCGCACCATTCTGTACCTGACGCAGTCGATTTCCGGGCTGCTGGCGCTGATCCTGGGACTGCTGGTGGCCACCGGGTGGGTGACGCTGTGGTCGGTCTATGTGCTGGCTTTTGCGCTGGGGTTGGTCAGTGCAGTTGACAACCCGACCCGCCAATCCTTCGTGGTCGAGATGGTTGGTGAAACCGAGCTGCGCAATGCCGTCACACTGTATTCGAGCCTGGTCAACCTGGCCCGGGTGATCGGTCCGGCTATCGCCGCTGCGACGATTGCAGCCTTCGGGCTGGCGCCGTGTTTCATTGTGAACGGTCTTTCCTACGGTGCCGTCGTGATCATGCTGTACCGTATGAATTCCGGTGAACTGAAGTTGGCGCCGCCGCTGGCACGGTCCCATGGGCAGGTCCGGCAGGGATTTCAATACGTGCTTGGCAAACCGGTGCTGCGCGATTCGCTGCTCATGATGGTGATCATCGGCACCCTGACCTTCGAGTTCCAGGTCAGCCTGCCGCTCATCGCCCGCTTCACCTTCAACGGCAACGCGAGCAGCTACGCCATGCTCTCGTCGGCGATGGGCATCGGTGCGGTGGCCGGCGGCCTGTTCATCGCCGGACAGAAGACGGTCTCGTTCCAGAAGCTGGTCAGCGCGGCGCTGCTGTTCGGCCTGGCCGTGCTGGCGGCATCTTTCATGCCGAGCCTGGCGCTGACCGGTGCCGTGATGGTGCTGGTTGGCATCGCCTCGATCGGCTTCACTTCGCTCGGCAACAGCCTGCTGCAGCTGGCCAGCGATCCCCAGATGCGCGGCCGGGTGATGTCATTCTGGAGCATGGCGTTCCTGGGCTCCTCGACCATCGGCGGGCCGATCGTGGGATGGTTCGGGGAATTTATCGGCCCGCGCTGGGGCCTGGCCATCGGTGGGCTGGCCGGGCTGATCGCCGCCGCACTGGGATGGCTGGCGGTCCATCGGGCTGCCGAGAACGGGGCCACGGCCTAAATGGCTGCCGGGCGAGCATGTTTCGCCCGGCGCTTCTGACCTCCAGCTGCGGCAGCTCCATTCGGTTCGACCGGGGGCAGCGGCGGGCCCGCCGATTTACCGCAGGAGCAGCCAGATATCCATCCTCGGGCCGGGCAGCTCCTGCTCTTCTTGCGGCAAAGGATTGCAGACGAGTGCGATCGGCCCATTGCGAGTCGCAGGAAACTTCCAGCGGTGCTAGAGTCCGTCATCATTTCCTACTTCAGCAGCTGTCCACTTCACTACTCGCCAGGGAGGCAGATTCCAATGGACGATCGGAATTATTTGGTTTATGGCTACCGCTGGGTGGTCCTGATCGCATTCATGGCGGTCGTTGCACTCAACCAGCTGCTCTGGATCACGTTTGCACCCATCACCGGGAGTGCCGCTTCCTATTACGGGGTTTCGGATCTCAGCATCGGCCTGCTGTCGATGAGCTTCATGGTCGTATATATCCTGGTCTCGATACCCGCTTCCTGGACGATCGATACCTACGGGATTCGCGTGGCGGTTGGAATTGGTGCCGTGCTGACCGGCTTCTTCGGGCTGCTGCGAGGCTTGCTGGGAGCCGATTACAACCTGGTGCTGCTGGCACAGGTGGGGATTGCCCTGGGCCAGCCATTCATCCTGAACGCGATCACGACGGT
Source organism: Anaerolineales bacterium (assembly GCA_046259355.1). GTDB lineage: Bacteria > Chloroflexota > Anaerolineae > Anaerolineales > E44-bin32 > E44-bin32. Next base: position 1,744 of record JBJYWH010000222.1, read on the forward strand.
GGCCGCGCGCTGGTTTCCTTCCGGCGAACGAGCCACGGCTTCCGGCCTTGGAACGCTGGCCATGTACCTTGGCATCCTCGCCGGCCTGACCCTGACGCCTTATTTATCGCTCCATTCAGGCATCCACAGCATGCTTATCGGCTATGGCGTCGCCGCG
>JBJYWH010000222.1:1910-6433 GCA_046259355.1 Anaerolineales bacterium
CGCAGCATCGCCACGGCGACGTCCGCCTGCCCCTCCTCTTGATACGCGAACGCCCCAAGACCCCGCCCGGTCCGCCGGAAGAGGAGGTCCGTTCGCTCGTTTTCGATGGTCTGCGGGCCTCGCTGCGGCAGCGCGAATTCCTGCTGCTGCTGGCGATCTTCTTCGTAGGCCTGGGCGTGTTCAATGCGGCCACGACCTGGATCGAGGACATTGTCCGGCCGCGTGGATTCTCCATCGTCCAGGCCGGGAATATCGGTGGGCTGATGATCCTGGGGGGCATTGTCGGTGCGCTCGTGATTCCGATCCTTTCCGACCGCAGCCGGAAGCGCACGCCCTACCTTGTGCTGGCCGTCGTCGGGGCAACGCTGGGCCTGATCGGAGTCACCTTTACCCGGTCTTATGGACTGTTGCTGGCTTCCGCGTTCGTCTTTGGTTTCTTCCTGCTGAGTGCCGGACCGGTTGGGTTCCAATACGGTGCCGAGATCACGCACCCGACTCCGGAAGGCACCTCCAACGGCCTGCTGCTGCTGATGGGGCAGATCTCCGGCATCCTGTTCATCGTGGGTATGGACAGTTTGAAGTCGGCGGAGACCGGCTCGATGACGCTGCCGCTTGCGATCCTGATTGCCCTGATGGTCCTGGCTTTGGCCCTGTCGTTCAGGCTTAAAGAGGCTTCCGTTTTCCTGTCCGGGTAGTGCCGAACGTGAACGTGCGCAGTTCGCCGATGGGTGCTTTCACGTGTCTTTGCCTGCTGCTTGCGCTGGGCCTGTCCGGCTGCGCGCCGAGCCCGAAGGTGGAGGCTATCGCATCTTCCACAGCAGCCGCGGCGGCTGCAGGGGGGAACGAATCTGCGGCGCTCGGAGCTGACCGCGTTCCAACCCTCTCCATTGACGGATCCGACCTGACCTGGCAGATTCAGTACACGGGCGAGCTGGACCTGGAAGTCGACGTTGATGTGTTCAATCTTGATCTAATCGAAACGCCGCCTGCCGCGATCGAAGCCCTGCATCGGAAGGGCGTCTACGTCATCTGCTACTTCAGCGCCGGCTCGTGGGAGGACTGGCGGCCGGATGCGGAAGCCTTCCCCGGGGAGGTTTTAGGCCAAAGCCTTAAGGGCTGGCCCGGGGAGCGCTGGCTGGACATCTCCCTTCTCGATCTGCTGACACCCATCATGGAAGGGCGGCTCGATCTGGCGGTGGATAAGGGCTGCGATGGGGTCGATCCCGACAACGTGGACGGCTACCAGAATGAAACCGGATTTGCCCTTCAAGCGCAGGATCAGCTGGCCTACAATATCTTCCTCTCCGAAGCCGCACACCGGCGGGGGCTCGCCATCGGTTTGAAAAACGACCTCGATCAGATCCCCGATCTGCTGCCCTACTTCGATTGGGTGTTGAATGAAGAGTGCTTTTCCTACGGGGAGTGCGCCCAGCTGGTTCCCTTTCGGGAATCCGGTAAACCCGTCTTTATCATCGAGTATGTGCTGCCACCCGAAGCATTCTGCCCCGAGGCGAACCGGGTGGGGTTTAACGCCATTCGGAAAAACCTGGAGCTGGACGCCTACCGCGTTGACTGCCACTCGATTTCAGCCGGTTTCTAGGGAGCGAACTCATCCATCCAGACCTTCCGCGCAGCGTGTGAAACGAACCATCTTCCCTGACAGCGTGCAGGCGATTCGATCAAAGAGGGATGGACCGGCCTCGGGACAGGAGCGGGTGACTGTGTCCCGATTCTCGGGTCCGAATGGACGGGGCACAATTAAGGGGGGGTGCATCGTGGAGAATACCAGGCTATTTGTGCCACGATGAACCTGCGCGAGAATGGAAGCCAGCTACATCATATGAGGGAGGGAACGGAAGATGACTGCCTATCTGATCATACTCGCCATCGGAGTAATCGCCGTGGCCATCATCGGATATTCCATTCTGCGAGGGCAGAGAAGTCGCAGCTGGCCGCAGGTCACGGGAAGTGTGCTTTCATCCAGCATATCCACCCACGAAAGTACGGATGATGACGGGTCCACAACGACCACCTACGGGGTTGACCTGATATACCGCTACTCGGTCGGCGGGCAGGAGTACCAGGGCACACGCCGCACCTTCACCGATGTTGCCACAAGTTCGCGCAAGCGGGCAGTGAAGATCCTGGAGTCATATCCACAGGGCGCCACGGTCATGGTGTACTATGATCCGCAAAAGCCATCCAGCTGTGTGCTCGAACCCGGCGTTGGCTGGATCAGCTATCTCTTCCTGGCGCTGGGTTTCGTTTTCCTGCTCTTCGGATTGGCAGGCGTGCTGGGATTGTTCGGATAGCACGAAAGAGCTCGAGGCCGAAACAGACAGGACCATCATCTTTGGATGGTCCTGTCTGTTTCTCCTGATCATTCCATCTCGACCTTGTCCGGTACGGCTTCCCGAAGTACATTAATTGTCGGGGTTGTGCCATTCTTCACAAATCCCAGCGTCTGTGCACCCTTTATAGGCATGGTTTCAAGGAGGCTCTTTGATGAAAATCCTGGTCTTTGGCGGTTCAGGGAAGATGGGATCCGCCGTGGCATGGGATCTGGTCAAACAGGAGGACGTCGAGGTTGTGGGGCTGGTCGACCGGGCGCAGGACTCGCTCACCCGCGTACGCGATTGGGTCGGCAGCGAGAAGATCCGGCTCCACGAACTCGATATCCACGACGTTGCCGCTTTAGCGGATGTCATGGCCGCGTACGATGTGGGCGTCAGCACCCTGCCGGACCGGAAGACGAGCTATCGGGCAGCTGAAACGGCCGTCAAGCAGGGTTTGCATTTTGTCGACATCCTGGAAGAGTATCACCGCCGCCCGGATGCGTACGAGGTCGAGGGCCTGGAGCTCCCCGATGGGATGACGCTCAATGAGTACGGTGACTTCCTGCACGAGACCGCGTTGCAGAACGAGGTCACGTTTCTGGATGGGATCGGTTTCGCTCCCGGCATCAGCAATGTCATGGTCGGCCACGCGATCCGCCAGCTCGATACGGCGGAGGTCGCGATCGCCCGGGTTGGCGGCATCCCCTCCAGGGTTTCCGCGGCTGGTCATCCCCTGCGCTACATGATCACCTGGGCTTTCGACCATGTGCTGCGGGAGTACATGGTGAAGGTGAATGTAATCAAGGAAGGAAAGGTGGTCGAGGTGGATGCCGCCAGCGAACGAGAGCGCTTCCAGTTCCGGCAGTTCGGCGTGGATGAAGCCCTCGAGTGCGCGATTACGCCAGGCATGCCCAGCTTCATCTACACCCGGCCGCAGTTGAAAGAATTCGCCGAAAAGACCGTCCGCTGGCCCGGCCACTGGGAGGGTGTACAGACGCTGAAGGAATGCGGGTTGCTCGACCTGGACCCGGTGAGGCTCAACGGAACTTCCATTGTCCCGCGCGAGCTGCTGCTGACGTTGATCGAGCCGCGCCTGCAGCCGCGGGACGGCGACACGGATGTGTGCGTGATGTGGAACACCGTCATCGGCACGAAGGATGGAAAGCGTACCGAGATCCACAGCTACCTGTGGGACGAGGCCGACATCGAGAGCGGAATTTCATCCATGGCGCGCGTCACCGGCTTCTCGGCCGCCATCGGCGCAGCCTTCGTAGGACGGGGCATGATCAAGGAGCGGGGCATCGTGCCGCCGGAGGACGGCTTTGAGGGAGAGGTGTACGATCGCTTCCTGGAGGAGCTCGACAAACGGGCGATCAAGATCCTGGAGGAGGTCGTCTCCGAGTAGCCAGAAAAAAATCATCGATATCGAAAGGCTCGCAGGCTTCGGACAGATGGAATCTGGATTTAATTGAAGTCGTTGCACCGGTGGTTCCTGAATGGATCAACTTCTAAGAGGTGACTTTCACTGGCTAAACAGCGATGCGCACCGTGCGAGTGCAGATCGTGGGGGAGTAGGCGTCGCGCGCTGACGCCACCGTCCGTTATGACGAACCCGGCACAGCCGGGTGAAGCGATCTCCCTGCTGGGCGGAAAGCATGTGGATTTGGCGTCCATCCGGGCCGGGAGATCGTATCGTCGGCGGCTTCTCACGATGAAACGAGGTTAAAGAAGGGCGCCGCTTGCATTCTCTCAAGGTCTAGCGAGGGGAGTTCTGCCCGGCATCAGGCTGGCCATTTGCGTCGAGAATCTCGACGATCCCCTGGCTCCCGTCCAGCCGAATGTGATCCCCTGTCTTGAGCCGCTCGGTCGCACGATCCACGCCGACGACGGCCGGAATGCCGTACTCGCGGGCGATGATCGCGCCGTGTGTCATCAGCCCCCCCAGCTCCATCACCAGCCCTCCGGCAGCGAGGAAAAGGGGTGTCCAGGAAGGATCGGTTCCCGGGCAAACCAGAATCTCACCCGGCTGCAGGTCCGCCTTATGCGGGTCATGCACAACTCGCACCAGGCCCTCCACCGCCCCTGGAGAAACCCCGCTTCCCTGCAGTGCGGTTCCATCGCCAGCCCCCGGGAGCACGCCTTCATAATAGGCCCGGCCGTCGCTCACCAGTAGGCGCGGGACCTGCC
>JBJYWH010000223.1:0-4167 GCA_046259355.1 Anaerolineales bacterium
CACGAAATGGATGGGCTCATCGATCAGCGTCGTCGATCGCAGCGATTCGATAGGATCCGGCATACCGCTTCCGCAGCAACAAATCAGCTGGGACGTGCAACCTGATTTTCGGACATGTTGAACTGCGTTCTCCTGCAAGGAGTGTTTCGTGCCTCTGAGGGGCGTGATTTTCGACCTGGACGGAACCCTGATCGACAGCCGGGAGGCGGATATGGAAGCGCTTGCCCGGGCACTGGAGCAGCTGACCGGTGAGCCGATCCGGCACGATCGGCTGAATCGCTTCTTCGGTGTGTCCAGCCGTGAGGCGGCCGAGGAGCTTGTGGGAGCTGATGCTCCGGCACTGCTAGAACTCTGGTCGAGCGCGTATCACACCGATCTGGGAGAGAAGGTCCGCATTTTTCCTGGCGTGGCCGATGTGCTGCGCAGCCTGCGGTTGGAAGGATTACGCCTGGGGGTTGTGACGCTTCAGACTCGGGAGGAATTGCGCCAGACCCGGAAAGCCTTGCCGCTGGATGGATGGATCGAAGCCTGGGTTGCCGTGGATGATACGGAGCGGCCCAAGCCATCGCCTGAGCCGCTCCTGCTTGCGCTGCAAAAACTTGAGCTGAAACCCGCACAGGCTGTGATCGTTGGAGATTCGGTCAAGGACATTCAGGCGGGACGAGCCGCCGGCGTCTGGACAGGTGCAGCGCTGTGGGGATCGGTCGAGGTCGAAGCCCTGATCGACCTGAAGCCCGATTACATCTTTCGCCAAGCGCATGAATTGAGGTCGTTATGGGATCACAAAACGGAACCATGAAGATCGCCGTCGTAGGCGCCGGCATCATCGCGCAGAAAGCCTATCTCCCGCTTCTGCGCCGCTGGCCGGGTGTCAGCTTGCTGGGCATTCACAGTCGTTCGCAGGATACGGTCGATCAAGTTTGCTCGGACTGGCAGATCGATTTCGGAACGACCAACCTGCAGGCGCTGATCGACCTCGGCCCGCAGGCAGCTTTCGTGCTCACGCCCCGATCCACGCATGCAGCGTTGGCCGCGCAGCTTCTGCAGGCGGGTATCGACGTTTTCGTCGAGAAACCTCCGACCGAATCGAGCGCCGATACGCGCACCCTCGGGGAGCAGGCACGCGAGTGCCATCGCATCCTCATGTTCGGCTTCAACCGCAGATACTCGCTTCTGTACCGCCAGGCGAAGGCTCTCTTCGAGGGGAAGCGCATCCAGACCTGTCTGATCGAAAAGCACCGCCCCTCGGCATTTCACTCCAGCCTCTTCAACAACTACCTGGAGGATACGATCCACCAGATCGACCTGCTGCGATTCTTCTGCGGCGAGGTGCAGGTGCTGCACACAGCCTTCGAACAGGAAGGGGATCGGATGCTGGGCGCGATCAGCCTCACCCAACTGGCATCCGGAGGGATGGGTATGGTCTCCACCTGCCTGCAAGCTGGTTCCTGGCAGGAGTCGGCCGCGCTGCATGGCAATGCTTTGAGCGTGCAGGTCGATGCCTTTCGGGAGCTGCGAATTTATCATGAGGATCACCTGGAAGTGATCGGACATGATCGCCCGGGGCGCTGGGTTTCTGCGCTGGAGGAGCGCGGCTTTCAGGGAGCGGTGGAGCATTTCTTCGAATGTGTCCGAACACGCCAGCAGCCCGAGACGAACGCCGAGGAAGCCCTTCGGACACAGGAGCTGGTGGAGGCAATGGTGACCTGCGCCGGTGAACCTTTGCAGGTGACACCCAACCCGCGGGAGAGAGGCTGATGAAGAGGTTGATCGATGCGAATCCCAGCGATTTTCAGGCTCTTGCCCCGGCGGATCTAAAAGCCGCGATCCAGGCCTCCGAGGGGCGCGTCGTTGTGGCTGAGGTGATCGCCGCCGCACCGCCACTGATTGACAAAGTATCCAACCTCGAGCTCGCGGCGGCTTTCGGCGCCGACCTGCTGGTTCTCAACCTGTATGACGTCACGCATCCATGCATCGTTGGTTTCCCCGACTGCGCAGCCGGAGATCGAGAGCCACGGTCCGGCTTTGGAGCCTTCCCGCGCGGAGAAGACTGCACCCTGGAGATGGTCAAAGATTGGATCGGGCGGCCGGTCGGATTGAATCTCGAACCGATAGCCCATCCCGACCTTGAAAAAGTAGGCGGGCGTCTGGCGACGGCGAAGAACGCACAGCTTGCAGTGGAGCAGGGCGCCGATTTCCTGGTGCTGACGGGCAATCCGGCCACCGGCGTGACGCGAGCCGGGATTACGGCTAGCGTGGGTGCAATCCGCCGGGCGATCGGTGACGCGGCCATGATCCTGGCCGGTAAGGTGCACGGGGCGGGGGTGAAAGAACCGGTGCTGACCGAATCCGACCTGGACGCTTATCTCGAACAGGGCGCGGATGGGGTGATCGTCCCGGCTCCGGGGACCATTCCCGGGATGACGGTTGAGGTCGTGCGCGCATTCGTGGAATTCGCCCATCGGCGGGATGCGGTTGTGCTCTCTGCGATCGGTACATCCCAGGAGGGGGCCAGCCGAAGCACGATTGAGCAAATCGCGTTGATGAGTAAGATGGCTGGGGCCGACATGCATCACATCGGCGATGCGGGCACAATCGGCATTGCGGTGCCGGAGAACATCTACGCCTTCTCCCTGGCGCTGCGCGGCCGGCGGCACACCTGGCACCGCATGGCGGCCTCCCTGCGCCGCTGAACTACAGCGGCAGTTCGATCGGCCTGGAGCCTTCCCGCGCGGAGCGGTAGGCGGCTTCCAATACTTCCTGGACGGCCGTGCCGGCGCCGAAATCGATCGCGGAGCGCTGTCCCTCCTGGATGTTGAGCATGAAGTCGTAAATCGAGGCCAGGTGGGCATCGCTCATCAAACCCTGGGAGTACTTCGCATTCGGCCATAAGGCGGCGGCCGGGCGCTCGCCGGCCGGTGTGGGCGCGTCGATCGCTCCCTCGTTCCAGCGTCCGGCTCGCAGATCATGGTAGCGTACAGCATAGGGATGGCTGATGTGGAACATCAGCGAACCGCGGCGACCGAAAATCTCAAAACCGGTCTCCTCGGCGGCGCCGGCTGCCATCCGGGTGGCCTCGATGTGCCCCGGTACACCGCTTTTCAGGATTAAACGGCAGTGGGTCCAATCGTCGACATCGACCTTTTCCTTCGTGGATGAACCTCTGGTGGTCGGGCGATCCTGAATGAAGGTCCGCATCTGTGCCGAAACCTGTGCCACCTCGCCCAGCAGGTAGTGGGTGAGGTCGATGAGATGCGCGCCGAGATCCGCGAACGCGCCGCCGCCGGATTCTGCCTCCCTGAGCCGCCAGGACATCGGTCGATCAGGATCAAGGTAGCTGCTGTGGAACATGTGGGCCCGGAAATTGAGCACCTCACCCAGCGCGCCGGCTTGGAGCAGGGCTTTCATCTGGCGGATCGCGGGCAGGTAGCGCAGGACGAAGGCCACGTGGGTGTGGACGCCGGCGGCTTCGGCTGCGCGCTGCATCCCACGCGCCTCTTCCAGATTCATGGCCAGCGGTTTCTCGCAGTAGATATGGCTGCCCCGTTCGAGCGCCGCCAGCGTTTGTTCCCGATGAAGCGCGTTCGGGGTGCAGATATCCACGATGTCATGTGCCTGAGCGAAGAACTCCTCGGGATCGGTCGTACGCAGATCGAAACCGATCTCGTCCATCAGTGCTTGTTCGCTTTCGAGCTGCGATCGCAGCACCGACGAAAGTTCTGCTGTGCACTGCGGCTTGCTGTAGCAGAGGGGGATGTTGCGGTAGGCGGTGGCGTGCACCTTTCCGATATAGCCGAGGCCGATCAGGCCCACCTTGAGTTTGTCTGGCATGCTCTCACTCTCCCTGCAGGTGTGTTCCCTAAGGGCGCCACATGGAAGACCGGTATCGGTCAAGATTCATGGAAACGATACGGCAGATCGATCGGTGTCATCCGCCCCGTCGAAGCCGTAGGATATTTCGCTGCAACCGGTTGGGTGGATATCAAAGCCGGTTATAAATGATCTGGCCTTTGACCAGCGTAAGATATACATTCACCTCGTCATCGATCACAGCCAGGTTGGCCTCTTTTCCGGGAGCGATGCTCCCGATCTGGCCGGCGAATCCCATCGCGCGCGCCGGGTTTAGCGAGGCCATTTTCACAGCCTGGTGCAGCGGAACCCCGACCG
>JBJYWH010000224.1:0-5360 GCA_046259355.1 Anaerolineales bacterium
ATTGCTGGTGCCAGGAGCCAGGGCCCGTCCACTGTGTTCAAGCAGGGTGATCCAGCTGCGCAGCTGCTCAGCCAGCTTATGATCGGACGGCACGTTCTCTGTCATGGGGAGCCACCTCCCTTCACGTAGAAGCCTGGCCGGACACCGAATCGATCCCAGGGGAATGGGGATCTTTGAACTCCAGGCAGGATAACAGGCGAAGGTCAGACACCGTCAGAAATTCAGCCATCCGCGACTCAGGCGTCTGTATCGATCGCAATTTCAATCTGCTGCTTGAAATCAAAACGGGCTCATACCCGGAAGTTACCCCCGCTCTTCCGGGTATGGCCATTGTGAGAAAGGTCTGCCATTCGTCTAGAATTGAACCTTGTAGCGATCCCCATCGAGCTGGACCTTGTTCTCGATGTCAATTCGGAAGGAATGACCGGTCACCTCGGGGGATTCGCCCATGATGAGCTTGTCCAGGACAAAGCGCTCCTGGGGCCCAAACTGCAGGCGCAACTCCGTCAGTTTGTAGACTACCTTCTCAACGACTTTCTGCTCCTCAGACATGTTTCATTCCTCCTTGATCCTGAGACAGCGTGGAGCTACTGGTGGTTACGATGGTTCTTGGCAGCTTGCACCTCCTTTCCGTTTCCACAACCCGATCACCGGCGATCCATGTTCAGCATAGGGCATCTTCCCCCCGCCGTCTGTCAATGCGGCGACAGAAGGTTTCCTGCCCGCGGAGATCAGGAATCCATCTGGACCGCCAATTCCTCCAGGGCCGGTCGGTCGAGAATCCCGATCCAGCCGCGACCCGTGCTCACCCACCCGGATTTCCGCCACCCGCCCAGCACTTTCGCAACGGTCTGGCGGGTCAGGCCGACATACTGGGCAAGGCTCTCCTGGGTTGTCTTCACCCTCCCACTGCGTCCGGTGCGCTGATCCAGCATCAGCAGCACGCGCGCCACGCGCGCCTCAGAACTCAAGAAGGCCAGCGCACTTTCACGCTCGCCGCTCACCTGCAGACGGCGGGCGGTGGTGTCCAGGACGGCCCGCATCAGCACCGGGTCCATTTTCATGCCCTGCATGAAAACATCCTTATGCAGGGCGACAACCTCGCTTGGTTCGCCTCCCATCGCGCCGGTCGAACGCGGTTGATCGGTGAACAGGGCCAGCTCGCCGAAGCAATCGCCGGGGCGCATTTCGTTGATCACCAGCTCGCGCCCGTCCATCGTGGCCAGGAAGATGGCGATGCAGCCCTGGATCACGATGTACATCATGTCCGCCGGTTCGCCCTGCAGGAAGAGAATTTCACCCTGGCCGATTCGCAACCGACGGCCGGCCCGGACAAACAAAGTGAGGACATCGTCGCTGACATCGAGAAAGAGCGGGACGGTCCGCAGGAAATGCTTCAGGTCCGCGTCCGGGGTGTGCATTTCAGTCTCCATGGCCCTTGACCTTGATCGCCATCACGGTCACATCATCGTCAATGACCCGTCCCTTCCGGTAGGCTTTGAGGACACCGAGCAGGTGGTCGCAGATTTCACCTGCAGATTTCTGACGCTGGGATGAAATCGAACCGTAGGCGTTTTCCGTTCCGAACGGCTGGTGATCGGGATTGATCGCCTCGGTCACGCCGTCGGTATAAAGCATCAGCACGCTGCCGGGCTGCAGCACCTGGCTCTGTTCGTCGAGCAGCAGGTCTTCGAACAGGCCGAGCGGCTGGCCCGGGTCCCGATCGAATGGTATGGGGGTGCCGGAGGGATCGACCAGCAGTGGAAGTTCGTGGCCGGCGCGGGCGTAATCGAAGCGCTGCTCGTTGCAGCGGAACACACCGTAGAGCAGGGTCACGAACATCCCGGTCTCGTTCATGCCCAGCAGGTGCCGGTTGACCGCTTTGAGCACCTCGCTCGGTTTTTCCGTCCTGCGGGCTTCAACCCGCAGCAGCGTTGCCGTGAGGGCCATGAAGAGCGCCGCCGGCACACCGTGATCGGAGACATCACCCATCGCGATGCCGTAGACGCCTTTTCCGAGCTCGAGGATGTCGTAGAAATCGCCCCCGACAGCCGCCATGGGGAGAATGCGGGCGCCGAATTCGAGATGGGGACATTCCGGCAGCCGGCTGGGCAAGATGCTCATTTGGATCGCGCGGGCGACCTCGAGCTCCTTCTCGTAGCGCTCCTTTTCGATGATCTGCTCCTGGGCTTTCTCAAGCGCTTCGAGCAGTTCGGTTAGCCGCTTGTTCTTCTGGCGCAGCTCGAGGATGGTGATATTCTCCGACTCGTCCAGGCGGCGGCTGAGCGTGCGGATGATCTCGTAGGCGAAAGCCGGATGGCGGTGGAGCAGCGCGTCCAGTTCAGCGTGGCTCATCTCGAGCAAGCGAACCGGCGTGAGGGCGCGCACGCTGGCCGTGTGGCGGCCATCCTCGGTGAAGAGACTCATCTCGCCGATAAAGGAATTCGCCCCCCGCACACCGAGCAGGCGCTCATCGGTCGTTTCGAGCGCCTTAATCACCTCGACCTCACCTTCGAGCAGGATGTAGTAGCGGTCGCCCTGCTCGTCCTCCTGCAACAGCAGCTCGTTCGGATGGAGATCCCGGACCACCAGGGCGCGCGCGAGCTGCTCGATCTCACGATCGGGCAGTGAAGCGAAGAGCGGGACGGAGCGGATGCTCTGCTCCGTATTCAACGAAAGCAGCCTTTTCCCGGTCGGACCATTGACCAGCCCAAACGATTGGCACCCATTAGTTACCCCGTGTCATCCGTGCACGGAGCTCGGTGTCGATCACGACGTCTTTCAGATCATAGAGAACGAGTGCGTTCTTGCGGAAATTCGAAACCCAGGGCTTTACCAGATCAGGTGGTGCACCTCTGTATGCCAGTGGTATGACCAGGACTTGATCGGATACGAGATAGCGATCTGCGGCTCGATAGAGCTCCATGCGAGTTTTCCTGTCCAGCTCCATGGAAGCTCTTTGAATAAGTTCACGATAATCCTGGTCTTCCCAACCAAATAACTCATGCAAGAGATCGTACGCACCCTGGACAAGGAAATTGACCGGTTCGGGAAAATCGGCTGCCCAACCAGTAATGTAGGCGTGAGGGTTGAATTCGATCGCGTTAGCAATGTTGTCCACAAGTTTGTATGTTGTTCTACAACCCAAGCTTTCTTGAAGCTCGCGTCCGAAAACCGGCAACCACGGTGAAAAGGGAAGAACTCCTTCAATCAGTGTGAGTTCAACGTTATGGAACTTGTCAGAAAAACTGGAATCTTCCAGAGATTTGCGTCCTGCCTCAAGATTGAACTCCAGAGCGAGTTTCGGCGAATGCCCTGGCATGCCAGGCGGCACAAGACCTCCGGAGGCTGCTTTCGCAGTCGGATCGCCCCATTGTTCTAGGAATGAGTCACGGTTGACCGCGTGTGCAATCGCACGCCGGACATGGAGATTTTCGGTCGGCGGGAGGCATGGATTCAGCAGCAGGTAATTGGTCCACAAGGTTTGCGGTGGGTAAAGCAGCTCTTGTGGATCAATTCTTCCCTGAACCACCCTCTGCAAGGGGTTTAGAACGACATCCGAATCATTCTCCAGATAACTTTCGAGGATCTCGTCATGACTCTCGTATACTTGCCACCGAACCCCGTCGATCGTCCCGATGGCCGGACCGAAATACATGGGGTTCCGTTTCATCTCCCCGCCTCGCTCATCAAAGCGAGTCAGCACGAACGGTCCGCTGCAGATGACTTGCGGTGGCTTCCACCATTCACTTCCGTACTCTCCCACCAATCTGCTGGGAACTACACATCCCACGGCCATCGCCATCAGGTACAGGAAATGGCTTACTGGGCAATTAAGTCTCACTTCCAAGGTTAATGGACTAAGTGCCTGTACTCCCACACTATCCGAATCAGTCGACACGCCTGTCCGATAATCGGTCGCTCCAACGATATCATCCAGATAGGTCGTATAACTTTCCGGATCCAGAAATCGAAGCAGGGTCCAGCGGTAATCCTCAGCGGTCACCTGCTGGCCATCACTCCAATAGACATCCGGACGCAGGTGGAACAGGTACCGTTTGCCATTGTCCAGGATCTCCCAGGAACTTGCCGCATGCGGAACGACGTTTAAATCCTGATCTATATCGACCAGCCCAGCAAAAAGCAGCTTGAACACCCAGGCTTCCATCTGGCTATTGAAGGCATCGAGGTTGATCCGGCGAAAATCCTCCCTTACAGGGGTTCGTAGTATTACCGGTGCCCCGTCCGTGGTTTCGCGGTCCTTCTTGCTTGCAGCATTGCTCGAGCAGGTGGTTTCCATTAATTTAAAGGCTTCCGAGTAAGTCCGGTGCGCCGCATCGAACATGGAGCGTGCCTGGTAGACCAGGGCCAGCTTCATCGTGGTCTGCGCGAGCCCCTCGCCTTGGCCCAGTACCTTCAAGCACCCGATTGCCCGCTGGTAATAAGCTTCCGCTTCCGGCAGCAAATCCTCCATCCGGGCGTGGTCCCCGGCGCGAACAAGATATGGCGCCGCTTTCCCGGGCTGCTCCCCTTTTTCGAAATGGTAGGCAAGCAGGCCGAGATATTCTTCCTGCCGGTCCGGGAAGAGCTTTTCGATAGCTTCCCCTACGAGCAGGTGGAAGCGCTTTCTCCGCTCATGCAGCAGGGAACCGTAAGCAGCCTCCTGAGTTAGGGCATGCTTGAAGACGTACTCCAATTCGGGAAGGCGAGTCTTCTCCCGTACCAACTCCCCCCGCTGCAGCTCAGTCAAGTGCTCATCCAGCTGGCGTTCGGCCTCCGAAATCGACGCCAGGATGCGGTAAAGGAAACTGCGGCCAATCACCGCTGCCAGCTGCAGCGTCTCCCGTACCGCTCCTTCCAGCCGGTCGATGCGCGCCAGCAGCACCCCCTGCAGCGTATCCGGGATTCCGAGCGCATCCAGCTCGCTGCTCAGTGTCCATTCGCCATCCACAAGAGTCAGCAGGTTGTTCTCCTGCAGGTGGCGGACGACTTCTTCCAGGTAAAAAGGGTTTCCTTCTGCACGTGATAGGATCAGCTCACGCAGTTCCTGCGGGAAGGATCCCGCACCCATGAGCCCGGTCAGCAGTTCAGCGGTATCGACAGCAAGCAGCCGCCGCAGATAGATTTCCTCGTAGCGATGGGGGAAATCCGTTCGGGCTTTGTTGGTTACATTCCATGAGCCGTGGTCGTGATCGACGCGCATCAAAGCGAGAATCAGCAGCGGCACGCGGTCGGTCAAGCCCAGCAACTGCTCCAGGACATCCAGGCTGGAGGGATCAGCCCAGTGAAGATCCTCCAGAACCAGCGCGAGCGGTTGCTGCCTTGCAGCATGCTCGAAGTAACGTCGGAGTACCACCTTC
>JBJYWH010000225.1:0-41773 GCA_046259355.1 Anaerolineales bacterium
ACTTTTAGTTGAAATTTGGCCTCGGCAACAGCCCTGCCCTTTCCGCGATCTCTCCTACAACCTCCTCCCACTCAATGGCCATAATATGAACCCCATGAACCCCTTTGATCTCCTTTAACCGTTCAATAGTCTCCACGCAGATACGGATTTCCTCGCGGCCTCCTATTTCAGCTTCCCACTGGAAGATCCCGGAGCCGCAAAGCAGGTGAGGTACCTGCGGGTGCCGAGCCCCTTCGCGCTTCCTTACCAGCCTCTGTCCCCAGCCGATGGATCCGTTGTGGATCTCACGGCATCCGACCTGCCCGCTACCAGCCGAATTTTCGAGATTTCGTTCCTTCCCGGGCAGCCGGATCGAGCCGTGGCTGCGTTCAAGGCAGAAGTAGATTATCGCCAGCGGAAATCGCAATGGCAGATCGGCACCTTGTTGTTCGAACGCGGCGCCCCACAGTATTACCAGATGATGAGCCTGACACCGGCTGAATCGAACTACCCGCGCATGGCGGATGATGCGCAGCATGATCTCTATATTACCTGGCTCGAAGGGGGATCAAGCTCCGGAGGCGCGGCCTACCTCACGTCGACTTCACCTGAACTTCGGAACGCTTTCGACCGGCTGTCATTTTCCGATGTCAGCCAGATGATCGCTGAATCGCTGTTCGGGATCGCTTCGGGTGTCGTGCTGTTCTGGTTCCCCTTGATCTGGATGATGGCGAGCCTGGTCGTTCTGTTCCTGACCTCACCCCTGCGAAAAGAAGATGCGCCGCTTCATCATCCCGGAACCCTGATCAGCCTGGTCTTGGCCCTCGCGGCGTTCTGGATGGCGAAGTTATTCATCTTTCCGAACATGTTTTCCTATGTGCCGTTCTCGGCCTGGATACCGATTCTTCCGGAAAGCTGGTCTGCCCCTCTCCGCATCGGAACCCCGCTCGTAATCGGCCTGGCGGCGGCCTTACTTGCCATCCGGTTCACCTACGCTCGTGATAACCGCTCTCCGCTCTTCTTCACCCTCTTCTATGGCCTCACCGATGGGCTGCTCACCCTGGCAATCTACGGTGTGATCTTCTGGGGATACATCTAGAAGCTGTCCGCTCCTGCCACTCGGCGTTCGGGCACAGGCGGATCGATCTCTTCGCGTTTCTGATAACCAGCGTGCTGGATCCACCCGATTCCAGCCGTTTCACGGGCGTGCTGGCGTAGTACAATCGAGCCCAGTATCCAGGCGAATCGAATCGCGCCCGCGGAGGTGGAACGTGGCACAGAAAAAGACTCTCTACACACTGCTCCTGGTGATGGGCTTGCTGCTTTCAGCGTGTGCTTCCAACGCCCCATCGGCGCCGGTTGAGCCGGCCGGCCCGACCGCTACCCGGCAGATTGTGGTGGTGACGGCCACGCCCGAACCGAGCGCGACCCCGAAACCGCTCAACCCGGTGCAGGCCACAGCCCAGGCGCTGTTCCAATCGGTGACGCTGGTAGCTCCCACAGCCGGTCCCGGGCCCGATGATTATGTCGGGATGCTGGAGGAAGCCTGGAATATCGTCAATCAAAACTACGTCCGGGACAACTTCAACGGTGTCGATTGGCCGGCCATGTTGGAAAAGTACCGGCCGCTGGCGGAGAAGGTCACCAACCAGGAAGAATTCTGGAACCTGATGACGCAGTTCATCGGGGAACTGAACGACCAGCACAGCCGCTTTGTGCCCCCTGACCGATTCAGCATCGAGTTCGGCCTGCCCTCCGACGCAGAAGGAAGCCCATGGACCGGGATTCAGTTCTACCCCGGTCCCGCCCGGGAAGACCAGTACCTGACGATCTGGTATGTCTGTGAGTTCGGCCCGGCCGCCTCGGCCGGCCTGCGGCGCGGCGACCGCATCCTGGCCGTGGATGGTACGCCGGTCATTCGCAGCGAGGATGGTTTCGATCAGGATCTGGTCTACCAGGCGGTCTTCGGCGATGGATCTTCAAACCGGGTGACCTTGACCGTGCAGCAGGGCGAGGGCTCCGCTCCGAAGGATGTCACCCTGCCCCTGGGCGGCGCCTCCGGATGCGACGGCTGGCAGATCGGAATTCTGAACGAGAATCCAAGGATTGGATACCTGCGAATACCGAATTTCCTTCGTGGACCTGATACCACCATCATGGACGCCCTGGAGTCCCTGGAACAGGACGGTCCTCTCGATGGCCTGGTTCTGGATGTTCGCCATGACCCCGGTGGGAATTCGGACGCATCGACGGCCATCTTCACACAGGGCACGTTCGGGACCGAGGGTCCACTGCGCGAGGGGAAGTCGCGCTCACTCTACCGCATTCGCGGACCGGTCAGGTGGAACGAGACCACCCCGATCGCGCTCCTGATCGACGGCGCCAGCCATTCGGCGGCGGAATACTTCGCAACGGCCATGCAGCAGTCCGGCAGGGCGACGTTGGTCGGGATGCCGACGGCCGGGAACACCGAGGGGATCAACGCCTTCAACCTTCCCGACGGTTCTGTCATTCGATTGGCGTGGACGACGCTCTTGCTGCCGGATGGCTCCTCCCTGGAAGGGGTGGGAGTTCAGCCGGATGTGCGTGTGCCGCTGGGTGACTGGGGCCTGCGAGCCGTTCCGGATGTCCAGCTTCAAGCGGCTCTGAACATTCTGCTCGGGCAGTAGCCGCTGGATTACAAGCAGATGCGCCGGGTATAGAACACTGGACCGCAGGGGCACGGACCACCGTGCCCCTCATGATGACTCTGTATGGATTTGTCCGTGGTTCAACCAGGATTCCATTCCGAAGAACCAGTTCTCGCCGTCGAGCGCTTGGTAACCGTCTTTGACACCCCGCGCGGCGTGCTGCGGGCGGTCGATACGGTTGACCTGGCGATTCGGCACGGCGAGACGTTCGGCGTGGTTGGAGAGTCGGGTTCGGGCAAGACCGTGATGGCCCTTTCGCTGATTCGCCTGATACGGCCGCCGGGCCGGATCGCTTCGGGAGAAATCCTGCTCGAGGGGAAGCCGCTGAATGCGCTTTCCGAACGCGAGATGGCGGATGTGCGCGGACCGCGCATGGGAATGATATTTCAGGATCCGACCCGCCGCCTGAATCCTGTTTTTACGATCGGCACCCAGCTGGCTGAAGTATTCCAGGTTCATTTTGGCTGGGAGCACCGCCGAGCATGGGAGCAAGCCGTTTCTCTGCTGGAGCGGGTGGGCATTCCGGAAGCTTCGGCCCGGGCGCACGCCTATCCCTACGAGCTATCCGGCGGGCAGGCTCAGCGTGTGATGATTGCGCTCGCTTTGGCCCTGGGCCCCGACCTGCTGATTGCCGATGAGCCGACGACGGCGTTGGATGTGACGATCCAGGCGCAGATTCTCGAGCTCATGCGGTCGCTGCAGCAGGAGCGCGGCATGGCCATCCTGCTGATCACGCATGACATGGGCGTCATCGCCGAGATGTGCGATCGCGCCGCGGTGATGTATGCGGGTCATTTCGTCGAACAAGGCGCGATTGACCGGATTTTTCATGATCCCCGTCATCCGTACACTCGAGCGCTGCTGGAGTCCATTCCGACTCAAACCGGGCCAGGCGAACCCCTGCCGACAATCCCGGGAGTCGTCCCTGACCTGGTTGGTCAACCGCCCGGCTGCCGTTTTGCGGATCGCTGCCCGGCACGCCTGGAGTACGGATTGGAGATCTGCGATCAGGTTGAACCGGAGCTGCTTGATTTCTGGCCGGGGCAAAGCGTGCGCTGCTGGCTGTATCAGGAAGCACCCGGTCATTCCCCTCCACGGAGGCAGGACATCGCCTGAGAGCTGGCTTGAAGCAGCCGGCGCCTCCCCGAGCGCAGCTGCGTGATCAACAAGGCGCTTTGCTGCGAAATGCGGCTCATGGAGGATAAAGACCTTGCCTGGCCTATCTCGGGGATCCCTCGAACCAGGCGCCTCGGGACGGCATGAGGTGAGACCCGCACGCCATCAAGCTCTCCAATAAGGCCCATTGCCTGTGCCTGCAGGCATTGTTACAATGTCTCCCATGAGTCCACCCCGCGTTCTGCTTGTCGACGACCATCGCGAAGTGAGTACCATGCTGCGCACCTCCATCCAGCTTTCCGGGCTGGATTGCGTCGTCGTTGACGTTGCCAGCGGTGAGGATGCCCTGCTGGAGATGGGGCGCGGCCCGGTCGACCTGCTGGTCGCCGACAACCGGCTGCCCGGCATCTCGGGCCTGGAGGTGATCGAACGCCTGAAGAGCATGTACCCAGCGGCGCGATCGATCCTGATCACTGGCGAACCCTCGAATGAGGTTCGCCGGAAAGCCGAAGTGCTCGGCGTCCTGGCACTGCTGGAAAAACCGATCGGTACGAGCCTGTTCCTGGAGGCGGTCGCGCGGGTGCTGCGGGAGGTCAATCGGCCGGCTGTCAGCCGCGACCTGGCGGGTGAGAACCGGGCAAAGCTGCTGGCACGTCTGCAGGTGCTCCATGCCATGCTCAGTGCGAGCTCGGTCCAGCTGATCGATTCCTTCGGTCGTGTCGTCGACCAGGAAGGGCAGCAAATAGGCGGCGAGGTGGAACTTGTCCTCTCGGCACTGGCGGCAGCATCGGACGCCGGTCAGAAAGTGAGCGAGCTCATCGCCGGCCTCCTTCCGGCCAATGTTCAGATTTTTGAAGGCGGTTCGCACCACCTCTTTCTGTTCAACGTGGGGGCTTTCTACAATCTGATCATTGCGGTTGTCAGTACGAATACCATGAACCAGATGGGCACAATCCTGGTCGAAGGCCGCAAGGCCGCCGATGAACTGCTTGACTTGCTGTCTGGTTTTGGCGCGGTCGAGGTGGCCAGTGCCGAACGGTCGGTGCTGGAGCAGCGGCGCCAGGCAGCCAGTTCCAAATGGAGGGTGATCATGGATGAAGAGCAGGAAGAGGTGAACCAGGAGCTTGAAAAAGCCGGCAAGGGGCTTAAACGTGGCCAGGCAGACAAATTCTGGGACGAAGCTGCCACCGGCCCAGCCCAGGATAATGAATCCGAGGACGGCATCCTGACCTATGAAGAGGCGCGTGATAAAGGCCTGCTGTCCGAAGACGATTCCTGAAGCCGTCTCCCCATCCTCTCGCCTGCGGAGCCGCCGGAGCACTATGTTACAATTCGAGGCGCCCAACCGAATCGAGAGCATTGGGGCGTGGTGTAACGGCAGCACACCGGACTTTGAATCCGTGGATCCAGGTTCGAATCCTGGCGCCCCAGCCAGAACCCAGAAGCAGAATACGTTGTATCTCGTGCAAGACGAAGACCCCCCATTAAGCACAATCGCCATCCGCATTCGCCTCTCCCGGGCGGACTGCTCCGGATGTCTTTTTCCCCCGGCGGGATCGATGCCATTCTCAGGAGTGTGGAATGGAAGTTAAGGCCGTGGTGCTGGCTGCCGGGCTCGGAACACGTATGAAATCCAGCGTTCCCAAGATGCTGCACCTTCTCGGTGGCAGGCCGCTGATTTCCTGGACTGTCGAGTCGGCGCGTGAGGCTTCCGGCTCGCCGCCGGCAGTCATCATAGGTCCGGAATCCGGGAATCTGCGGGAAGCTGCCGGCGGAGAATGTGATTTCATCCTGCAGACTGATCGTCTCGGAACAGGGCACGCTGTACTGCAGGCTTCCGATGCGCTGTGCGGCCGGTCGGATTTGATCCTGATCCTGAACGGCGATATGCCGCTGATCCGGGTCGAAACCCTTAGGCGGCTGATCGAGGGCCAAAAAGCGGATTCGGGCGCCTTGACGATCCTGTCTGCCCAATCGGACCAATCGCGCGGCTTCGGCCGTATTCTGCGGAACGCGCAGGGCGAGATCGAGACCGTCATTGAAGAGGCCCACGCCACCCCGGAACAACTCGCCGTGAGTGAACTCAATGTCGGAGCGTACTGCTGCCGGGCCGAGTGGTTGTGGCCGGCTCTCCAGAAGCTGCCGCTCTCTCCAAAAGGCGAATACTATCTGACCGATCTGGTCGGCCTGGCTCGTGCGGACGGTGAAAAGGTCTCCAGCGTGCCGATCGGATCGCTGGACGAGGCGATCGGGATCAACACCCGGGTTCATCTTGCCCAGGCGGAAAAAGCGTTGCGGGACCGAATCAACCGGGACTGGATGGAGCAGGGCGTGACGATGATGGACCCGGACAGCACCTACGTTGAAGGGTCTGTCAGGCTCGAACCCGACAGCGTGCTGATGCCGAACACCCATTTGATCGGGAAGACGACCATCGGGACGGGCTGCAAAATCGGCCCGAACACGATCATTCGCGATTCGATCATCGGCGAAAACTGTGAGATTCTCTCCTCTGTCATCGAAGGGGCGGTGGTCGAGGACCAGGTTGAAATCGGCCCCTTTGCCCACCTGAGGGAAGGGGCTCACCTCGGCAAGGGAGTGCACATGGGGAACTTCGGGGAGGTGAAAAACAGCCATCTCGAAGCGGGCGTGAAGATGGGGCATTTCTCCTACATTGGAGACGCACACATCGGCGAGAACGTGAATATTGGAGCCGGAACGATTACCTGTAATTTTGACGGACAGCGCAAGCACCACACCGAGATCGGTGCCGATGCGTTCATCGGCAGCGACACGATGCTGGTGGCGCCGCTGAAGATTGGACGGGGGGCGCGAACCGGGGCCGGGTCGGTCGTGACGAAGGATGTGCCCGATAACAGCCTGGCGGTGGGCGTCCCTGCCCGGGTGATTCGAAAGTTGGAATAAGGTGATTGATCAAAGCGCAGGCATCATCAGCTTTACCGCTGCACTGCTGTTTGACATCATGCTGGCAGCAGCTCGCAGCGCGTTTGTTAACAGCCGTTTGTCACAACTCAAAAGCATGGAAGAGACTCACGGCCGCCGGGCTGCCCTGGCGGTCCGTGTGCTGGCCGAGGCCCGGCGCTTGATCCTGGCGCTGCGCATCGCGCAGACGATTTTCCGCTTGCTTGTGCTCGGCCTGGCGCTCACGACCTTCTCGCCGATGCTCTCCTCGAGAGGGATATCTCCGACCGGCACGACCGTAATTGTGCTGGCAGGCGCTGGCCTGATCCTGGGCTTGCTGGAGTTCTCCTTTGAAAATGTCGTGCTGAAGGACCCCGAGCGCTGGGCGCTTCGGCTGGCCGTTCCGGTGGCCGGGCTGGTGCGGATCTTTGAGCCGATCGGCTGGCTGCTGCTCCGCCTGGCCCGCCTGGTTTCCAATCCATCCGGCAGTCAGCCTCATCCGATCATCACGGAAGAAGAAATCATGACCCTGGTCGACGCTGGCCAGGAAGAAGGGGTCATCGAGCAGGAAGAAAAAGCGATGATCTACTCGATCTTCCAGCTCGACAATACCCTGGCGCGCGAAGTGATGGTTCCGCGCATCGACATCATCGCATTCGAGGAGCATACGCCCCTGCAGGAAGCGACCGAGATGCTGCTCAAGACCGGTCATTCACGCGCCCCCGTTTTCTCGGAAAGCATCGACAACGTGATCGGTCTTGTCTATATCAAGGACCTGCTGGCGGCATGGAGCGCGGGAAGTCTGGACCAGCAGGTCTCGGAAATCATGCGTGAGGCGTATTTCGTACCCGAGGCGAAAAAGGTGGACGACCTGCTGACCGAGATGCAGGCCACGCGCATGCATATTGCGATTGTGGTGGACGAGTATGGCGGCACAGCCGGGGTCGTGACGATCGAGGATATCGTGGAAGAAATCGTCGGCGAAATCCTGGACGAGTATGATTTCGCCGAGGAACTGCCGTACGAGCGGCTTGAAAGCGGGGAGTTCATTTTCAGCGGAGGGATCGACATCGACGATGTCAACCAGATCACCGGTGCCCAGATTCCGAAGGACACCAGCGAGACGCTCGGTGGGTATATCTACGGCCGCCTGGGCAAGGTCCCGATCCCGGGTGAGACCGTCGAAACCGGTGGCCTGCGCCTTTCCGTCGAACAGGTTGTGGGGCGGCGGATCCGCAAGATTCGAGCGAAAATTATCCCCGTCGAGCCACGGGAGATGAAACCAGATGACGCTAACAGCACAGCAGCGCAGTGAGCTGATTCGGAGCGCATTATCCGTCCGGGAGCACGCCTACGCTCCCTATTCGAACTATGCGGTTGGAGCGGCTTTGCTCGGGGCGGACGGTGCGATCTACAGCGGTGTGAATGTTGAGAACGCATCCTATCCGCTGTCGATGTGCGCCGAGCGAAGTGCGATTTTCAAGGCCGTGTCTGAGGGAGTGCGGTCCTTCACGGCGATCGCGGTGGCCTCGGATAACGGGGGATCACCTTGCGGCGCGTGCCGGCAGGTGCTTTCAGAGTTCGGCCTGGATATGACTGTGCTGATCTTGAATGCGGCCGGGGACGTAACCCTGGAGACCACGGTCTCCGATCTGCTCCCGCACGCCTTCACACCACGGCACCTTCAAGAGCGGTGATTTCGGGCGCGTGGGCTGCGTTCCGCCGTTCTGCGGGGAATGTGAGATTGGTATAATCGCCCCATGATCGGACGAGAGCGAAGCTACCGTGCCGAAGCCGTCGTGCTTCGCCGGCGAGACCTGGGTGAAGCCGACCGGCTGCTCACCGTCTACTCTCGCGAATACGGCAAACTTCACCAGATCGCGAAGGGAGCCCGTCGTCCGAGCTCCCGCAAGGCCGGGCACCTGGAGCTATTCACGCATGTGCTGATCCAGGCTGCACGCGGCCGTGAGCTGGATGTGATCACACAGGTGGAAGCCATCAACCCTTTCCCCGGGCTTCGGGGCGATCTAACCCGGGTAGGGCAGGCGTCCTACTTGATCGAACTCATCGATCGTTTCACGGTGGATGCCGAACCCAATGAGACGCTCTTCGCGCTGCTCATTCGCTCGCTCGAGTATCTCGATCGCGGTGATGACGCGCACAACATCACCCGGGCCTTTGAAATGCGGCTGTTGGATCAAGCTGGCTTTCGGCCTGAACTTTTCCGATGCGTGCACTGCGGCGAGGAGATCCGTCCGGAAGCACAGTTTTTCTCGTTCGAGGATGGTGGGGTATTGTGCAGATCGTGCGGCAGCAGCGCTGCGGAGGCTCGACCGATTTCGCTGGCGGCATTGAAGATCCTGCGGCATGTACAGCGTCATCCGCTTTCGGTCTACAAGACGATGCGAGTCCGAACGGCCGTGCAATCGGAACTGGATGGGCTCATGGAAGGCTTCTTAAGCCATATCCTGGAGCGCAGATTGAACACCCCTGCATTTCTGAGACGCATCAAGCAACCGGGCGGCGGCGTGGAACCCGAGATCGCGGCCTGAGTCAACGACGAGGAAAAATCATTGTCTGTAAAATCAAGACCGACGCTTCAATCCATCATCCTGAAATTGCAGCAGTTCTGGGCCGAACAGGGCTGCCTGATCTGGCAGCCATATCACACCGAAGTCGGAGCAGGTACGATGAACCCGGCCACGTATCTGCGGGTTCTCGGCCCGGAGGATTGGTGGGTCGCCTATGTGGAGCCGTCGATCCGGCCGGCGGATAGCCGCTACGGGGAGAACCCAAATCGCTGGGGTCATTACTACCAGTTCCAGGTGATCCTCAAGCCCGATCCGGGTGACCCGCAGGAACGCTATCTGCAGTCGCTGGTCGCCCTTGGTATCGACCCCCTGAAACACGATATTCGCTTCGTCGAAGATAACTGGGAGCAGCCCGCACTGGGAGCCTGGGGCCTGGGCTGGGAAGTCTGGCTGGATGGCCAGGAGATCACCCAATTCACCTATTTCCAGCAGGCAGGCGGCAAGAGCCTGGACCCGGTCTCGGTTGAGATCACCTACGGCCTGGAGCGGATTCTGCTGGCGCTCGAATCGGTTGAAAGCTTTGTAGACCTGCAGTTCAATGACCGTTTGACCTACGGTGAGGTGCTGCTCGAGTCGGAGCGGGAACATAGCCGCTACATCTTCGAACTGGCCGATGTCGAACGGCTGCAGCAGATGTTTGAAGAGTTTGAGGCCGAAGCGAACAACTGCTTGAATGCAGGATTGGTGTATCCGGCGCATGATTACGTGCTCAAGTGCTCGCACACGTTCAACCTGCTGGATGGGCGCGGCGCGGTCGGTGTCACCGAGAGAGCGGCGATCTTCGCCCGGATGCGTGATCTGGCCCGGCGTGTAACCGATGGATACCTGCAGCTGCGAGAAGAAGCCGGACACCCCTGGATCGGTCGATGGGCTCAGCCCGAAAGCGACCAGCCGGAGGTCGATGCCGGGCAGGCACCGGGCAAACCGGCTGCATTCCTGCTCGAGGTTGGCACGGAAGAGCTGCCCGCAGCCGACCTGACCGGCGCCCTAGATCAGCTGCGTGAGGCGGTGCCCGCACTGCTGGAGGATCAACGTCTGGAACATGCCGGGATCCAGGTCATGGGCACGCCGCGTCGCCTGGTGGTACGCATCGATTCGTTGGCCCCTGTGCAGACCGAGCAGGTTTCGATCGAGAAAGGGCCGCCGGCGGATCGGGCGTTCGACGAGAAGGGAAACCCGACCAAGGCGGCGGAAGGCTTTGCTCGAAGCAAGGGCGTTCCGATCGAGGCCCTGGAGCAGCGCGAGATCGACGGCGGTATCTATGTAATCGCTGCGGTGCGGCGGCCGGGCCAGCCGGCGGCAAAGGTCCTGACGCAGGTCCTGCCGGAACTGATTGGCGGCCTGCGGTTTGAGAAATCGATGCGCTGGAATCGGACGGGCATTTCCTTCTCACGTCCCGTGCGCTGGATCGTGGCCCTGCACGGAGGACAGGTCATTCCGTTCGCATTTGCAGGCGTCAACGCCGGCCGGACCACCCGATTGCTGCGATTCCAGGAGCCGGATCGTGTTCCCGTCAAAGATCCTGATGACTACCTCAAGCGGCTCGAGAAGTCCGGGATTGTGCTCGATGTTCAACGCAGGCGCACGATAATTGCCGACCAGGTTCAGCAACTCGCGTCAGAGGTAAACGGGAGCGTTCCCGAGGATGAGGCGCTCCTGGATGAAGTGACGCAGCTGGTCGAGAGTCCGGTGGCGGTGCGGGCCGAGTTTGATCCGAGCTTTCTCAGCCTCCCCCGGGCGGTCCTCCTCTCGGTCATGAAGAAGCACCAGCGCTACTTCGCGCTCGAACGGGAAGATCAGCTGCTGCCCTACTTCATCACGGTGCGGAACGGCGGCGAGCAGTCTCTCGACATCGTCGCGTCCGGGAACCAGCAGGTTATTCGGGCGCGCTTCGCCGATGCCCAGTATTTCGTTGCGCGCGATCTCGCCGAACCGCTGGAAGCATACCTGCCGCGTTTGAGCACGATGACGTTCGAGTCGAGCCTCGGCTCGATGCTGGACAAGGTGGCCCGGGTTGAGGTGCTGACCGATCAGCTGGCGCGGGAACTGGAGCTCACCCAGGAGCAGCGGGGGCAGGCCCGGCGCGCCGCCCAGCTCTGCAAGGCCGATCTGGCGACGCGCATGGTGGTGGAAATGACATCCCTTCAGGGTGAAGTCGGCCGCGTCTATGCGTTGAAGTCGGGCGAAGAACCGGCGGTCGCGGAGGCGATCCTCGAGCATTACCTGCCCCGCTTTGCTGGTGATCGACTGCCGCAAAGTAACATCGGTATCACAGTGGGTCTGGCCGATCGAATAGATACCCTGGTGGGGTTGTTTGCTGCCGGGCATCAGCCGACCGGTGCTCGGGATCCGTTTGCACTGCGGCGGACGACGATCGGCTTGATTCAAATCCTAGTTGAGCGGTCTATTGCGCTCGATCTGCATGAACAGCTGACGGCAGCCGCCAGACAGCTTCCTGTGGAGGTGCCGGAAGGAACGGTTGAAGACTGCCTGGGGTTCGTCCGCACCCGCCAGCAGGCACTGCTCCTGGCGGAGGGCTTCGACCATGATGTGGTCGAAGCGGTCCTGAATGCCCAGGCGCAGGTACCCCTGAGGGCTGCACGCGCTGTTCGTTCGCTGCAAGAGGCCAAAACGCGGCCTGACTGGGATATGATCCTGCAAACCTACGCGCGATGCGCCCGAATCACACGTGGCGAAGGCGAACGCCACGAGCTGGAAGCTAAGCGGCTGGAGGAACCGGCAGAAAAGGCGCTTTGGGCTGCTCTGGAGGAAGCGGAGAGCAAGACTCGCCCGCCGGGTTCGGTGGAGGATTTCCTGGCTGCATTCGAACCCCTGGTTCCGCCCATCACGCGCTTCTTTGAAGATGTCCTGGTCATGGCCGAGGATGAAGCACTCCGGAAGAGTCGGTTGGCCCTCCTGCAGCGCATCGTTGCGCTGGCAGAGGGGATTGCCGATTTTTCCATGCTGGAAGGGTTCTAAGGCGGGAGGGGATTCTGCAACCTGGCCGGGCAGGGAGGCACATCGTCTGGAGCCGATGGTTGGTTGTCCGTTGTGGGAGCAGATTTCCAGGAGTCCCGATTGCTGCCAGCCTCGTTCCGGTAGGCCTGAGCGCAGCGATGGTTTTCAAGCGCGATTGGGCAGCAGGAAATGGACGATAAAGGTCGGGTTCCATTGCCTGAGAAGTTTCGAAAGGCTATAATCGTCTGCCGTGGGCGCCGGCGCTGTCCAATCGGATCTGAGCCTGATTGCAACAACCCGAAACAACAGAGAAGCAAATCGCCATACCGGGGGCTCAGCTTCGGTCAAGCCTTCTCATCACACTTTCAATCATGAGGATAGCACGCGCTTTCGAAGCACGGTCCTGCATCGTGCATGGATGCGCGAGCTTCCACCAACCGGGTCTCCAAGGGAGCAGCAGCACGCTCGATGAGTGTAATCGACGAAGTTAAAGAGCGCCTCGATATCGTCGAGATTATCGGCGAAAGCGTAAAACTCCGGAAGTCGGGCAAGAACTACTCCGGTTTCTGCCCCTTCCATCCCAATACGCGTACGCCGTCCTTTGCCGTGTTCCCGGACAGCGGGACATGGCGCTGCTTCGGCGCCTGCAACGAAGGCGGCGATGTGTTCAGCTTCGTCATGAAAAAAGAGGGATGGGATTTTTCGGAGACGCTTCGCTATCTTGCCGAGCGGGCAGGTGTTGAACTCCAGCCGCAGACCCCTGAGCAGGAAGCCCAGGATGAAGAACAGCAGCGACTGCGGGAGCTGCTGGAAGCGGCTGTGACGTATTTCCGGCACAACCTGATGAACACCGAAGCCGGAAAGCCGGCGCGGGAGTATCTGCGTGGGCGTGGCATGGCAGATGCAACATTGGAGGCGTTTGGCATCGGCTATGCTCTCGATTCGTGGGATGCGGCCACCCGGCATCTGTCGGAGCGCGGCTATCAGGAACGGGAGCTGCTGGATGCCGGATTGCTGACGGAGCGCGAGGGCGGTGGAACCTACGATCGCTTCCGGGGAAGGGTCATGTTTCCGATTCGAGATGCCCGCGGGCGGATGACCGGATTTGGCGCGCGCGTGCTTGATCCGGAGGGTGTTCCGAAGTATTTAAATTCACCGCAAACCGCATTGTTCGATAAGGGTCGATTGCTCTATGGTCTCGACAAAGCGCGGCAAGCGATCCGGCGTCAAGACCAGGCCGTTATCGTTGAAGGGTATATGGATGTGATTGGCCTGCATCAGGCCGGCTACGAAAACGCCGTTTCACCAATGGGAACAGCGCTCTCTGAGGCACAGCTTCGGCAGCTTAAGCGCTACAGCCGCCGCATCGTGCTTGCGCTTGATGCGGACGCGGCCGGAAGCCAGGCCACGCTGCGTGGGCTGGATGTCGCCCGTGACACGCTCGATCGGCAGGCCGAACCGGTCTTCAATGCCCGCGGCCTGGTGCGCTATGAAGGACGCCTCGATGCCGACCTGCGGATCGTCAGCCTGCCGGAAGGGCGCGACCCGGATGAAATCGTGCTCGAGGATCCAGCCACCTGGCCGGCCCTGCTGGGCAGCGCGCAAACGATCGTGGATTACGTCCTCGACGTGAGTGCCGCGGAAGTCGATCTTGAGGATCCAAAGGCCAAGGCCTATGTAGCGCAGCAGGTGCTGCCGCTGATTGAGGACGTGGCTGACCCGGTCGAGCGCGAGGCCTACCGCCAGAACCTGGCTCGCCGGCTCAAGGTCGATGAACGCGCTTTGCTCGCATGGCGCCCCCAGCGCGGACGTAGGGTAGAATCCAGCCAGCAGGCGGAAGAGCAGGAGCTCGCCGAGCCTCCTGGCCAGGGGCTGGTAGCGGCTACGGTGGAGCGATTCTGTCTTGGTGTGCTGTTGCTCGATCCGCACCTGCTGTACCGAATCGACCGGGCTTTCCAGGCGCTGGAAATGGAAAGGCCGGTTAAGACGGACTATTCCAGCGCCGAACTGCAGGCTGTCTTCACCACCCTGCGGCACGCATTGGCGCAGGATGAAGTGGAAGCTGTACAGTACTGGCGCCAGAATCTCGGCCCGGCGCTGCTGGAAGTGGCGGAGGGGATCCTGCCGACAGCCGGGGAACTTGATTTCACCCGCCCGCGAGTGCTGGAAGAGGTCATGGCGAATTACTACCGCCTTCGGAAGCGCAGCCTCGACTCCGAATTGAACAATCTGCGCTTCCAGCTTGAAGCGCTGCAGGAGAATGATGAGGAAGGTGCAGACGAGCGCAAGCAGGAGATCTGGCAGCTCACCCGCCGGGTGCAAGCCCTGGCCGATCAGCGTGAACGACTCGATCGAGCCCTGGCGCGCGGACCGGGTGCGGTGCAATCATTGGTTGGAGCATAGGAGCGGTTTTCACGCATGACGAAGAAGAAGGCCCGCCCGGCCGAGTCGGAGGAGCTCGAATTCAACGAGGATGACCTGGAAGAACCCCAGGATCTGAAGGATCCCGTTGATGCTGTCGAGGGTGAAGCGATCGAGATCGAGCCCGATCTGGATGATGACGGCGAGGGAGACACCGGCAGCGACGGTGATGATAAGGGACTTGAGAAGTTATCGATCGCACTCGAACTGAGTGACGATCCGGTCCGACTCTATCTGAAGGAGATCGGACGGCATGATCTCCTGAGCACCGACCAGGAGCTCTGGCTGGCCGTCCGGATGGAAGCATTCCAACGGCTGGAACGACTGCGGGTCGGACGCGGGGCGCGCGGCAAGACCGACAGCAGCCCCTCGGCGATCTACCTGACGCTGTTTGATGATATGCGTACCGCCTGGCGGCGTGTCAAAGAGGATGCCAAACGGCTCGGGCAGCCGCAGCCCGATCCCCAGCTCATCCTGGCGGAGGCGATTCAGCTGCGCCAGACGTGGCAGTCGCGTGCCATCTCCTACCTGCGGGCATGGTTGAATACCGAAATGTGGGGCAACGACCCGACCTGGGAGCAGGTTGCCCGTAACGCCCTCGAAGTTTTCCTGTGCCTGTACCTGTTCCCTGAATCGATTCAGTCCCGATTGACCGACCGGTTCGACAAGGATCAGGGCCTGCCTACAAAGCGCACATTCAAACGCTGGCTGGATGATGAGCCGGATTTGAAGATTCAATACGATATCGTGCGCGATCTGGCGGAGGAAGCCCAGGCGGCATTGATTCGGGCAAACCTGCGGCTTGTGGTGAGCGTCGCAAAGCGCTATATGGGACGCGGGATTGCATTCCTCGATTTGATCCAGGAAGGGAACATCGGGCTGCTGCGGGCGGTCGAGAAGTTCGACCCGGCGAAAGGGTACAAATTCAGCACCTACGCCACCTGGTGGATTCGGCAGGCGATCAGCCGGGCCATCGCAGACCAGGCGCGGACGATACGCATTCCGGTTCACATGGTCGAAACGATCAACCGCCTGGTCCGTGTGCAGCGACGAATGGAACAGGAGCTCGGTCGGGCGCCAACCTCTGAAGAGCTGGCCCTGGAGATGGACCTGCTTGAGCCGGAGGAGATCAGCTTGATCCAGCAAGCGCTCAGCCTGGAAGAGCCGCTCGACCCCAGCCTGGACCGAAAATGGAAGCGGGCGGCCGGCAAGGTTCGGCGCATCATCCGCATCTCGCAGGAGCCGATGTCGCTGGAAACCCC
The DNA here is from genome assembly GCA_046259355.1 of Anaerolineales bacterium. Lineage (GTDB taxonomy): Bacteria > Chloroflexota > Anaerolineae > Anaerolineales > E44-bin32 > E44-bin32. The sequence continues at coordinate 15,940 of JBJYWH010000225.1, forward strand.
GGTTGGGGCGGAGGAATCCAGCCAGCTGGGTGATTTCATTGAAGATGAAACCATGCCCGAACCGGTCGACGCCGCTGCGCGCGAATTGCTCAAAGAGCAGGTGCAGAATGCACTTTCGGTATTGACCGAACGCGAACGCCAGGTGCTGGAGATGCGCTTTGGCCTGCAGGATGGCAAAGACTACACGCTGGAAGAGGTGGGCAAGCACTTCAAGGTCACGCGTGAGCGCATTCGGCAAATCGAGGCCAAAGCACTTCGAAAGCTGCGCCACCCAACCCGCAGCCGGCACCTGCGCGATTACCTCTCTTGACTCCAGTTGCCGGAGCACTATAATGGGTTTTACCCCCAGCCTATCTTTGCTGGGGGTTCTTTTTTTCCGGAAAGGCCTGGTCGCATAAGGCTTGCGGGCAGGTCCGGAGGTGAGGGATCGCGAGCGGCGAAGCGCCGGGCTGAAGTCTCCCAATCCCTTCGGTTCAGCGAGAAAATGGGGAATGTCATCCTTCCCGCTTGACGCGTGCCAAGCTTCCGTTGACCGTGGCCCTTTGATTGTGATAGCCTAACCGATGTGATAGAATGACGTTCCTTGCCGGCGGCTGTGAAATTTTGCACGAACGGCTGACATAAAAACACTACGCAGAGGACCGGATGCCGAGCGATTATCTACCCATTGCTTTCTTAATCCTCCTGTCAACCGGCCTGGCCTTCCTGGTGATCGCCCTCGGTCACCTCTTCGGGCCGCGCCGTCCCACGTCTCGAAAAAACGAACCCTATGAATCGGGCATGCAGCCTTATGGCCCCGGACGACGGCGGATGCCGGTGCATTTCTACCTCGTCGCGGTGCTCTTTATCCTGTTTGACATCGAAATCGTCTTCATCCTGCCCTGGGCGGTCATTCTACGCGAACTGAAGGTCACCGGTCTGATCGAGATGTTCATCTTCGTCGGTATTCTTTTGGTTGGGTTGGTATACGCATGGAAGATAGGAGCATTGGAATGGGAGTAGAGTCGAAGCTCGGGAACCTGGGTATCGTTACAACAACCCTCGAGCAGGTCGTAAATTGGAGCCGCACGCGCGCCATGTGGCCGATGCTCTTCGGTCTGGCTTGCTGTGCGATCGAGATGATGGCGGCGGAAGCTTCGGACTTTGATATGAGCCGTTTCGGCATGGAGCTCATGCGCGCCAGCCCGCGGCAGAGCGATCTGATGATCGTGGCTGGCCGCGTCACCCGCAAAATGGCTCCGGTTCTCCGCAGGCTTTACGACCAGATGCCAGAGCCCAAATGGGTCGTGGCGATGGGCGACTGCTGTTCCTGCGGCGGGATCTTCAACAACTACGCGATTGTGCCAGGCGTAGATGAAATTGTACCGGTCGATGTATACGTCGCTGGCTGTCCACCTCGGCCCGAGGCGTTGATCCATGGCATTCTCACCCTGCATCAGAAGGTCATGGGTGAGAAAATTCGCGAATACGCATAGCTTTCGAGTGAGTTCCCACTCACGTATCGATGACGGTTGCAGCTGCCTGCCCCGGTGAAAGCCTGAGCAGGCAGCGCTGAGGGATGAAGCAGATGAGTGTCGTGGAAAAAGCGGTTGGCAAGCTGCAGGAACGCTTCGGGAAGGCCGTTCTCGAAGTGCACGAATTCCGTGGTCAGACCACGGTGATTCTCCAGGGCGATGTGCTGAACGATGCCTGCACCCTGCTGCGTGATGATCCGGAGCTTTCCTTCGGATACCTGGCGGCATTGACGGCCGTTGACTACTGGCCGAAGGAGCCCCGCTTTCACGTCGTCTATCAGCTCTACTCGCACGACCACGCGCAATTTCTCGGCCTGCGTGTCCCCGTGAACGGCGAGGACCCCCACACGCCTTCGCTGGAGCCGGTATTTGTCAATGCGAACTGGCACGAGCGCGAGCTGTACGACATGTTTGGCATCCAGTTTGACGGCAGCAGTGATCTGCGCCGGATACTCATGCCGCTTGATTGGGAAGGCCACCCGCTGCGAAAAGACTACCCGCTGGGATATGAGGAAGTGCAGTTCAGCTTCAATTTTGACGAAATCGATCGGCGCAAGCCCTACGCAAAAGAGTAGCGCTGGTTGGCCCCCGGCACACTGGAGACAGGGATGGCGATAGAAGAACGACAGTTGACGCTTGAGGAACTGCGCAGCATGGTCTCGGAGCGGGCCTTCGAGGGCGAGACGATGCTTCTTAACATGGGCCCCCAGCATCCGAGCACGCACGGGGTGCTGCGCCTGCTGCTTGAGCTGGATGGGGAAGTGGCGGTCAATGTCATCCCCGATATCGGTTTCCTGCACACCGGCATCGAGAAGAACATGGAAGCCAAGAGCTACGAGAAAGCTCTTGTCATGACCGACCGCATGGATTACCTCAACAACCTGGGCAACAACCTTTGCTACTGCCTGGCGATCGAGAAGCTGGTCGATCTGGATGTGCCGGAACGAGCGCAGGTCGTGCGCGTGATCCTGGCCGAGCTGCAGCGCATTGCCTCGCATCTCATTTTTCTCGGCACGCATGCCCTCGACCTGGCTGCAGCTTCGCTGTTCCTGTACTGCTTTCGTGAGCGTGAACATATTCTCGACATCTTCGAGATGTGCTCCGGCGCCCGCATGATGACTTCCTACTTCAGGCCTGGCGGCTTGTGGCGCGATATTCCGCCGGAGTTTGAAAGTGTGGTGCGCGATTTCATCGCTTATCTGCCTCACCGCATCCAGCAGTATGAACACCTGCTGAGCAAAAATCCGCTCTACATCGACCGCACGCGCGGCATCAGCTCGATCACGGCCGAGCAGGCCCTGCAGTGGGGACTGAGCGGTCCCGTCGCCCGGGCAGCCGGCGTGAATTGGGACCTGCGAAAATCCAACCCCTACAGCGGTTACGAACGCTATGATTTCGACGTTCCGGTTGGAACTCATGGCGATGTCTACGATCGCTACATCGTGCGCATTGCCGAGATGCGGCAATCCCTGCGGATCATCGAGCAGGCGATCGATCACCTGCCTGACGGGCCGTTTCGGAGCGATAACCGGAAGTTTGTGCCACCGCCGCGTTCCGAACTCGGTCACAGCATGGAGGCCGTCATCCACCATTTCAAGCTTTGGACGGAGGGCTTCCCGGCACCGGCCGATTCGGTCTTCGTGGCGGTGGAATCACCACGCGGCGAATTGGGTTGCTTCCTGGAAGGCGATGGAGGGCCAAAGCCGTACCGGGTTCACTTCCGCACCCCGAGTTTCGCCGTGCTGCAAGCGATGCCGATGATGTCACGCGGCCATCTCGTCGCCGATCTTGTGGCCATCATCAGCAGTCTGGACCCGATTCTGGGAGACGTAGATCGCTGATCGACCGCTGTCTTGCAGCGGCCGTTGAGCCCTTGCCAGGAGCGCATACCTTGTTGGCAGAAAAACATCAAGCGGAAATCGATCGCATCCTATCGAAGTACCCACCCGACCAAAAACGGGCGGCTGTGCTGCCGATGCTCTATCTGGCCCAGCACACCTATGGTCACATCACCGAGGAGGCGATCGATGAAATCGCCGCCATCCTCGATCTCGATCCGACCCAGGTGGGCGGCCTGACAGGCTTCTACACCCTGCTGCATGATAAGCCGGAGGGGAAGTACCGCATCCAGATCTGCACCGATCTCCCCTGCGCGCTCCGTGGGGCAGAAGCGTTCGCCAAGGAACTTTGTGAGAATCTGAGCATCAAGCTCGGCGAGACCACAGAAGACGGATTGGTGACGGTGGAAGAGGTGATGTGCCTGGCAGGATGCGACAAAGCCCCAATGTTCCAGCTTCAAGATGATGAAGGCATTCATTACCATGAAAACCAGGATGTGGCTTCTGCGATGAAACTGATTGATGAACTGCGGAAGAGGAGCGGCGATGACTGAACATCTCCTCCTGCGGCACCGCGATCTCGAGGGCATCGACCAGCTGGGAGTCTACCGGAAGCATGGCGGCTACCAAGCCTTTGAGAAGATTCTCAAAACGCAAACACCCCAGCAGGTGATCGATGAGGTCAAGGCCTCCGGGCTGCGTGGACGGGGCGGGGCGGGCTTTCCGACCGGCGTCAAGTGGAGCTTCCTCACACCGGACGTCTTCCCGCGCTATGTCGTTGCCAATGCTGACGAATCCGAGCCCGGCACATTCAAAGATCGCGAGATCATGGAGCACAACCCCTATCAGTTCCTAGAGGGTGTGGCCATCTGCGCTTACGCCGCGCAGGCGAACGCGGCCTACATCTACTGCCGGGGTGAATTCTGGGACCTGGCGCATGTTCTCGAGAAGAAGATCGACGAACTGTACCAGGCTAAACTGCTCGGGAAGGACCTCTTCGGAACCGATTATGCGCTCGATATTCATGTTCACCTCGGAGCCGGAGCCTACATCTGCGGCGAGGAGACGGCGCTGCTCGAATCACTGGAAGGCAAGCTGGGCCAGCCGCGACTGCGACCGCCGTTCCCGGCTGCTGAGGGCCTGTTCGCCAAGCCTACCGTCGTGAACAACGTGGAGACTCTCACCAATCTGCCGCAGATCATGACACGCGGGGCAGATTGGTACCGGACGATCGGGACCGAGAAGAGCCCGGGCCCGAAGGTGTTCTCGCTCTCCGGACACATCGAGCGCCCCGGGAACTATGAGCTGCCGCTCGGAACCACCTTCCGCGAGCTGATCTTTGAACACGGCGGCGGAGTTCGGGGTGGGCGCAAGATCAAGGGCATCATGCCGGCCGGAGCCTCGGCGCCGCTGTTGAAGGCGACCGATGAGGTGCTCGACACCCCGATGGACTACGAATCCGTTCCCGCCGTTGGTTCGCAGCTTGGATCGGCCTCGATCATCGTCATGGATGACAGCGTGGATATCTCCTGGATGGTGTACAAGACCTCCAGCTTTTTCAAACATGAGTCGTGCGGCAAGTGCACGCCCTGCCGGGAAGGCACGTACTGGATGTACCACGTGACGAAACGCATTCAGGAAGGGAACGCCTCGGCGGATGACATCGACCTGCTGGACAGCGTGGCGCGTGGCATTCAGGGTAAATGCCTCTGTGCTCTGGGCGAGTTTGCGCTCATGCCAGTTATTTCAGGGATCGAGCATTTCCGTGCCGATTTCCAGACCCACACCGGGGATCGAACATGAGTGATTCGCAGGTTAAGCTGACGATTGACGGGCGCGAGGTGACTGTGCCGAAGGGCACGCTGATTGTCGATGCAGCCAAGACAGTGGGCATTGACATCCCCGTCTTTTGCTACCACCCGAAGATGAAGCCGGTTGGAATGTGTCGTATGTGCCTGGTCGATGTGGGCACGCCGCGCAAGGACCGCGGCACGGGCGAGGTCGTGAAGGACGATGATGGCAAACCGATCATCGATTTCCACCCCAAGCTTGAGACCGCCTGCACCACGCCCGTCAGCGAGGGGATGGAAGTACTCGTCTGGAGCGAAAACGCGAGTGCCGGCCGGAAACAGATCGTTGAATATCTGCTGACCTCGCACCCGTTGGACTGTCCGATCTGCGATAAAGGCGGCGAGTGCCCGCTTCAAAACCTGACCATGAAACATGGTCCGGGCAAGAGCCGCTTCCTGTATTCCGACAAGAAACACCTGGCAAAACACGTCCCGCTTGGAGAGTTGATATTCCTCGATCGGGAACGCTGCATTCAATGTGGACGCTGCGTGCGCTTCCAGGAGCAGCTGGTCGACGATCCGGTGATTGCCTTCGGCGAGCGCGGCCGGAGCCTGGAGATCGTAACCTACACCGACCCGGGCTTCGATTCGTACTTCTCCGGCAACACGACCGATATCTGCCCGGTCGGGGCGCTCACAACGGCCGATTTCCGTTTTGGCGCCCGGCCTTGGGAGCTGCATGCGAGCGCTTCGATCTGCACGCACTGCCCGGTCGGCTGCAATATCACGTTGAATACTCGACGGGAAGCCAGCGCCGGCGGGCAGGTCACGATCAAGCGAGTCATGCCGCGCCAGAACGAAGCCGTCAACGAGATCTGGATCTGTGATAAGGGTCGTTTTGCTCACCATTTTGCGACCGATCGTGAACGGCTCACAAAGCCGCTGGTCCGATCCGGCGGTGAGTTGGTTGAAACAGATTGGGAGACGGCCCTTTCCAGGGCGGCGGAAGGATTGCGGGGTGCTGGAAAGGACCTGCTTGGCCTGGCCGGAAGCCGGGCTTCGAACGAGGACCTGTACAACTTCAAGGAGCTGGTCGAAGGGCTGGGCGGCACGGCGCTCCAATACGGCTCGATGGCTGGCGGCGATCTGGTCGGGTTGGTTGGCGCCGGGTCGGACAGCAACCTCGCTGCCCTTGGCCGTGGGGATGCGATTCTGGTTATCGCCAGCGACCTGCATGAAGAAGCCCCGATCTGGTGGCAGCGAGTCTTCACGGCCGTAAAACGCGGGGCGACCCTCGTGGTTGCCAATGGCCGCAAGACCCGGCTCGATCGCTACGCCGCCCACGCGCTGCGTTACGAGTTCCCACGAGCGGCGGAAACGGCACTCGGTCTGCTCCAGGTGGTGAGCAAGGATAAGGGTCTTGCTCCCTACAAAGGCGGAGAGTCACTCCAGTCTGCAGCGCGGGCGCTTGCGGAGGCACAGAACCTGATCGTGTTCTACGGTCGGGAAGGCCTCGATTACACGGGCAGTGATGCGTTGGCCCGGGCCTGCGCTCGCTTGCTGATCGAGACGAAGCATGTTGGCCGGCCGAACAACGGCCTGATCCCGGTATGGGATGGAGCCAATGCCCAGGGCGCATGGGATCTGGGGCTGCGCCCCGATCCAGCACTTGCTGGGCGGCTGCAGGCGGCGAAAGCCGCCCTCATCCTCGCGGCGGATCCAGCCGGGGACGACCCGGAGCTGGCCAGTGCGTTTGAGCAAGGTACCTTCACGGTTGTGCAGGAACTTTACCTGACGGCGACGGCGCAGTCCGCCGATGTCGTCCTGCCGGCGCGATCGTTTGTCGAACGAGAAGGGACATTCACCAACGGCATGCGGCGCGTGCAGCGTTTCTATCCAGCCGTCGAAGGGATGGGCGAAGCACGACCCGATTGGCAGATCGCAGCTCAATTGGGTGCAGCGCTCGGCCTCGCGATCGAAGCCATCTCGTGTGGAAAGGTCTTCACCGCGCTCGCGACCGCTGCCCAGGGCTACGATGGACTCGATTACTCGAAGTTGACCGCGGTCGAACCGCAGTGGCCGCCGGTTGGTGACAGCGACCTGTACTTCGGTGGAACGGCTTTCAAGAACCATCAGGGTATCGGCGTCCAGATCGCGCCAGCGAGCGAGAACGGCGCCTCTGTGGACGTCGAATGGGTCGCCCCTCCGAAATTGGTTCCGCCCGATGGCATGCGGCTTATCCCCATCCATCGACTCTACGATCATGGAACGACGCTCAAACCCTCTGGCGTGTTGGAGCCACGTCTCGCCGATCCCGGCTTGATGCTGCATCCAGACGATGCGGCTAGCCTGGGAGTCAAAGCGGGCGAAATGATTGCCATCCGGTTTGACGGCCGGGTGGAGACATTACCAGCCATGATTGAAACGGATGTGCCGCAGGGGGTCCTGCTGCTGGGACGCAGCCAGGGCGTTGCGATTGATGTACCGCTTGACGTTGATGTCAAGCCGGCGAGTTAGGCGAGGGATCGAATGAGTGCAGCCAGTTTGCTTGAGTGGACGCTGAAATCGGTTGTGATCTTCCTGATCATCGTCGGCGGTTTTGCTTACACGACGCTCTTCGAACGCCGTGTACAGGCGCGCATGCAGACCCGAATCGGCCCGAACCGGGCAGGTCCCTGGGGACTGCTCCAGCCGGTGGCGGACGGGATCAAGCTGATCTTCAAAGAGGAACTGATTCCGGCTCAGGCAGACAAACTGCTTTTCCTCCTTGCTCCTGTCGTCACCGTGCTTCCAGCGCTGATCATCCTGGCCGTGATCCCCCTTGGGCCTAACGTGCAGATCGCGGGCAAGCAGTACAGCCTGGGCCTGGCCTCCAATGTCAACGTCGGCGTGCTCTACATCCTGGCGGTGGCCTCGATCGCGGTCTACGGCATCGTCATCGCCGGCTGGTCGTCGGGGAATAAATATGCTCTGATGGGCGGTTTGCGATCGTCAGCCCAGATGGTGAGCTATGAACTGGCGCTGGGACTGGCGGTCATCGGACCCATCATGTTCGCTGGCTCGATGTCGATCGACCAGATCATCTCCGGTCAGCGCGGCCTGTGGTATGTCGTGCTGCAGCCGCTGGGGTTCCTGATTTACTTTATCGCCACGGTGGCGGAAGTCAATCGATCCCCATTTGATATGCCGGAAGCCGAGCAGGAGCTGACAGCCGGCTATCACGTCGAATACTCCGGGATGAAATTTGCGCTCTTCTTTATGGCCGAGTACGGCAAGATGATCGCGGTCAGCTTCATCGGGGCGACGCTCTTCCTGGGCGGCTGGTTGGGACCATTCGTCGATCGCTTCTGGTGGCTGGGACCGATCTACCTCGTGATTAAGGTTGTGGCCTTACTTTTCGTCATGGTGTGGCTGCGGGCGACGCTGCCCCGCTTCCGATACGATCGTTTGATGGCGTTCGGATGGAAGATCCTGCTTCCGCTGTCGCTGTTCAACGTCCTGGTAACCGCCGTTGTGTTTGTGCTGGTAGGAGGGTAGGCGATGAATCCGCTTGAGATCCTGCGCGGTTTATGGACTGTTTTCCGGGCGATGTTCGAAAAACCGGTTACATACCAGTACCCGGAGATCAAGCGTCCCGTGCGCCAGCGTTTTAAGGGCCGGCACGAGTTGAAGCGATACGAAAATGGCCTTGAGAAGTGCATCGGCTGCGCGCTGTGCGCGGCGGCCTGCCCGGCGGACGCGATCTTCGTCGAAGCGGCGGAGAACACCGACGAGCAGCGCTACTCGCCCGGCGAGCGCTATGCCAGCACGTACGAGATCAACATGCTGCGCTGCATTTTCTGCGGTTACTGCGAGGATGCTTGCCCGACCGAGGCGATCGTACTCGAGCATAACTACGAGCTCTCGTTTACCAACCGGCGGGAGGCTATCTATACCAAGGAAATGCTTATCGTGCCGGTGCCGCCGAATGGCAAGCCTACGCCCCAGAACGTGCCAAGCGGCGAGTTCACCCGGGCGATTCCCGAGATGCAGAATCCCGATTAGCGGCCTGCGTGAAGGATGAGTTATGACGATTGATCTGGCAATCTTTATCGGACTGGCGGCAATCTCGATCCTGACAGCGATCAGCATGCTGTTGAGCCGCGACGCTATTTATTCCGCGCTTTTCCTGGTGCTGAACTTCCTGGCCGTGGCAACCCTCTATCTGCTGCTCAATGCAGCCTTCATTGCCATGGTGCAGATCACTGTCTACGCCGGCGCGATCATGGTGCTTTTCCTGTTTGTGATTATGCTGCTTGGCTCCTCGCAGGATAAGCTCGGCGGGCCGTACCGTTGGCAGCTTCCGGCGGCCATTCTGCTGGGCCTGGGCCTAATTGCCGAATTGGGCATCACGCTGGCATCCCGTGGTGAGGCATTGACGGGCGGTTCAGCTCCTTTGAGCGAGGCGTACGGCAGCCCGGCATCCGTCGGTAGGCTGCTCTTCAGTGAGTTCATGGTCCCCTTTGAAATTACGTCGGTCCTGCTGCTGGTTGCAATGGTGGGCGCGGTGATCCTCACCCGCCGGGGAAAGCGGGAGGGTTTATGAACGTTCCGATCTCGTACATTGTCGCGCTCTCCGGTGTGCTGTTCAGCCTGGGAGTCCTCGGCGTATTGATACGCCGGAACGCGATCGTGATCTTCATGTCCATCGAGTTGATGCTGAATTCGGCCAACCTTGCTTTTATCGCCTTTGCCCGGATGATGGCGCCCGCAGCCGAGTCGCTGCGCGGACAGGTGATCGTGTTTTTCATCATCGCCGTGGCGGCGGCCGAGGTGGCGGTTGGGTTGGCGCTGATCGTAGCCATCTTCCGCAATAAGGAAAGCGTAAACATCGATGAGGTAAACAGCCTGCAGGGCTGATAGAGCAGGCGGAGGCATTGGATGTCGCTACTTGAAACCGCATCGGCAGGAGGACTCTTCCTCTATGCCCCACTGATCATCGCACTGCCGATCCTGGGGCTGTTAATCAACATCGCGCTGGGTCGTCGACTGGGCGAGCGCTTCGTGAGCCTGGTGGCCTGTGGTGCGGTGGTCCTGGCGTTCCTGGTCGCGGTGCTGCAGTTCCTGGCACTGCAGGGACACCCGGAGGGCGCGACGATTTTTATCACCGAATGGATCGGTATCGCCGAGCTTTCGGTCCCCTGGGCTTTAAAAGTCGATACGCTTTCGGCGTCGATGATGCTGATGGTGACCGGCGTGAGCACGTTGATCCACATCTACGCCGTGGGCTACATGCATGAAGATGTCCGCTTCCAGGGTGATCCCGGCCGCTATACGCGTTTCTTCATCTTCTTCAATCTCTTCGTGGCGGCGATGATGATCCTGGTCAGCGCCGATAACTACCTGATGATGTTCGTTGGCTGGGAAGGGGTTGGCCTGTGCTCGTACCTGCTGATCGGGTTCTGGTACGAAAAGGGTGAGGATGGCATCGGCAATGCCATCGCCGGGAAGAAGGCTTTCATCACCAACCGCATCGGCGATTTTGGCTTCCTGGTGGCGATGTTCCTCATCTTCGGCGCCGTGGGGAGCCTGCAGTTTGAAGACGTCTTTCATTGGGCCGAAATGCAAGGCGTGGCGAACGTGGGCATCATCACGGCCATCACGCTCTTCCTGCTTCTCGGTGCAACGGGCAAGTCGGCTCAGCTGCCGCTGTACGTCTGGCTACCGGATGCCATGGCCGGCCCGACACCGGTTTCGGCCCTGATCCATGCCGCCACGATGGTCACGGCCGGAATTTACATGATCGCCCGCAGCGCACCGCTCTTTTCGGTAGCCGAGACATCTTCTCATGTGGCGGCTCTGATTGGAGCTGCAACCGCATTCTTCGCGGCGACGATCGCCGTCGGGCAGTTCGATATCAAGCGTGTGCTGGCTTATTCGACCATCAGTCAGCTGGGTTTCATGATGGCTGCGGTTGGAATCGGCGCTTATGTTGCGGGCATGTTCCATCTCGTGACGCATGCCTTCTTCAAGGCGCTGCTCTTTCTCTCGGCCGGTTCTGTCATCCAGGGCATTGAGCACGGGCATCACGAGATCGAGCACGGGCATGAACATGCAGGTCACGGAGAGCCGTTCGATCCTCAGGATATGCGCAACATGGGTGGACTGCGTACACGCATGAAGACCACCTTCTGGGTATACCTTACCGGTGCCCTGGCGTTGGCCGGCCTCCCGCCGCTGGCCGGTTTCTTTTCCAAGGATGAGATCCTGGCGGATGCGAGCATGGAGAACACCCTGGTCTACGCCCTGCTGGCGGCGGCAGCCTTCTTAACGGCCTTCTACATGGGGCGCCAGATTCTGATGGTGTTCTTCGGCAAAGCACGCAGTGAGGCCACTGCCCATGCCTATGAGAACCCACCGGTCATGACCGTGCCGCTGATGATCCTTGCCGGGCTGGCCGTTGTCGGCGGAGGGCTCAACCTTCCGGGGATCCACTCCCTCACGAGTTGGCTTGAACACACTATCGCACACGTGCATGCCACGCCGTTCAATGTACAGGTGGCATTGATGAGTGTCGCGCTGGCGCTGCTGGCGATCGCGGCCGCATGGCTGCTGTATGGACGCAAAACGATGGCCGAGGGTGAACGGGACCCACTGCGCTCGATCCTCGGTCCGATCTTCATCGGCATGGAGAACAAGTGGTGGGTGGATGAATTCTACGCCGCCATTCTTCTCAATCCGTTCAAGCGCCTGAGCAAAGCGTTGATCGTGGGCGAGGGTGAGGAGAATGAAGGCACGGAATTCTGGGAGCACTTCGTCCACGAGATTGTGATCGGCAAAGGATACCAGGCGCTGGCTCAATTTATGGACATGACCATCGATCTGGGCTTTGTGGATGCCTTTTTCAACAGCCTGGCCGGTGCGACGAACTGGGTTGCACAGCGCCTGCGGAAGCTGCAATCGGGATACGTCCGAAATTATGCCCTTTCGGTGTTCGTCGGTGTGGTGCTGATCCTGGGTTACTTTATCATCACGACCCGGTAGGCTCGAATGCGGGGTAAACGACCGGCCGTCAGACCGGCGACGAATGCCCCATTGAATAAACTGCGAGAGGATGGGCTATGGATCTTCTTACGATCGTAACGTTTTCACCGTTGCTGGGAATTTTGGTGGTCCTGTTCCTCAAAGCGGAGCAGAAGGGAGTCGCTCGCTGGGTTGCCCTGCTGACGTCGCTTCTGACCCTGGCGCTCTCGATCATGGTGCTGCTGCGTTTTGATCCGAGCAACCCGGACATGCAGCTGGTGGTCAACGTCCCCTGGATCGAGGTCTCCGATTTCCGGATTACCTACCAGCTGGGTGTGGATGGGATCAGCATCATGCTCTTGATGCTGACCGCGATTCTGACGCCCATCGCCATTCTCTCGAGCTGGACATCGATCCAGGACGAAGTCAAGAACTACATGATGTTCTTCCTGCTGCTTGAGATCGGCATGATCGGGGTTTTCCTCTCGCTGGACCTGTTTCTGTTCTACATTTTCTGGGAGTTCAGCCTGATACCGATGTACTTCCTGATCGGTGTTTGGGGCGGACCACGCCGGATTTACGCCGCAATCAAGTTCTTCCTCTACACGATGGCGGGCTCGATCCTGATGCTGCTTGCCATCCTGTGGTTGGGCCTGGAAGGGCGGCACTTCTCGCTGCCGGTGCTGCTCGAGACATCAGCCAATATTCCCCAGAACATCCAGCTGTGGCTGTTCCTGGCCTTCGCCGTGGCCTTCGCGATCAAGGTCCCGATGTGGCCGTTCCACTCCTGGCTTCCGGATGCCCACGTTGAAGCACCAACAGCCGGCTCGGTCATCCTGGCTGGTGTCTTGCTGAAAATGGGCGCGTATGGTTTTGTGCGCTTCAACCTGTCGCTCTTCCCGCACGCTGCGGTACGGCTGGCACCATGGATGGCGGTGCTGGCGATCATCGGCATCATTTACGGTGCGATCCTTTCGTTCGCCCAGCGCGATATGAAGAAGCTGGTCGCCTACTCATCCATCAGCCATATGGGCTTTGTCATCCTGGGTATGTTTGCCATCAATTTCTACGGAGTCCAGGGCAGCATCCTGCAGATGATCAACCACGGTTTGAGCACCGGGGCATTGTTTTTACTTGTCGGGTTCATCTATGAACGCCGCCATACCCGCAATATGTCGGAGTTTGGCGGGCTGTGGAAGATCATGCCGGTGTACGGCGTGCTGACGCTGATTGTGACTCTCTCTTCCATGGCCTTGCCAGGCTTGAACGGTTTTGTGGGCGAGTTCTCGATCCTGCTTGGCGCGTTCGAATCGAAGATCCTGGGCTCGTACTGGTTCGGAGGCGTGGCAGCCCTGGGCGTGATCCTGGCAGCGGTCTACCTGCTGACGATGTTCCAGAAGGTGTTTCTTGGACCGGTGACCAACGATGCGAATTTATCGCTCAAGGATCTGAATGTCCGTGAGATCATTTGCCTGGTACCCCTGCTGGTCTTCATTTTCTGGATCGGTCTCTACCCGCGGCCCTTCTTCAACCTGATGGCACCTGCTGTAGAAAAGCTGGTCACGGCGTTGCAAGCAGCTGCCCTGGCGGTGCATTAACATGAGCTCGCAGGATTTCATCCTTTCGCTTCCGGTCCTGATTGTCGTCGGGACAGCAAGTTTGCTGCTGGTCATCGATCTCTTCATCGGGGGCGCACGCCGAACGGTGACCGCCATTCTGGCTGCGCTCGGACTGATCGCCGCGATGATCACGGCCGGCCTGCAGTTTGGCCGGACCGGCCAGGCTTTCAGCGGAATGCTGGTTCACGACGGCTTTGGTTCATTCCTGCAGCTGCTCTTCCTGGCCGCCGGCCTGGTTGCGATTGCGCAGGCGCTCGAGTATATCCGCCGGCGCGGGATCGAGCGGGGGGAGTACTATTCGCTGCTGCTGTTCAGCATCTCCGGCATGATGCTTATGGCCAACGCCGGAGATCTGATCGTGATCTTCGTGGCGCTCGAACTGCTCTCGATTCCCCTTTACATCCTGTCCGGCTTTGCGCGTCCCCAGCCGGCATCCGAGGAATCGGCAATGAAGTACTTCCTGCTGGGGGCATTCGCCTCCAGCTTCCTGGTCTACGGCATCGCGATGATCTTCGGCACGACGGGCACGACGCAGCTCTCGGGCATCATGGCCGCACTGCAGGGCATGGAGACCGTCCCGACGCTCTTTCTGATTGGTGCCGGCTTGATCCTGGTCGGTTTGGGCTTCAAGATTGCCGCTGTCCCGTTCCACATGTGGACCCCCGATGTGTACCAGGGTGCCCCTTCTTCGGTCACCTCATTCATGTCGGTCGGAGCCAAGGCCGGGGGATTCGCCGCCCTGCTTCGCATTTTGATGGCAGCCTTTCCGCAGGCCTCCAGCGCCTGGGTGCCGGTCACGGCCTGGCTGTCGGCGTTGACGATGATCTGGGGTAATATCGCCGCGATCGCGCAGAACAATATCAAGCGCATGCTGGCGTACTCCAGCATTGCTCATGCAGGATACATCTTGATGGCCGTTCCGGCGATCGCCAACCCGGCGATTGCGGGCGAGGCGATCAACAGCGCGTTGTTCTATCTGGCGGCCTACGCCATCACCAATCTCGGTACGTGGGGCGTGGTGCTGGCGCTGGAGAAAGCTGACGGAAGCGGGCTGGAGATCAATGACTACTCCGGGCTGGCCCGCCGAAAACCGGCGCTGGCACTCGCCATGGCGCTGTTCATGCTCTCGCTGACGGGCGTGCCGCCTTCGATCGGTTTCGTGGGCAAGTTCTTCTTGTTCCGGGCGGTTGTCGATGCCGGAATCGTGTGGCTGGCGATTGTGGGCGTTCTCACCTCCGTTATCTCCGCCTATTTCTACCTGCGGATTATCGTGATGATGTACATGGCCGAAGGTGAAGTGGAGACCGTAGGGGATCGCGCGCTCAATTCCACCATTGGCCTGACAGCACTCGCCACACTCTTTTTCGGCGTGCTGCCGGGTCCACTGCTGGCGCTGGTTGCCCAATCCGGCCTTATGAATCTACTGCCCTGAGCAGCTGGGGCACCTTTGTCACCTACGTTCCGCAGCATCGCTGCGGAACGTTTTCTTTCCGGCACCCGGCGATGTTCGTGTAAAGTGTGACCATACGCCCATTCGCACTCTCACTCGATGCATGTATGATGTAGGATGTTGTACGGCATCTGGAGAGGATGTATGGCGAAGGCACGTGCGCATGTCATTGTTAGCGGCCGTGTGCAGGGCGTGAGCTTCCGCTACTACACGATGCAGGAAGCACAGTCTCGGGGCATCGTCGGCTGGGTACGCAACCTGTGGGATGGGCGGGTAGAGGCCGTGTTCGAAGGCGAAAAGACGGCCGTTGACAACATGCTCTCCTGGATCCAGCATGGTCCACCGACAGCCCGGGTGGAGGATGTCCAGGTCACGCCCGGGGAACCCAGCGGTGAATTCGATTCCTTCCGCATCCGCATCAATGCTGATGTAAGAGATTGAAATGGATACCCCGCAGATCGAGTCCTACCGATTCGGTCTCATCAAGATCGACGGCCTGAGCTATCGTAAGGATCTGATCATCCTGCCGTCCGGCGTTTTGCCCGACTGGTGGCGCTGGCGCGGCCATTGGCTCACCATCGATGATCTCTCGGCGGTGATGGAAGCGGCGCCCGAACTGCTGATCATCGGCAGCGGGGCTTACGGCCGTATGCTGGTTGCGCAGGATGCCCTGCAGGTGCTCGATCGCCGCGGTATCCGCATGCAGGTGGCAAAAACCGCGGAAGCCTGTGAAATCTACAATCTCCAACGTCTCACGTCAAAGACCGCAGCCGCACTGCACCTGACCTGTTGATCAGGGGATACCGCTCCATAAAAAGTGGAGCGCGGCACAAAGCCTGCCATCCGCACCGCACGAGAGCATCCCGTCAGCATGCCATCAACATTGAAAGCACCCGGATTTCCGGGTGCTTTCAATGTAGGGTGTGGTGGAACCATCCCTTTGGAAGGAGGTTGGCTCCGTCCTAGAGCCCGAAGAAACTCAGCAGGTAAGCCCGAAGATTCACCGCTTCTCCCACCCAGTAGCGCTGGTAGATCGCCAGCATATCGGCCAGGTATGGGGTCACTGGATCGACTCGAATGCTCAAGTAGGCGATGCCATCGGGCTCATTCTGCGCGCTCCCGAAGGCAACCCCGGCCGGCTCATTCGAGACGCTCAGGTAAGCTGATCCGTCGGGCTCACATTGCGCACTGAGGAAAGCGATCCCATCTGGCTCATGGGCGATGGAGAGGAAGGCGACTCCCTGAGGCTCGTGCGCAACCGACCCAAATGTTATTCCTTCCGGTTCATTCTGGATGCTCAAGTGGGCCACCCCCTGCGGCTCGCACTGGACACTCAGGTAGGCCACGCCATCCGGCTCATTCGTGACGCTGAAATAGGCGATTCCGTCGGGCTCCTTCTGAACATTCAGGAAGGCGACGCCATCCGGCTCATCCTGGAAGCTCAGGTAGGCGGTGCCTTCCGGCTCATTGGCTGCCGAGAGGAAAGCGACACCATCCGGTTCGTTCGCAGCCGAAAGTGCCGCAACGCCGTCGGGCTCGTTGGCCGCGGAACCGAAGGCGATGCCTTCCGGCTCATCCTGGACCCCATGCAGCGGAGCTCCCAATTCAGGGGTGTTGAAATGAGCAGAGGCACGTGCCTGGGGGACAAAGAGCACCAGCACGAGCAGAACGGCGCCTCCGAGCACTTTGTGGTTGAGCGGTCTTGTGTCCATGGTTTTCCTCCTTCGTTCGGTACCTTCGGTCATTCGTTGATACCATCCTACGCTGCAACCCGGCCGGTGTCTGTCAACTGCACGACAGAAGCGCCCGGACAGCACGTCGGGAGGTAAGGTTCGTATGGGCAGGCGGCTTGTCGCCGGTCAGTTGGTGTTTGAATTGAAAAACAGCCCGCTGCTGCGGGCTGTTCCTTGCGGGTGAATACCCGTTTGTTTTCAGGAGGGTTACAGCTCGAAGAAGCTGAGCAGATAGGCACGCAGATTCACCGATTCTCCCATCCAGTAGCGCTGGTAGATGGCGAGCATGTCGACGACGTAGGGCGTGACGGGATCAACCCGGATGCTCAGGTAAACGATGCCATCGGGTTCGCTCTGGGTGCTTCCGAATGCAATACCGGCCGGTTCATCTGAGACGCTCAGGTAGGCAATTCCATCGGGTTCGCACGCAACACCCAGGAAGGCGATCCCATCCGGCTCATGGGTGACTGACAGGAAGGCGATTCCATCCGGTTCATCCTGGACGCTTTGGTAAGCGATCCCCGCCGGTTCGTTGGTGACGCTCAGGTATGCAATGCCATCCGGTTCGCATTGGGCGCTCAGGTACGCGATCCCGTCCGGTTCGTTCGTGACGCTGAAGAAGGCAATTCCGTCAGGTTCCTGCTGCACGCTCAGAAAAGCGACGCCATTCGGCTCTTCCTGGAAGCTCAGATAGGCTATGCCATCGGGCTCATTGGTGACGGAGAGATAGGCGATGCCGTCGGGTTCATTGGCGACGGACAGGAACGCGATGCCCTGCGGCTCTTCCTGGAAGCTCAGATAGGCTATGCCATCGGGCTCATTGGTGACGGAGAGATAGGCGATGCCGTCGGGTTCATTGGCGACGGACAGGAACGCGATGCCCTGCGGCTCTTCCTGGAAGCTGAGGTAGGCAATCCCATCCGGTTCATTCGCGACGGAGAGGTATGCGATGCCGTCGGGCTCACTGGCTACGGACAGGAACGCTATGCCATCCGGCTCGTGCTGGACGCTCAGGTAGGCAACCCCGTCCGGTTCATTGGCTGCGGAAGCCTCCGCTCCCATTGCGGTCAATGCAAGGGCACCGAAGAGCAGGAGCAGTGACATCAGCGCTGTTCGGTACAACGTGCCGTACTTCGATTCATGATTTCGCTGGGTATTCATGGCTCACTCCTTCGCGTAATGCTGGATAATCAGTCTCTTGTTCCGCATGTTCAGTATCAGGGATTCGCCCCCGCCAGGCATCGGCCGGGGGTCGAATTTCCTGGCGCACGGTGTACTAGTACAGCTGTACAAGCAGGAATCAGAATGAGCCGGGGTTTTGTGAGAAGGTCTTGCGTCCGAGGGGTGAGGCGGGGTTGCGCGGCCCGGTTTTCCGGGCGAAGGGACTCAGTGCTTGCAGGTGGCGCAGTTTCCCGAAGCGCAGGAACCGCAGCTGCTTGCGCCGGTGAGGTTCTTGCCGTTGCTGTGGGCGGAGAAAAGGGACAGCTTGCGCCCGGTCTCGAAGCTTCCGCACACAGGGCATGGGATCGGCGTATCGGCTGCGTTCATCGAGCGCAGCGCGTCGAAGCGCTGATCACATTCGCGGCACTGGTATTCATAAAGCGGCATCGAAGGCAGACTCCACCAGCATTGTATCGTTCTCGATGGTCATGGGTAAAGGTGAATTTCTTCCTCCGCGGCGTAAATCATCAACGCGTTCCGACCGCTGCTCCGGGGATCGGGCGGTAACCGCCCATCGGTCAGGATGGTTCTCGACGGCGGATTTCGAAGTGATCGAAATCGCGCGCCACCATCGTGCGGGAAAAAATGGCTTCGGCTTCCGCCTGGATGTCGCGCTCGCGGTAGCGGCGCGAGATGTGGGTCAGGAAGAGCTGGCCGACGCCAGCTTCCCGGGCAAGGCTGGCGGCATCGGCCGCCGTGAGGTGACCGAATTGAGCGGCCAGGTCGGCTTCATACGAGAGATAGGTCGCTTCGATCACCAGCGCGTCGACATCCTGTGCGAAGGATGAAAGACCTTCAGTGCTGCCGCAGTCGCCCACGTGCATGAAGCGTGTGCCGCGGCGTGGCGGTCCAAGCACATCATCGGGGCTGATGCGGCGGCCATCCGCCAGTTTGATCCGCTTGCCGGAAACGAGCTTCTTCCGCACCGGTCCGGCCGGAATGCCGAGTTCATCAGCGCGTTCGGCCAGGAAGGGCCGTTTTTCGCTCTCTTCGAACAGGAAGCCGAAGCAGCCCGGCCCCCTGTGGCTAACAGGGAAAGCGCTCACCCGCAGATCTCCCTCCTCGATCAGCAGGCCCGGTTCGATGATGCGCAGGTCGATCGCAATCGGCGGCCGCGCGCCGCGCAGCACCACGCCGAAGAGCAGGTCGTGAATCCGCTCCATGGCCCATTCGCCGGCCCATACCTCGAGGTTGTCGATCGCTTCCCAGCGGGAAAACGTCGACAGCAAGCCGGCCAGGCCGAGGATATGATCGAGATGGCCGTGCGTGATGAGAATGCGGTTCAGGCGCCGGAAACCCAGGCCGGAGCGCAGGATCTGGCGCTGGGTTCCTTCGCCGCAATCAATCAAGAAGCGTTGGTCCCGGTAGGAGACGATCTGTGCCGAGAGACCGCGGTGGATGGATGGCGCCGAGGCGGATGTGCCCAGAAATGTAAGTTCGAACAATGAAGCCCCTGCTACGGAAAGAGTGCGGATCAGACTTCAGGAAGCTCATTGTACCTTAATCACGAGTCCGTATCATGCCGCCAGCATCGTGCGGGCTGAACTGGAACCGGCCGTGAGAGCCGCCAATCCGATCAGCATCGCGGCACCCGAGGAAAAGAGAGCCCAGGTGCTCAAGCCCCAAACGGCAACCGTTGCCATAGCCAGGGCCAGGTAGCCGCGCTGAACATGACGTCCCCAGATGCGGGGCGGAATCCAGGCGGGCTGGATGGCAGCAAGCGCACTTCCCAGCCAGCCCGTGCCGGCTACGGCCAGCCGGAGGATCGGGCTCCAGGCAGGGAAGCAGAGCACCATGGCCGAGGCCGGGATGAAGATCAGCACGACGAAAGCGAGTGCGGGCAGGTAAGGCTTTGTGCCCGGGGCGCGCCGGTGATCATGCAGCATCAGGCCGAGGGCGACCGAGAAACCGAGATAGAGGCTGCTGATGCCGAGCGTCAGCGTAATTTGATGGAACTGCATCGAGACCCTTCCTTACAGTGACCGGACGATCCGGGGTTGGTTGTAGCCGGGTCGAATTACTGCACAGGATGTGATGCAAGGACCATGCCGGAAGTTCAGGCTGTGCGGGCGATGGCGGTGAGGATCAGTACGAGAGCGGAGAGGGCAAGCTGGATGCGGATGAGCCAGTTCTCACGCTGGAGCAAGCTGGCCTCGCCGGCGTCTGTCTGCCCGCTGGACCGGGCGAGGATCAATTCCAGCCGGGCCCATCTGGGGTACAGCACCCAGGTCTGAAAGGCCATCAGGGCGACCATGAAGGCGATTGCGATGTGCTTGAGCAGGATGGCGATAGACCAGCGGTTGTCAATGACCAGCAATCCGTCGTAATTGGGATTGGCCGCCATCTGGGTCAATCCGCTGCCGACCAGGACGGCGAGGCAGAGCCAGGCGAGGGGTTGAAAGCGTGTGCGGAGGGATTTCAACAGTTTGCGCCGTTCTCGCGGCTTTGTCTCGGGCTGGAGGGCGAGCGGCAGCAGCAGCGCAGCCTGGAAGGCGATACCGCCGATCCAGATCACGGTCGCCAGCATATGAAGACTGTAGGCCGCTGTCAGGAGCCAGGCGGGCATTGTGGCTAGCCGCCGTCTCCGCCATTTCCACCGCCCGCGCCGGGGTCGGGAGTCCCGGTTGGTGTGGGGGTGGGGGTTTCGGTCGCAGCCGGCGGCGGTGGAGGTTGCGAAGCACGGGCACAGGCTTCGGCGGCGTGCTCGGCGGTGGGCTCGAGGTCGGGATATCGATATGCATTAAGCGAGGCGGCGTACTGTTCGTCGGCACCGCACGGATCGTCTGCGTTCCACAGCTGGTCACCGTACTCGCGGGCGGCGTCGGCAAATTTCGGGCATGAATCGACCGTTGCGCCCTGATCGCAGAGTGGCCCGAACAGCTCGGCTGCCCGACCCCAGTTCAGGCCGATGTAGCTGTTGGCCAGCAGGTACTGCTTGGCCAGCGATTGGCGGAACATGGCGTCACGATCGAGCGGGCCGAAGCGCTCCGCCAGGCTCATGTTGTACAGTCCTTCTTCCATCTCGCCGTTTGAAATCAACTGCATGCCGCGATTGCGCAGGGCGATATACATCAAGCCGTCGGCGTCAACCGGGCGGTAGGTGGGGTCCTTGGCCCGCAAGGCGAGCAATTTATCGATCGCTAGGGTCCAATCTCCAGCCTTGATGGCGGCTTCGGCCTGGGCGTAGAGATCCTCCGGTGGGGAGGGGTCGGGTGTTGACGTCGGGGCGGACGTGGGTGTCAGTGTCGGCACGTTGAGGTGGACCAGGGCCTCGACCAGCATATCTTCTGCCCCGGGGTAGGTCGGATCATAGCGGATGATTTGCTCAAAGCGCTGCCGGGCGATTTCGTAGCGGCCAGCATCGAGGTCCGCCACGCCCAGTTCGAACTGCTCGAACAGCGCGCGTGAGAGCTGCTCCGTTTGCTGGTTGGCATTGGCGCTGCGTCCCTGCGTGAATGCGATCACGCCGACGGCGATAAGAGCCAGCAGGTACACGAGGAATGCGATCAGGACCCGGCGGCGCGGCCGGCGGATCATTTGTGCCCCCGTCTCTTCGACCGGGGGTGTGCTGGAGCGCGTTTCCCCCTCCCCGGATGGCTGGGGCTGAGGCTCTTCACCCGGAATCATGACCGGCATTATACCGTACTTAACCTGCCCGTTCCGATGCCGTCAGGGTACCGCAGGGCGGCCGGCGGGGGGTGTTCTTGACGCTCGTTCCGGGCGGGTGGTAAGATGCTCATCCAGTCGATTAACCTGTGATAGGGTTCACAATAATCCATGTATCTAAGCGGTAGTAAATGGAATCTGCGTCGAAAACGGAAGCGATCGAACCCGCTCCGGATCATCGCGCTGTTGCTTGTCATCGCCGCACTGGTCTATTTCTGGCAGGTTTATGTTCCGGCGGTGCCGACGCCGTTCATACCCACCCCCACGCCGACCCGCAGCCCGGCTTCCTTTGTGCTGGAAGCTGAAACTTTCTTTGAAGCCGGGAAACTGCAGCTGGCCGCCGAGGCTTACCAGCAGGCGATCCAGATTGATCCGCGCCAACCTGCTTACTATATCGAACTGGCGCGTGTGCACATGTATGCCGGCAATTACAGCGCCGCAGAAGCCGCGGCCCGTGATGCGCTTGTGCTCGATAAGGATTCGGCCCTGGCGCATGCTTTCCTCGGCTGGTCGCTCGACTTCCAGGCTGGCTACGCCGAGGAGGGCGCATCGGATATGATGGCCCAGGCCCGGACCGAGCTCGATACAGCCATGGATCTGAATCCGAACATCCCGGAGGTGCGTGCCTTTCACGCCGAGGTTTTGATCGATTCGAACATCGACAACTATGAACAGGCGCTGGAGGAAGCAAGGGCGGCGGTGGCGCTCGACAGCCAATCGCTGGAGGCGAACCGGGCACTGGCCTACGTCTGGGAGCTGACCGGCAACCGCGACCTGGCGCTTGAATCGTATGAGGCAGCCCGCAACATCAACCCCAACCTGCCGCGCCTGCACATCGACATCGGCAATATGCTCAGGGCGCTGAACGACGTCGACGGCGCCCGGCAGAGCTACCTGAACGCCGTGGCGCTGGCGCCGACCTGGACCGAGCCGCTCACACTGCTGGCGCAGCTCTATGCCGGCGTCGGCGAATACGGCATCGCCAGTCAGTATGCCAGCCAGGCTGTCGACCTCGATCCGGGGAATGCCCGCTTGCGCGGCAACCTCGGGCGCATGTATTACCACAATGGCGTCTACGACGAAGCCATTGCCCAATTTCAGCTCGCCATCAACGGCGGTACGTCCCCGGAAGGGGTTCCGGTCGAAGGCTTGAAGCTGAGCGGCGATCCGCGCGTGCTGGAGTACTACTACACTTACGGGCTGGCGATGGCGAAGCAGAATCTGTGCTATGGTCCGAACGAAGCGGTGGATATCCTCTCCGCAATCCTGCAGCTCGCTCCCGATGATGAGATCGCGGTCTTCAACGCCGAGGAAGGGCTCGTGCTGTGTGGGGAACTGGAGCGCACCGCGACCCCGGAAGCGGCGTCCGGCGCGGGTTCCTGAACTCGGCGGCCAGACCCCCATGCGATTGACAGGCGAAAAGCTTACCCTGAGTGAAAAACGCCGCCGTTCCAACCCCTGGCGGATCCTGGTGCTGGTGGGGTTGATCGGGGCCGGATTTCTCATTCTGCGGGCATGGCGCAGCGGAGAGGTTCAGCCGCTCTTCTCGCCGACCCCGACCCCGACCCGCACGTCCATTTCCTATGCCGAAGAGGCCGCGGCGCACTTCAGCGCCGGCAACCTGGGCGCGGCGATTGCCGCCTACCAGGAGGCGGTCGACAAGGACTCATCCAACGGGCACCTGTGGGCGGAGATGGCGCGCGTCCAGACATACGCCAGCGACCTGCTGACGACTCTCGCCGAGCGCCGTGATCTGCTCTCCCAGGCGCGCGAGGCGGTCAACCGCGCCATTGAACTCTCGCCGGACGATTCCTTTGCCTATGCCGTTCGAACGCTGGTGTACGACTGGTCGGCCACGTCCGAAGTGAAGGATCAAATCACGGTCGGCGACCTGGTGCGGGTGACGGCCAGCTTGATTGAGGGCGGCCGGCTTCAGGCAAGCGTGATCGAACTGGAAGGGTCGGGCGAGGTCGGCGAGGCCACTCCGGCACCGGCCGATGCCGGGGGCGAAAGCTTCATTGGCGTGGTGGACGCCATTGGTGAGGAAGGTTGGGTGATTGACGGTCGGACGATCTACATCTCTCCGGTCACGCTCATTCGAGAGAAAAACCGCCGCGAGACATTCCTGGCGGAGGCTGATCAATCGGCCATTCGGTCCAATCAGCTCGATCCAGAAAACCTGCTGGCGTTTGCCTACCGGGCCGAGGTGCTGATCGATCAAGGCAATGTTAATACCGCCGCGGATCTGGCGGTGGAGGCGATCAATCGGGCGGCCGGATCGTCGATCGATCCGCAGTACCTGATGGATATTTACCGGGTCTACGCGACCGTGCTCGAGAACCAGGGCAACTACGTCAGCGCCATCCAGCAGTACCAGCGGGCGACCGAGATCGCCCCCAACCTGACGTTCCTCTACCTGCGCATCGGCGCCAATTACCGCACTCTGGCAGCCCGGGCTCCCAACCCGGCGGCGCGGCGAGAGCTGGTCGATCTGGCACTGGACAACTTTGATAAGGCCACCCGGATCAACGAGCAGCTCGGAATCGAAGATCCCAATCCCTACCTGGCGATCGGTCGGACGTACGCCCAGGATGGTGAGTTCTTCATTGCCGCGCTGAATATGGAGCGGGCGGTCCAGATCGATCCGAGCAACTCGGAAATTTATGCCCGCCTGGCGACCGTCTATTTCCAGGCCCGCAACTACGAGAGCTCGATCGATACGTTCCGATGCGCACTGGATGGGTGCAGCCAGCAGGAGACTGGTGATTTGCTGTGTGGCCTCAATATCTACCGCTGCGAAGCCGGCACGGAGGCGGCGCTCGAAGCCGGCCAGGTCGTGCGCGGCTTGCCGCTGACCGACGAGAGCGTGGAGTACTACTACACCTATGGCTCGGCGCTGACCTTCTACGCCGGAGATAAAGACCACCCCGAAGCCTGCCTCGACGCCGAACGGATCTTCCAGCAGTTGATGGAGAAGTACGGCTCCGACGAACTCATTCGCGCCATCGTGGAGGAAGGCCGGGCGGTCTGCGCCGCGCCCCAGGCTGGAGAATCCACCCCCACATCGAGCACGGAAGCACCCCCAACGCTAACGCCTACCCCTTGACACTCCCCCGCAGATTCGGTACACTTGCGGAGCCGTTAGCACTCTAGCAACGAGAGTGCTAACTTGTGTGTGAGGCAATCAATTTTTTCAAGGAGGGTCGGCATGGCAATCAAGATCAAACCTCTGGCCGATCGCCTGGTCGTCAAACCCCTCGAGCAAGAGGAAGTGACACCAAGCGGTATCGTGCTCCCTGAGACGGCGAAAGAAAAGCCGCAGAAGGGCGAGGTGCTGGCCGTTGGGCCAGGCGCGCGCAATGATGAGGGCGAGCACGTCACCATGGAGGTCAAGGTAAAGGACACCGTCCTTTTCGCCAAGTACGCGGGCACCGAGATCAAGATGGATGGCGAGAAACTGCTCATCCTGCGTGAAAGCGACATCCTGGCCGTACTGGACTAGGTCGGGATTCCAGATCCAAGGCATATCCAAGAGGAGCGTAAGCAATGACAGCAAAGCAACTAGCATTTGCCGAGGATGCCCGCCGACGGCTGAAAGCCGGTGTCGATGTACTGGCCAGCGCCGTCGCGACCACCCTCGGTCCGAAGGGCCGCAACGTGGCTCTTGATCGTAAGTTCGGTTCTCCCACGATCACCCACGATGGTGTGACCGTCGCCAAGGAAATCGAGCTCGAAGATCCCTATGAAAACATGGGCGCCCAGCTGCTGAAGGAAGCGGCGACCAAGACCAACGACATCGCCGGGGACGGCACGACAACCTCGACCGTGCTGGCGCATGCGATGGTCAGCGACGGCCTGAAGAGTCTGGCCGCCGGCTCCAACCCGATGCTGCTCAAACGCGGCATCGAAGCCGCTGCCAAGGCCATTTCGGAGGCCATCAGCAAGCAGGCCATCGATGTCACCACGAAAGAGGAGATCGCCTCCGTCGCCGCCATCTCCGC
>JBJYWH010000226.1:0-9797 GCA_046259355.1 Anaerolineales bacterium
CAGTGTGGGATGCAACCCCTGGAGAAGTATTGCGTATTGTATGGTAGGGTAGCCGGGAGAGCGGACTCGCATGACAGAATACGATACCGCAACCGAAGCGGTTTGGATCCAGGATGCGCTGGATGGTGACGATCTGGCCTTCACCAGGCTGGTCGAAGCGTACCAGCGGCCGGTGTTCAATCTCTGCTACCGGATGCTCGGCGACCCGTTGGAGGCGGAAGACGCTTCGCAGGAGAGTTTTCTACGTGCTCACCGCCATTTACGCCGCTATGATCCGGAGCGCAAGTTTGCCACGTGGATGCTCTCGATTGCTTCGCATCACTGCATCGATCGGCTTCGGCGGAGACGTTTGAATGTGGTTTCGATGGAGGAATTGCTGCCCGCACAGGAGAATCCCCACCCCGATCCCGGGCCGGAGGATCGTTTCGTCCGGCTGGAGATGCAGGAACAGGTGAAAGGGATGCTGGCTTCCCTCGGACCGGTCGACCGGGCAGCTCTGATCTTGCTCTATTGGTACGACTATTCGTATGAGGAAATTGGCTCAACCTTATCGTTATCGGTCTCAGCGGTAAAGAGCCGTTTGCACCGTGCCCGGCGTGACCTGGCTGCAAGCTGGCAGGTCAAACAGCAGGGCCTGGTGCAGGGAGGCGTGAAGAATGGACCATCTGCCGTTCGAAGCGATGCTGCTTGACGTAAAACAGTTGACGTCTGCTCAGCGCGCAGAACTCGAATCGCACCTGGCATCATGCACCGCTTGCAGTGAGCTAGCCCGTGCCATCAGCCAGATGGAGGGTCATCTGGCCGCTGCCAGCATGGTGGTGCCGGCTGAAGGGTTCAGCCAGCGCTTCCAGGTCCGGCTGCAAGCCCAGCGGCGAAAAACCCATGAGCGGTTCTTCGGCCTGCTGGTGTTGATGATCCTTGCGGGCGTGATCGCACTGGCCGTTCTGTTTGGGGGCGAACTGCTTTCTCTGGCCACGCCTCTTGTCAGCACGGGTCTGAAATCCCTGGCGGAGTACGTTCGGTTCAGCAGCCTCTTTACCCTGATCGGTGAGTTCATTTCTTTGCTGGCTGAAAATGCGATTGACACCCTTTCGCCGGCTTATCTGCTGGCGGGCTCGGTTGCCTTCAGCGGGTTGCTGGCGCTTTGGGTTGCCTCGATCTACCGCATGAATACTCAAGTTGTCCGAAAGGAGTAAGGTACGATGAAAAGAATCTGGACACTCGCGTTGACGCTTCTCCTCCTGACACTGGCGTTCTCCATGTCCGCCTTCGCAGGTGGCTATATGGACGGACGTGTGGTCCTGGGAGGGGAATTCGTCCTCAACACCGGAGAGACGCTGGATGGCGATCTGGCGGTCATCGGTGGAATCGCCACCCTGGAGAGCGGTTCTCGCGTAACCGGCACGGTCTTCCTGGTGGGCGGCAACCTCGTCGCAGATGGAACCATCGGCGGCGACCTGGCTGTGGTTGGCGGGAACGCCCGCCTCGGGCCGGAGGCTGTCGTCGAGGGTGATCTTGTCACCTTCGGTGGCAACGTCAACCGCAACGGCGGCCGCATCCTGGGCGATACGATCTCGGGAGAGGAACTGAACTTCCCGTACAACTGGCGTTTCAATACCGAACTGCCTTTCCGAATCGCAAACGGAATCGGAACGAACTACGTTGGACGCGTCGTCGGCTACCTGTTCCAGAGCTTCATGCTCGCCGCGCTGGCGGTACTGGTGGTCATGTTCCTGCCCAAGCAGGTATCGCTGGTGTCGGATACGGTCGTCGATCAGCCCATCATCGCCGGCGCGTTCGGCTTGCTGACCATCATCGTTGGGCCGATCCTGATCGTATTCCTGCTCATCACGATCTGCCTGGCCGTCGTCGGCCTGCTCGGTGCGCTGGTGCTGGTTGCGGCCGGCGTGCTGGGATGGATCGCCCTCGGCATGGAGGTCGGCAAGCGCCTGTCCAAGGCGATGAATCAGGACTTCCAGCCGGTAGTCGCGGCCGGGCTCGGGACGCTCATCTTTGCGCTGGTCGTGAATGGCATCGGTTTCATCCCGTGTGTCGGATGGCTGGCGCCTTTCCTGGCCTCGGCTGTCGGCCTGGGGGCGGTTTTGATGACCCGCTTCGGAACCCGCCCTTACGGCATGGTGGAAGTGACTGAAGTGCCGCCAACCGATGCGGCCGAAAAACCGGCTCCCAAGAAGCGCAGCACGAGTTCACGCTCTACCAAGAGCACCAAGAGCACCAAGTAGCATCGTCCAGTGGTGACGGCAGCGCCCGGCATCTGCATGCCGGGCGCTGTGTTTTTTTGTTGCCCGTTGAGATCAGGCAGGTTGAATTTGCAGCTCTTGGAACGTTTTCAATAGGAAATGTTGCGGCCCTCCCTGCACCGGCACGCCGTCTGCAAGAACTTGGGCGGCTTTCACGCCTACCAACTCCAACCCCCGATCTTCTGGTGCAGGAAAATCCCCTTTCACCTGGGAGTGCAGGCCAACCTTTGCCCCGTCGATGGTGAGGTGGTAGCGTTCGAGGCGATAGCTTCCGTAGCCGTCTCCGGCATCGTGGTAGAGCAGTCCGGCCTCGCCCTCTGGGCCGGGCAGATAGAGCACGAGCAGAAGTTTGCCCGCCTCGCTCATGGGCAGCGCCGTACCGGCCCGCACCAGCACTGGGATATGATCGAGCTCGATGCCTACTGTCACCTCGCCGGGGCCGGTGTAGGAGCGACCGGTCTGGAGGTCGATCCATGCCCCATCGGGCAGGTAGATCGTGCGTTCAACCGCACCGCTCTGCAGGACCGGGGCGACCAGCAGGGCATCGCCCAGCATGAACTGGTCCTGGATGGGCCAGAGCTTCTCATCCCGGGGATTGGCCCAGAAGAGCGGCCGCATCATGGGCAGGCCGAGCGTGCTTGAGAGCCAGGCCTGGGTGTAGAGGTAGGGCGTCAAGCGCTGGCGCAGCGCGAGTGTTTTACGAGCAACATCGAGTGTGGCCTCGTCGAATGACCAGGGCTCGCGCCGTTCGGTGCCGAGAGCGGAATGCGTACGGAAGAATGGCGTGAAGGCGGCTAGCTGAAGCCAGCGCAGGTATAGCTCCGCGTCCGGGCGGCCGCTAAAACCGCCGATATCGCTTCCCACAAACGGCAGGCCGCTCATCCCCATTCCCAGCAGGGTTCCGATGGTACGTGCAAGCATCTCCCAGCTGCTTTCGGTGTCACCAGTCCAGGCCCAGGCGTAGCGCTGCACGCCAGCCCAACCCGATCGGGTGAGCAGGAACGGCCGGCGGTCAGGGCGGAGCGCATGCAGGGCTTCATAGCCGGCCCGGTTCATCAGCAAACCGTACAGGTTGTGCGCGCTGCGGTGATCGCCGCGCTGTCCCTCCAGAGCGTGCTGTGTATCGAGGGGAAGCGTTAATTCGCCCCAGGCCGAAAAGACGGCTGGCTCATTCATGTCGTGCCAGATGCCCGCAATGCCCTCCTCGAGCAGACGCGGATACTGTTCGCCCCACCAGGTCCTGGCCTCCGGGGAACTGAAATCCGGGAACGCGCACCAACCAGGCCAGACCGGGGCATACTGAACCCGTTCGTCCTGCCGGCGGCAGAAGACATCCCGCTCCTGGCCGTCGGTGTAGACGCTGTAGCCGCGCTCTACTTTCACTCCCGGGTCGATGATCGTCACAAGGCGGATATCCTGTTCGAGCAGGTCATCTGCGAGGGTACCAAGCTGCGGGAATTGATCTTCATCGACGGTGAAAATCCGTTTTCCGTCCATGTAATCGAGATCGAGATGGACTGCCGCCAGCGGAAGGTTGTGCTGTCGGAAATGATTCACCAGTTCGCGAATCTCGCTCGCCGATCGATAACCCCAGCGGGACTGGTGATATCCCAGGGCCCAGCGCGGGGGGAGCGGGGCGCGCCCGGTGAGGTCGCTGAAGCGGGATAGGGCATGACCGGCTTCGCCCGGGATGAAGTACGTGCGCAGCAGCCCGGCGTCAAACTGAACGTGAATGGCTTCTTGGAATTCAATCCAGCCGTCGTGCGCATTCTCGTGAAACAGCAGATAGCTGCCGGCATGTTGCAGCACAAAGTACACGGGGATCGAGAGGTAAAGCGGATCATGGTCGGCGCCGTAGCCCCCGCTCGGGTCGAGATTCCAGAAGCGGTAGCGCTTGCCCCGCAGGTCCAATCCGGCTGCTCGTTCTCCCAACCCCATGACGACGGCTTCCCGGGACAGGTTGGACTGGAGCGACCATGAACTGCCCGCCAGCTGCGGCGGCTGTTCCTCCCGCAGGGGATGACCGGACGCCGTCCGATACTCCAGGCTGCCGCTGGGTTTGACTTCCAGGTGGTACCGGGAGCCGCTTACCGTCCAGGTGCCATCCCGCTCGATGAGCTGGACATCATCCCCGGGCCAGGTGCGATCATCGATGGCATAGGGTACAGGAGGAATGCCGGGTGACCATGAGCAGCGGATCACATCCGGCGCAAGGAACACGACATCGAGCTGGGCGTGCTCGAAGGTGAAACAGGCCCCATTTCCACAGGGTACGACCGCGGTAAAGCCGGCCGGTGCGATCGGTTCAGCCGGACGGTTCGCTTTGAGTAAGCGTGCGTTGGCCCGATCACGGGCGAGCGCATACCGCACGGTCGCCGTGATGTTCGCCACCCCCGTGGAGCGCAACCCGCGCAGAAGATCCACCACCTTCATGGCCATTTTTGCTCCTGTGCCGGTACGAGAACAATGCTTAGGGGTGAGGGTAGCACGGATTGGCCTGTGCGTCATCAGCCAACCTTAAAGTTTTCTATCCGCACCCGGTCAACACTGGCGATCATATCATCTGTTGACTATAATCGGTGGCTGCGGTGCAACCAGAATCGGCTTATCTCCAGCCGGTCGGGAGCGGCATGTCCTTCGTCCACCTTCACGTACACTCCGAATATTCCCTGCTGGATGGCCTGAGCAAGGTCGACAAGCTCGTGGAGCAGGCCAGGGCCATGAACATGCCCGCCCTGGCACTGACCGACCACGGCGCCATGTTCGGGGTGATCGATTTTTTCCGTGCGGCTCGCAACGCGGAGATCAAGCCAATCATCGGCATGGAGAGCTACCTGGCAGCGCGGGGCATGCAGGATCGTGATCCCGCCCTCGACAGCCGCGCTTTCCACCTTCTCCTGCTGGCCGAGAACGAAACCGGTTATCGCAACCTGCTTGAAATCGCCACCGCTTCCCAGCTGGAAGGCTTCTACTACCGGCCGCGCATCGATCACGATTTCCTGGCGGCACATAACGAAGGGCTGATCTGCACCACGGGATGCCTGTCGGGCGAAGTGCCGCGAGCGCTCCAGATGGGCCAGCACGATCACGCCCGCAAACTGCTCGATTGGTACATGGAGGTCTTTGGACGGGATCGCTTTTTCTTCGAACTGCAGGACCACGATATTCCCGAGCTGCCCGAGGTCAACCGGCAGCTGATCGAGCTGGGCAGCCGATACCAGGCTCACTTCATCGCGACGAATGACGTTCACTACGTCCAACCACAGGATGCGGAACTGCAGGATATCCTGCTCTGCATTCAAACCGGCTCGCTCTATTCCGATCCGGACCGCATGCGCATGACCGACCCATCCTATTACCTCCGTTCGCCGGAGGAAATGCAGGCGCTCTTCGGTCACGTGCCCGGCGCCCTGAAGAACACACTCTGGATCGCCGAACGCTGTGAGCTGGATCTCGAATTCAAAGGCTACCGCCTGCCGCCGTTTGACGTTCCGGCCGGGCACAGCTCCCAATCCTACCTGCGCGATCTGTGCGAGACCGGACTGCAGAAACGCTACGGCAGCCACACCCAGGATCCTGAGATTCAGGAGCG
Source organism: Anaerolineales bacterium (assembly GCA_046259355.1). GTDB lineage: Bacteria > Chloroflexota > Anaerolineae > Anaerolineales > E44-bin32 > E44-bin32. The sequence goes on from JBJYWH010000226.1 coordinate 5,854, forward strand.
GCTGGATTACGAGCTGAAGATCATCCACGAAATGGGGTTCGACAATTACTTTCTCATCGTGTGGGATCTCTGCCGTTTCGCCCGGGAGCAGGATATCTGGTACAACGCCCGCGGCTCGGCTGCCGGCTCCATCGTGGCTTACAGCCTGGAGATCACGCTCGTCGATCCGATTGAGCACGGTCTGATCTTCGAGCGTTTCCTCAACCCGGGTCGGGTTTCGATGCCGGATATCGATCTCGATTTTCAGGATGACCAGCGCTACCGCATGCTGGAGTACACCGCTGAGAAGTACGGCCGGGATAAAGTAGCCCAGATCATTACCTTCGGCACCCTCGGAGCCCGGGCTGCGATTCGGGATGTCGGCCGTGTGCTCGACATTCCGCTGCCCGATGTCGACCGGGTGGCGAAGATGATCCCCAGCATTCCCGGCAAGCCGATCTCCATCCCCGAGGCGCTGCAGCAGGAAGCCGGACTGCGTCAAATTTACGATGAAACCCCGTATCTGCATGAACTGATTGATACCGCGACCAAGCTCGAAGGGGTGGTGCGGAACGCAGGGACGCATGCGGCCGGCGTGATCGTCACCGATAAACCCATCACCGAGTATGTGCCGCTTCACCGCCCAACCGGTGGCAACAGCGACGACAACCCGATCGGGTCCGTGACCCAATTCGAGATGCAGGTTGTGGATTCGCTCGGCTTGCTGAAGATCGATTTTCTCGGGTTATCGACCCTGACGGTCATGGCGCGCGCCTGTGAGCTGATCAAGGAACGCCATCACGTCGATCTTGACATCCACTCCATCCCGGTTGATGACCCCGAAACCTATGATCTGCTAGGACGGGGGGAGGTGCTGGGGGTCTTCCAGGTCGAAGGAGTCGGCATGCGCCGCTACTTAATGGAGATGAAGCCGCGCGAGCTGGCGAACGTAATCGCCATGGTTGCACTCTACCGCCCGGGCCCGATGGAATTCATTCCGACGTACATACGCCGCATGCATGGGGATGAACAGGTCGCCTACCGCCACCCCGCGCTGGCCGACATTTTCGAAGAGACCTTCGGCATTCCGGTGTATCAGGAACAGATCATGTTCGCGGCGATGGAAATGGCAGGATATACCGCTTCCGAAGCGGACGGCCTGCGGAAGGCGATCGCCAAGAAGAAGGAGAAGCAGCTCAAGCGCCACCGCGAGAAGTTCATCGCCGGGGCTGTCGGGAAGGGCATCGATCAACAAGCCGCGACGGATGTCTTTGATGATTGGGAAAATTTCGCCCGCTACGGCTTCAACAAGGCCCACGCCGCCGATTATGGTGTGATCGCGGTGAAGACGGCTTACCTGAAAGCCCATTACGCCCTTGAGTACATGACGGCATTGCTTTCGGTGTTCAAGCACGATACCGACAAGGTGGCTGTTTACATCGCCGATTGTCGGCGGATGGGATTTGAGGTTTTGCCGCCGAATGTCAACTTCAGCCAGCTGGATTTCTCGGCTGAATGCACGGCCACTGGCACGCCGACGATCCGCTTCGGGTTGGGTGCAACCAAGAACGTGGGCGATGGGGCGGTGGAGGCGATCCTCGAGGCGCGCGAGGAACAGGGTCCATTCCAGGGCCTGGAGGAATTTGCCCGGCGGGTCGATTTGCGTGTGGTGGGCAAACGGGCGCTGGAAAGCCTGGTCCGGGTGGGGGCACTGGATGACCTGGGTCCACGCATCACGATGCTCGACACACTCGACCGCATCATGGCGCTCTCCAGCGCGCATTTCAAGGCCTCGGAAGTGGGCCAGATGACATTCTTCGGCGAGGCGACCGGCGTCGAGGAGACCCTCGACCTGCCGGCGATCAGCGCCAATGTCCCGCAGCGCCGGCTGTTGCAGTGGGAGAAGGAACTCCTGGGTGTCTACGTCTCGGCTCATCCCCTGACGCAGCACATGGACGAACTGGCCCAGCTTGTGACGCACTTCAGCTCCGATCTGGAAGAGAGCACGCATGGGCAGGAGGTTCGAGTCGCCGGGGAGGTGATCGCCATCCGTCCCTACCAGACGCGTAGCGGAAAGGCGATGGGCTTTGTCACGATCGAGGACCTGCAGGGCAAGATCGAACTGGTCGTTTTCAGCCGCGCTTGGAAGAATATCGTCGATTGGATCGAGACCGACAGCATCGTGGTCGTGACCGGGAAGGTGGACCGCGAGCGCGGCGAGCCCAAGATCCTGGTCGACAGCATGACCGCGGATTACAAGCGGCTGAAACCGCTCAATGGAGGCCAGGCTGTTTCCAGGCAGCCCGATCTGGATGAGGGTCCATCGGATCCCATACCGGCCTTCGAAGATCTTCCGCTGCCGGACGAATCGGTGGCGTTTCCACCGGTTGGTCTCGATCTGTTGGTCACACCGGATTCGCGCTTGAGCACGGCGGCCGAGGGGAAAGAGACTTTTCCTGTTGCCTATGAATCATCCGGCCGGATTGATCCTGGAGAAACCGTTCAAACACAGGCACAGGATCCGGGGCCCATCACGGATCCCTACCCATCGTCTCTTCCCCGGGAGAAAGGTGAACAGGCTTCCTTCGAGCCAGGCCGCCGGAATCAAAATTCCACCTCGAGCGAGCCGCGCATGATTACCATCATGATCAATTCAACCGGTGATCCCCAGCGAGATGCCCGCCGGCTGCGGCGGGTGCATGGCCTGCTGAGTTCCTATCCGGGAGAAGATCATTTTGCTTTCCTACTTTTCGAGGCCTCCCGGCGGTATCATATGGACTTTCCACAATCCACGACTGGATACACACCTGAACTGCACGCGCAGCTGATCGAGCTGCTCGGCGAACGGGCGATCCGGATAGAACCTTTGAGGATCCAATGAATATCAAGACCATCGGCATTCTGACTTCCGGCGGCGATGCGCCGGGCATCAATCCCAGCATCCGTGCCTGCGTTCGAACGGCGATCTTCCATGGCCTGGATGTGATCGGCATTCAAGAGGGGTTTGACGGCTTAATACGGGGAGAAATGGAAGTCCTGCGGGCGCGCGATGTGGGCGGGATTCTGCAGCGCGGCGGTACGTTCCTCCGCACGGCTCGCTGTCCGGAGTTCATGGAACACAAAGGCCAGCGTCAGGCGCTGCGGGAATTGAACGAATCGGCCATTGACGCCATGATCGTCATCGGTGGCGACGGCTCCATGCGCGGCGCACATGTGCTGGCCGAAATGGGTGTCAAGACCATCGGCATTCCGGCATCGATCGATAATGATATCTGGGGCACGGATATGTCGCTGGGCGTCGATACGGCGCTCAATACGATCATGGAAGCCGTGGATAAGCTGCGGGATACCGCCTCCTCCCATCAGCGTGCTTTTCTGGTCGTCACGATGGGACGCAACTGCGGCTACCTGGCGCTCATCTCGGGTGTGATTTGCGGGGCGGAAGTTGTCATCATCCCGGAAAAGGAAATACCGTTGGAAGAAATCGCCTCGCGCATCGAGCAGGCCTATGAACGCGGCAAGACCCATGCGATTATCGTGATGGCCGAGGGGGCCTCCTATTCCCCGGACCAGGTAAAATGTGCTCTGGAAGAAGGCGAGGTCGGCTTTGAGACCCGTGTGACGATCCTCGGACATGTGCCCCGCGGCGGGATCCCTTCCGCCTTCGACCGCATGCTTGCCACCCGCATGGGTGTGCGGGCGGTCGAGGCCTTGATCGAGGGTCAAACGGATAAGATGGTCGGGCTGCAGGGACGGGTTCTCGTGATGCGTGACCTGAATGAAGTGACCCAGAGAACACGCAAGGTTAACCTCGAATTCTTCGATATGGCTCAAATCCTTGCGCGCTGAATCTGCGGGCGACTCACAACTCGAACGATGAGGTGAAGCGATGAAAATAGGCATCTTGACTGGCGGGGGTGACGTCCCCGGATTGAATCCATGCATCAAAGCCGTCGTCAACCGGG
>JBJYWH010000227.1:0-3663 GCA_046259355.1 Anaerolineales bacterium
ACCTGAGGCATTTCCCGCTAAACCCTGACCGTGTGTCAGGCAGGTGTGCAGCAAAACGAGAGCCCTCATCGGGCTCTCGTTTTTTTCGTTGTGCATGAGAAATGTCCGGGCCGGCACCCCGGCGGCACCCGGAGTGATCCCCTTACCGCTGCTTCCTCTCGGACCTGACGGGGTTCGGAGGTCTCCGCCGCGCCGGACCCACCCGGACAAGAGGAGGATAACCTGCCGGAACCTTTGTGTCAATGCAATCAGGAATTACTCCGCCGGGGCAACAGGGCCGTATAAGAAAAGACACCGCAGAATAGCGGTGTCCTGCAGGCGGAGAGGGTGGGATTCGAACCCACGGAGCCTTTCGGCTCACGCGCTCTCCAGGCGCGCGCGTTAGGCCAGACTACGCTACCTCTCCAATTCGTTCTTCACTTTGTAGAGAACTCCCGAAGGAGTTCGCCGATTATATCATGGGGCTTCCCGGACAGCAGGCAGTTCCATCACATACAAATTGTGATCGAGATAGGATTGGAAGACCATCCACTGGCCATCCGGTGATATGCGCCAATCATTATTCGCGATGGGCAGCTGTGTGGTCATAGGGGTTGTGAGGCTCCACCATTGATCGCGTTGCGCATCATACTGAACGAGATAAGGACCGGAAGCGCTCAGATCGAGCGGGACAAGGACCAATTGATCCCCAGATCGCCAGCGGTAGGAGCCAAACAAGTCCAGATGTTTTGCGCCCCCGCCATCGGTTCGCAGGAGCCACACGCCATTCCGCTCCGATGGGGTTTCGAAAGCGATGATGAACGCGAGCCAACTGCCATCGGTTGAGAGCAGCGCTTCACGCGGCTGATCCACGTCAAACAGCAGCTGACCGGCGCCGTCTTCGATCCGGATGCGCCAGATTCCTGCCGGTCCATTGGGTGCCAGGCGGCCACTAACAAGAAGTGCCGCTTCATTCTCCGACCAGCCGATCAGGTCCCCACCATGAATCGTAACCAGTTCGCGTGCATCCTCGCCTTTGAGGCCGGATATCCATATGGCCGAAACGCGAACATCAGGGTTTTGAATCGCGCTCGATCCGATTTGCCAGGCCAACCATTTGGAACTCGGCGAAACGTGTATCGCACGGCCAGCGCTTGGGATCGTCCAGCGCTCGCCATCCTGCCATCGTTCAACAAATACCCTTTCAGCCTCGGGATAGGCCACAAGAGACCAATCGGAGGAAAAGACACCCATGCGTTGGGTGATCCGTGTCGCCGGCCCACCCGCCCGGGGGATGCCGTACAGGCCAGCTGATTCTGGGCCTTTCGGCGCATCGAAGAAGAGGATCCACTCCGAATCCTCGCTCCAATCCGGGTAAGCACAACAACCATCCGAGGTGATGGCTTCAGGCTTCGGGTGAATCCCGGGAACAAGCGGGCGCGGCACGGATGTCGGTGTCGGCGTCGACTCGGGTCCGGAGATAGCGGTACGGCGCAACTCCGGCTGGCCGAGGATATCCAGATCGGATCCGGCCGCTGCCACGCTGGCAGCACTGCACACGAGCCAGAAGAGACCGATCACAACCAAGAGCCGCGAGATCCTTCTGCTACCAATCATAAGGCCACGCACGCTCATATTCATTCAAGAGACCATAGCCGAAGCGGGTCTGCGGTTGATCATACATATCTACCCACTGCCGGGGATGATCAAGATCTTGCTCGAATTCAACGGGGGTGGAACCATACAATGCGATTCGGTCCCAGTCAGCATCGATCAGCTCGATCGGGTTATAGGCAATAGCTTGGGTTTCGACGTCGCGAATTTCCAGATGCAGGTGCGGCCTTGAATTGCAGGTCCGATCCGGGTCACCGCTGAGCGCAACGATTTCGCCCGCTTTTACTTTCTGGCCGACCTGCAGTTTGGCCCGGACGAGCAGGTGACCATAAAAGGATGCATAACCATTGGGATGGTCAATCATGAGATTATGCGGGCCAGCACCGTGCCAGCTATCGATAGAGCGCACCACCCCATCCCCAATCGCAAGGATAGGTGTCCCGCATGGTGCAGCCAGGTCGATCCCGAAGTGCAGTCCCTGGCCACCGAAATATACACTGTTGCGGTACTGGTACGCGAAAGCCGTATTCCCGTAGGGCTGGATGAAGAGCCACGTATCCGGTCCTGGATCTCCTCCGAACGGGAGGATAAAAGGTCGCTCGCCTTCACGTGGGCCCGATTCGGCAAGCACTTTCTGGGGGCCCAGGAAACTCATACAAGCGATCACGAAGACCGCAGCCAACATTGAGGCTAGCTTGAAACGGATCGACGTACGCGGGCGATCAGGCAAGGAGTTCTGAAGGACCGCGCGGAGGGAAAATGTCATCAAATACCTGCCCGGCGAACTGCTGGACCAGATCGGAGGAAAGCTGATTGGTCCGGCAAATCTCGCCATAAAAATCGGCGCTCGGACGCTTTTTGCGTGTCTGCGTTCTCTCGTCCAGTGCCCATAGTCCCCATCGCTGCGTCCAACCTCGTTCCCATTCAAAATTATCGATCAATGACCAGTGGAAATAGCCCTTGACCCTCCAGTTAAAGTTGACCGCTCGCCATAATTGGTGCAAGTGATGGGCCAGAAAATTTCGCCGGAATTCATCCTGATCATCTTCGGAACCGTTTTCGGTGACGTAAATGGGCAGGTCATACCTATGGGCCCACTCAAGAGCTTTCCAGAACCCTTGCGGGACATCCGCCAGGAAACCATTTGGGCTCAGCGATGCATTCGCAGGATACGTTCCTGGTTGGAGCGCCTTACGGGGTTTCGTCCAATCCAGCACAACTTCTTCGGTTGTGTAGTAATTCAAGCCGATGAAATCCTGCGTTCCACGGGCTTCCGGGATCTCGCCCCCCCAGAGAAGAAACCGGATGCGCCCCGTGGTCAAGGCCTCTGGAAATAAGTCATTGAAATTCCGGGCTTTGAAACGAGCCAGCCATCGATCAGCTAGGCTGTTTGCGTTTCGCGGGCTGAATCCCCGGTAGTGATGTGCGACGCCTACCTGTGCCTTCGGGACGATCTCGTGGATTGCGTGATACGCCGCTGCGTGAGCGCGAATCAGGTTTCGAATGGCTGCAGGCGCGATTCGCAGATTTTGATGTCCTGGAGGGAATTCATTCGAAACATATCCACTGTACACAAGTACGTTGGGTTCGTTAACGGTGATCCACAGCTGAACCAGGTCCTTGAAGGCCTCCGCAACCTTGCGAGCATACCGTTCAAACCACCCCACGGAATCTTCAGCCAGCCATCCGCCACGTTCAGCGAGCCACTGCGGAAGCGTAAAATGCTGAAGCGTCACCATGGGTTCAAGACCGCGTTCGCGGGCACCCTGAACCATCGTACGGTATTGATCGAGGGCGGCCTCATCCCACACCGCGAGTGAGGGTTCAATTCGACACCATTCAACCGACATCCGGTGCGCATTTTGATGCGTTTGAGCAGCGCGATCGAAATCCTCCTGCCAACGCCCATGCCACCACTCACAAGCTCGCCCGGATACCTGACCGTTGATGATATGTCCCGGATGTTGTTCCCACGCGTACCAATCACTCAGGACGTTATCACCTTCCACCTGATGTCCGGCGGTGGCTGAACCCCAGAGAAATCCCTTCGGGAACGTCAGGGCGGCCTGG
>JBJYWH010000228.1:0-3530 GCA_046259355.1 Anaerolineales bacterium
AGCGTTATGCGCACTTGAGCGACGACGAATTGGATCGTGGGTATCAGGAGATTTTTGAGGATTAACCCCCTGCTCATGTCCCCAGACAGACCATATGCACGGATAAACCGCACATATGTTCTATTACAAGTAGACTATGCGCAATGTTATTCAGTGAAACGAGCCCTGAATGGACCTGGCGGATAGGATCAGACGCGGCTTGTTTCCTGAAGTCCGCCTGCAGCTCGTACGCTTTCCTCCCTGCTGAACAGCAGACGGTCTGCATACATGACGAGCCCGATCCACACGCCATCAGCGAGAAGTAAGTGGATCAACTGCAGCCAAACCGGTGCCAGGAGCAGCACATTCAGCGCGCCGGCAGCCAATTGAAAGATGATCAAGACGAGCAGTGGCCTGGACAACCACTCCGGCGACCCATTTTTCGACGATTGCATGCGAATCAGCACGATCAGATAAGAACTCACACCGATGGCTACGAGAGGGTGCATGCCCCTCAGGCGGAGAAGAATATTCGATCCTGGGTCCAGATCCTGACGTAACCCTTCCAGCAGGGAGCTGGAAGGGAACAGCGTGTCGCCGAGAGCAGCGATCGCGCCGGTCATGCCGATGAACAACACCCCGATCAGGCCAATTCCAAGCAAGCTCGTCAGGGCTCTCGGAGCGTTGCCGTGCGAACGTTCTGCTGGCCAGGTGCTCCACGACGCCGTGAGGGATAACGCGGCCAGGAGGAGAAACGTATTCAGCAGGTGAGCTGCGCCAGCGGCTGCCCGCGCGATCGAAACATTACCCGCTACCAGTTCAAACACAACCAGCCCTGCGCCGAGGAGCGCTTCCACCACCATGAAGAGGAGTGCAGCTGCTGTAGAACGGCGAATTTGATTTCCCGGCTTAAAAGTCCGCCGGGCTGACCAAAATAAACCAATCACCAGAAGCAGCGCCAGACCACTGGAGAGGCGGTGTGTGAATTCAATGATCGTCTCAACAGCCGGTTGGCGCGGCAGCACCACACCATTGCATAACGGCCAATGACCACCGCATCCGGCGCCTGACCCGGTTGCCCTGACGTACGCCCCCCACAGTATCACGAGGACATTTCCGAGCAGCGTGGCCCAGCTGAATCGGGCAAAGCGCGATCTCGCCGCAATGCTCATGGAAGTTCCCGGGAATCTGCAGGGACCTGCAGGTAGCAAATTCCGGCCGTACCAGGCCCAGAGTGCACGCCCAGCGCCGGTGAGAGCTCAGCGATCATGCTTTCAACACAATCGACGCGTGATTCGATCAGTTCTTTCAAGCGTTCCGCCTCCGCACGAGCGGCGACGTGAACGAACGCGGCTTTGATCCTCCCGAACTGGCCAACGGCTTTTTCCACGAGTTCGGCGATTTTCTCATAAGCCCCTGAGCGGCTTCGAGCCCGTCCGAGGGCAACGATCACGCCATCTTCCATACCGATCAGAGGCTTGATATTGAGCATTGAACCCAGGAGGTGTGTTGCGCGACCGATTCTTCCACCAAGATAAAGATACCGCAGCGTATCAGCTGTCTGGATCATGTGCGCTCTCGGTATCATTTGATCGATACGCCGCAGGATTTCCGTGCGCTGTACGCCATCCAGCGCGGCCCGTGCAGCTTCGATCGCGATCCAGCCATGACACATGGCGACATTCATCGTATCGATCACATCAATTTTGATATCGGGCATTTTCTCCAGCAGCATGTCCTTTGCCGCTTGTGCAGCCTGGAATGCACCGCTGCCCTTCGATGTCATGTGGATGCTGAGAATCTCGTGAATACCATGCTCAACCATCTCCTGGTACTTTGCCAGGTAATCGCCGGGCCCTGGCGCTGCGGTGGTTGGAAGACTCTTCGCAGACAGCATCCAAGGATAGAAAACATCGGAGCGAGCAGTCACGAGATCACGTAAGACCTCGCGCCCGCGGTGAATATAGTAAGGCACCCACTCGATTTTGAGCTTATCGATCAGGCGATCGGGAATGCTTGCACAGCTGTCGGTAACAATTCCGAGGTTTGTCATCGTCATCTTTCCGTTCCCGTCAGTTTTTCAGCAAGAAGAACAGCAGGATGTTTGGCTGTGATCCTGGCTCCATCCTTGAGCTGAGTCCGGCACGAAATCCCTCCGGCAGATAGTATCACGCCAGCCGCTGCCGCTGTGCGTGCTGTTGGCAGCAATACCTGCTCGGCGATTTCCAACGAAAGATCATGATGTTCCGTTTCGTATCCGAATGAGCCTGCCATTCCACAGCAACCAGAGGGAATCTCATCTGCCTGGTAGCCAGCGGTCCGCAGAGTCTCCAATAGCGGCCCCGCCCCAATCAGTGCTTTTGAATAGCAGTGATTGTGGACGAGCAGTTTTGGTTTTGAATCAAGGCTGAATTTCAAGGCGTCAATCGGCTTTCGTCCATCGGTATCCGGTTGGACCAGGAACTCCTCCAGCATTTGGGATTGGCGGGCCACTGCCGCTGCACTCGGGTCCTCCGGAAAGAACTCGAGATATTCATCCCGCAAAGTGATCAGGCAGGATGGCTCGAGGCCGACGATAGGGATCCCGCGTTCAGCGTAGGCTCCCAACGCATCAAGGTTCCTGCGGGCGAGCTTTCGAGCCTTGCCCAGCAAGCCCTTCGAAATCATCGGACGGCCACAGCAAACCTGTCCCTCCGCCAGTCTCACCTTGTACCCGGCAGCCTCGAGAACCTCAACGGCCGCCTCACCGATGGCCGGCTCCATCGAATTGGTATAGGTATCGACAAAAAGCACCACCTCGCGACCGCCATCAGGCGGCACGTGGCGCTTGAAACGTCTGCGGAATGTGTCTCGCTGGAACTGCGGCAGGCTTCGCTCACGGGCGATTCCCAGGAGAGGCTGCTGCAGGAAGTGAAAAAGCCGACTCTGGGTGATCAGGTTGACCGGTCCGGCGAGAAAGGTCCCGATCTTCGCAAGGGACGGTATCTCGGCGAACAGCCGGCTTCGGAACGGAACGCCGTGCTTCTTATAATAGAGCTCTAGAAACGAAGCCTTGATCCGCGCCATATCGACAGCGGTCGGGCATTCTGCCTTGCAGCCTTTGCACTCGAGGCAGAGATCGAGAATGTCGTACATCGACTTCTCGCCCAGTGCCGCGGGAGGCAGCCTGCCACTTAATGCCGCTCGCAGTGCGTTGGCACGTCCGCGGGTGGAGTGTTGTTCTTCCCGCGTAGCCTGGTACGAAGGGCACATGAGGCCCTCTTCTTTCCTGCATACCCCCAGGCCTGTACAGCTTTCCACGGCGGCTGTAAAGCTGCCTTCCCGCGAGAATATGAAGGACGATCGGGGTGAAAACGTATGGTAGGCAGGGCCATAGCGGAGATTGGAAGTTAAGGACCCTATTCCGCCAAAACCATCCTGAGCCGGTACAACCTTGCCCGGATTCAGCAGGCCCTGCGGATCGAATGTCTGCTTGATTTGCTGGAAGTAGCCCGTCAGTTCCGCTCCGAAAAGGCGCTCGTTGTATTCAGTATGCGATAAGCCATCGCCGT
>JBJYWH010000229.1:0-2190 GCA_046259355.1 Anaerolineales bacterium
ACCTTGAGCCAGGAAGCGATCGATGCCTTCGATCGTCGGGAAGAAGTCATCCTTGAAGTGAGCAGCTAGCCTGAGATAGAGGAGCAAATATTATGGCCAGGATTTTTGATGTCGTTGAATATCCAAGCGAAATGCGCGATGAGATCGTGCACCGCTTCCCTGAGGATACGGCAGGTGACTTCCGGATCGGCAGCCAGGTGATCGTACGTGAAGCGCAGGCGGCTGTCTTCTATCGGGATGGTAAGGCGCTCGATACCTTCCGGCCGGGCCGCCATACCATCACGACCGCAAACATTCCACTCCTGATCGATCTGATCGGCAAGGCCTTCAACGATCGTTCACCGTTCACGGCAGAGGTCTTCTTTGTAAGCCTGCGTGAATTCGCCGACCAGAAATGGGGCACACCCCAGCCCATCCTCGTACGGAATCCCGGTATGGGCCTGGGCGTGGCCTTGCTGCAAGGCTTCGGGACCTACAGCTTCCAGGTAGCCGATCCCCAGCAGTTCGTGACCCAGATCGTCGGCGTCACCGGAGTTTACACCACACGCGATATCGAAGCCCGCCTGCGATCCATGCTGCTTTCAAAACTGCAGGATCTGCTCGGGGAGACAACAAAGGCTTCCGACGTTCCCGAACTGATCTCGCTGGTCGAAGAAATGGGTGCCGGTGTACGGGCGAAGGCCCAGGATGATTTCAAAGCCATTGGCCTCACGCTGAAGTCCTTCTACATCGAGAGCCTGAAGCCATCCGATAAATCGGCTGAGGAACTGCGCGCCATGGGCATGCTCGATATGCAGACCTACACCCAGCTGCAGGCGGCCGATGCGATGCGTGATGCTGCACAGAATCCCTCCGGTGGGGCCGGCTTAACGGCGGGCATTGGAGCCGGCATGGGGATCGGCAATGCGCTCTCCGAGACCCTCAAGCAGGCTGGCTCGGGTGGTGCAGCAGCCGCTGGCGGCGCCGCTGCGATCCCCGATGTCATGACCCCCAGCGAAGCGGCTTCGTACCTGAAGGTCGCAGAAGAAGACGTGGTCAGCGCAATCGAAGGGGGCCAACTCAAGGCGAAGAAGATCGGTAAAGCCTACCGTATTTCGCGCGAGGCTCTAGACGAGTTCCTGAACAGCTGACTCACTTCTGAAAATAATATAGCAGGGTGCACGCGATCTACGTGCACCCTGCTTTCCTTGTTGAAAAGAAATCAAATTCAGCCAGTCTTGGTCAGCAGCTTTCCAAGATGCCGAAGGTCGTTCTCGGCCAATGACTTCTGGCGCTCGAGGTTGCGGAGAATCGATTTCACTTTCTTCCGATGGGCTGCCAGGATTGGAGAATCACCCGTTTCAACCATCGCATCTTCCGCCATGAAGAGCATGAGGGCCTCCACGGCTATCGGTTCCCGATCGGGAAGCTTTTTCTGTAGAAAGGTTCGAAGTTTCTTCGTCTCCCGTTCGGCCTCTGAAGGGATGTCGGATAGCTTCTTCCGGCGGCTGCCAATGGATATTCGCCGTTTCGGCGGGACCTGGTACCACGTCCCGCCCTCGTACGTGATCTCCCCGCGTTCGAGGCGAGGAACGATGGCAAGCGCGCCAAACGGGCCAAAAACAGCATGTGAGACCCCCGCGTTGTAATGAAAGACCGCGAAGCGGTCATCCAACCCCTTCAAGCTGAAGTCGATCACCTCGTCCATGCGGGGTGAACGGCCAAAGCGGTTGTAGATCGCCGTACCAATCTGCGAGACCAGCCCCGCTGCGAGCATAAGGATGAGCGCGTAAAAAATGTAGGCCTGGGCGAGGAAGCTGATCGCAACAGCGATCAAGCTTGCTCCCAGACCACCAAACATCATCCAGCGTCCCAGCGTACGGTTCCTGCGGATCTTCTTCTCATTCACATAGAGTTGCATACTTACTCCAGACGTTTCATGACCAGGCAGGCGTTTTGCCCTCCCAGCCCGAAGGAATTGGAAAGCACCACATCGACCTGCTGGCTGCGCGCCTGATTCGGAACGTAGTCGAGATCCAATTCAGGGTCGGGGTCCTGGTAGTTGATCGTCGGGTGTATCGCCCCATGCTTGATTGTGAGCGCGCAAACCGCGGCCTCGATAGCACCCGAAGCACCCATCGGGTGGCCGATCATCGATTTGGTTGACGAAATTGGAATTCGGTACGCGTCTTCTTTGAAGAGCGTCTTGAT
>JBJYWH010000230.1:0-13555 GCA_046259355.1 Anaerolineales bacterium
ATCCTCGAGATGTTGATGCAGCTACGCAATGACATTGGAATGACAATTATTTTCATCACCCATGATATTGGCTTGGCGTATTACGTTTCTGACACCGTTTATATTATGCAGCATGGAAAATTCGTTGAATGTGGTTGTGCCGACGATATCATTCTGCACCCAAAGGAACCGTACACGCGGCGCCTGATCAACGATGTTCCAAAAATCTACGAGGAGTGGGATCTCTCGACGGTGTGATGTCCTGCATGTGACAGCCTGCCCGGTCGAAGTCGCCCGCCATTCCGAAAGTCGGATTCAACAAGCCTTTGAACACACTCCGTACAGCGAACGCAAACTCTACGCTGAGCCTGCTACTGCTTGCCTATATTGCATTCATCGCACTTGGGATGCCCGATGGCTTGCTGGGCGTCGCCTGGCCTGCCATACGGGTCGACTTCACCCTCCCGCTCGATTCGGTCGGAATCCTACTGGCGACCGCGGTAGCAGGGTACATGGCGTCCAGCTTCTCAAGTAGCATCTTGATCGCAAGACTCGGGGTAGGGCACCTGCTGGCAGCCAGCTGTGCTTTAACCGGAGTGGCCCTCCTGGGCTATACACTGGTTCCGACCTACTGGATGCTGACCGCGCTGGGTACTTTCGCCGGCCTGGGGGCCGGGGCGATCGATGCCGGGCTTAATACATACGCTGCAGCACATTTCAGTGAGGGCCAGATGCAGTGGCTGCATGCCAGCTACGGCATCGGTGTGACTCTCGGCCCGATCATCATGACCACCGCCCTGGCGGTCTTGAATTCTTGGCGGGTGGGTTATCGTTTGGTGGCTACGTTCCAGCTCGTTCTCGCGGCCTGCTTCATAGTGACGCTGCCGCTGTGGAAACACCCGGCTCGCCGGGGGGCGAACGATCCCGAGCTGTTGACAGACTACAAAACACCGATGATGGAGGCACTGCGCCAACCCCGAGTATGGCTGAGCGCACTGCTGTTCCTGATCTACGTCGGCGCGGAGGTGTCGCTTGGCACCTGGACCTACAGCCTGCTGGTTGAATCACGCGGCATCCAGACAACTTCGGCCGGGTTGTGGGCTGGCAGCTACTGGGGGACTTTCACCGTCGGACGGGTATTGGCAGGGCTGTATGCCAAGCGTGTCGGCATTCACCGCCTGGTGCTGGGTGGCCTATTGGGCGCCCTGATCGGTGCGGCGCTGCTGGCCTGGAACCCGTCCTCAAAGGCAAACCTGATTGCCGTGAGCTTGATCGGCTTTTCCATCGCACCCATCTTTCCAGCCATGACTTCGGCCACCAGCCAGCGGGTGGGAGTTCGTTTCGCCGCCAATGCCATTGGCATGCAAATGACCGCCACCGGCCTGGGTGCAGCGGCTATCCCGAGTCTACTGGGCGTACTGGCCCGCCGGTTTTCACTGGAAGTGATCCCCAGCGCTCAGTTGGTGCTTTTCATGGCATTGTCCCTTCTTTTTCTCTGGTTCGTGAAGAATGAGGCAAGGCCCAGGGTGGTTCTGGCATGAGAAGGCAACCGTTGTCAGGTGCATGGGAGTTCCGTCAGGCAGGCACGGAATCGTGGCTGCCGGCTATCGTCCCGGGTGGTGTCCATACGGATTTAATCGCATTAGGACATATCCCAGATCCATTTGTGGGTGATAACGAGAAGCGCGTCCGCTGGGTGGCCGAGTCGGATTGGGAATATCGCTGCCGGTTTATACCAGCGCCCGAGTTGCTCAGCCAGCCGCAGGTCTGGCTGAGCTGCGATGGCCTCGACACACTGGCCACCGTCAGCTTGAATGGTAGCGAACTGGGCCGGGCTACCAACATGTTCCGGCGATACCGCTGGGACGTTAAATCACTGCTAGAGCAGGAAGAGAACGAGCTGCGAGTTGAATTCGAATCACCCGTGCGCTTCGCAGCGGCGCACCAGGCCGTTCGCCGAATGCCAGGAGTCCCACAGGCCATTCCGGGAGGGCCCTACCTACGGAAGGCGCCTTGCCAGTTCGGTTGGGATTGGGGTCCACAGCTGCCCCCGATCGGCATCTGGAAGGACATCTGGCTGGAAGGCTACCAGGGAGCACACATCGATCAGGTTCGCTTGAGTCAACAACACGCCAAGAAACGGGTAGTGGTCGAAGCGCGCGTGATGATTCAGGCCATCGAGGGGGCTGGATGCACGTTGATTTTGCGCCTGACCGATCCCGACGGCAGGGCACTCGAAACCCACGCCGAGGCCGACCTGGATGGCGAGACCACGCTGCGGGTGGAGTTGCCTGATCCGCAGCTCTGGTGGCCGAACGGCTATGGTGCCCAGCCGCTCTACCAGGCCAGGCTGGAACTGCGGTTGATGGACGCCGTACTCGACCAGCGTGAGTATCAGCTCGGTTTGCGCACGATCGAGCTACGCCAGGAGCCGGATGAATGGGGCCGTTGCTTCCAATTCGTCGTCAACGGAGTTCCTGTCTTCGCTAAAGGTTCCAATTGGATTCCGGCCGATTCGTTTCCAACCCGCATCACGGAAGGCCGGCTGGAGAGATTGATTCGCGACGCGTCGATGACGCACCAGAACATGCTGCGTGTGTGGGGCGGCGGCTTCTATGAGGACGACCGTTTCTATGATCTGTGCGACCGCTACGGCATTCTCGTCTGGCAGGATTTCATCTTCTCGTGCCACGTGTACCCGCTGAACGACCCGGAATTTATAGAGAACGTTCAGCACGAGGTGGTTGAGAATATTCGCCGCCTGCGGCACCATGCTAGCCTGGCGCTCTGGTGCGGCAACAATGAGATGGAACAAGGCTGGGTGGAGTGGGGCTGGTTGGATCCGGCCTACGATGACCTGAAAGCGGCCTACGACCGGTTCTTCCATCACAGTCTGCCGGCCTGGTGCGCGGCGGAAGATCCCGACAGGGCTTATTGGCCCAGTTCGCCCTCTTCTGGAACACCTTTCGAGAACCCGAACGGTCAGCAGCAGGGTGACTCTCACTACTGGGAAGTATGGCACGGCCGACAACCCTTCACTGCCTATCGCGATCAATTCCCCCGTTTTATGAGTGAGTTCGGCTTTCAGTCGCTGCCACCGCTGGCCACCATCCGCACCTTCGCCGATGAGGCCGAATGGAATATCACCTCCTACGTGATGGAACAGCACCAGAAGAATGAAAAAGGAAATGCGCTCATGGTAGCGCAGATGCTGGACAACTTCCGCCTGCCCAACGATTTTGAGTCATTGGTATACCTGAGCATGGTGCTTCAGGCGGAAGGTATTCGTTACGGTGTGGAGCACTGGCGGCGGCATCCCGGGCGTGTCTCTGGCACCCTCTACTGGCAGCTCAACGACTGCTGGCCGGTGGCCTCCTGGTCAAGTCTGGATTACTACGGTCGCTGGAAGGCCTTACACTACGCCGCGCGCCGTTTCTATGCACCGCTGCTCTTATCGATCGAGGACAAACCGCCCCAACAGACGCTCCATATCAGCAGTGATCTGCGTGAGCCATGGAACGGCATCCTGCGCTGGTCGCTTGAAAAGCTGAACGGCGAACAACTGGAGGCGGGCGAACAGCCGGTCGAGGCCACTCAGCTTGGTTCGGCAGCGATCTGCCAGCTCGATTTCTCGGATCGGCTGGACGATGACCTACGCCGGGAGGCGGTGCTGATCGCCGAACTATGGCAGGCTGAGCGGATATTATCCCGGCAGACAGCATTCTTCGTTCCCACCAAACACCTCCGGTTGGCTGATCCCTCGATTTCCACCCAGTTGCAAATTGACGGCGATGAAATCCAGATCCAACTGTCCGCCCATTCCCTTGCACGCATGGTGGAATGCTCACTCGGAGGAGTGGATGTCCTCTTTAGCGACAATTACTTCGATCTGCCCGCAGAACGGGCGGTCACGATAACGGCTCCCCTGCCACCCGGTTGGACAGCCTCCCAGGTTAAGGCGGCATTCAAGGTTCAATCCGTCTACGATTCGTTTCCACATGGCCTCATCCCATGATCTTCAGCCCAGTTACTTAAGGAGCTTATGATGTTCGATCCTCTCCAAGCCATCATCTCGAAAATGACCCTCGAGGAGAAAGCCGCGCTGTGTATTGGCGCCAGCCCGTGGACGACTACCCCGATCGATCGGCTGGACGTGCCGGAACTGGTCGTGGCGGACGGGCCGCACGGCGTCCGCCGGGTACCGGATGTCAACGCCATGATGATCGACAGCCTGCCTGCAACCTGCTTCCCCACAGCCTCGTGCCTCGCTTGTACCTGGGATATCGACCTGCTACACGAAATGGGTGAAGCATTGGCCGAGGAATGCATCGCCCTGAATGTGGATGTATTGCTCGGACCCGGGGCAAACATGAAACGCTCCCCGTTAGGCGGCCGCAATTTCGAATATTTCTCCGAAGATCCCTACTTGGCCGGCGAGATGGCAGCCAGCCTGATCGCTGGCCTCCAGAGCCGGGGCGTGGGTGCCTGCCTCAAGCATTTTGCCGCCAACAACCAGGAATTCCAGCGCCTCAGCATCAGTGCCGAAGTGGATGAGCGTACCCTGTATGAGATCTATCTTCCCGCCTTCGAAAAAGCCATCAAACAGGCTGGACCCTGGGCGGTGATGTGCGCGTACAACAAGCTGAACGGCATCTACTGTTCGGAACACCACGAACTGCTGACGGACATCCTCAAGGATGCATGGGGCTTTGAGGGTATGGTGATCTCAGATTGGGGGGCGGTGCATGACCGGGTAGCCTCGTTCCAGGGAGGAATCGATCTCGAAATGCCCGGCCCCCAGGCAGGGCGTGTTCAAGCCGTCGTGGAGGCGGTCCGTGCCGGGGAATTGGATGAAGCAATCATCGACGAGTCCGTCCGGCGAATCCTGAAAACCGTCTTTCGCGCTCAGGAGACCCCGAAAAGCGGAACTTTTGATGCGGACAACCATCATGATCTAGCACGTAAAATCGCAGCCGAAGGCATGGTGCTGCTCAAGAACAACGGGCTGCTGCCGCTCAAAGGAATGCAGCATCTCGCCATCATCGGCCGCTCGGCAGAGGAGGCCCACTTCCAGGGCGGCGGCAGTTCACATATCAACCCGACGCGCGTATCCGTCCCGTTCAAAGAATTGCAGGCCCAGGCTGGAGAAGTTGAATTAACCTACGCCGAGGGGTACCCGGCCGGCAGCACTTTTCAGCAGGACCTGATCGACCAGGCGGTCGCGAACGCCCAGGCGGCCGACGCGGCCGTGCTGTTCATCGCGCTACCGGGTTTCAAGGAATCCGAAGGCTATGATCGAACCGACCTCGACCTGACGGAAAGCCAAGTGGCGCTGATCCGCTCTGTGGCTGAGGTGCAGCCCCGGACCGTGGTTGTGCTGAACAACGGCGCTCCAGTGACGATGGATGCCTGGATTGAAGATGTAGCAGCCGTGCTCGAAGGCTGGATGATGGGACAAGCCGGTGGGATGGCGATCGCCGACGTGCTCGTTGGTAAAGCCAACCCATGTGGAAAGTTGGCCGAAACCTTCCCCGTCAGGCTTACGGATACACCTGCGTATATCAATTGGCCGGGTGGTGCGGGACAGGTCCACTATGGCGAGGGTCTGTTCATCGGCTACCGTTACTACGACACCAAGCAAATGCCGGTTCAGTTTCCCTTCGGCTTTGGACTGAGCTACACAACGTTCACTTATAGCAACGCCAAGGTGTCGGCAAAGCGATTCAAAGACGTGGACGGTGTGAAGGTCACGGTGGATATAACCAACACCGGCGAAGTCCCGGGCAAGGAGATCGTCCAGGTCTATGTGCACGACCACCAATCCGGTTTGGCACGGCCCGAAAAGGAATTGAAAGGTTTTGCCAAAGTTGAACTCCAGCCAGGCGAGACCCGTTCGGTTTCTATCCCGCTTGATTTCCGCGCCTTCGCCTACTACCACCCCAGTTACCATCAGTGGATCACCGAGGGTGGGGATTTCGACCTCTTGATTGCGGCTTCGGGGGAAGATATCCGCCAGGTCCTGACGGTGACCATGGAATCAACCTTAAGCCTGCCCTGCCTGCTCACCAAGGAATCAACCATACGAGAATGGATGGACGACGCCCGCGGCAAGGCTGTTATCGAACCCATCTTCGCCAAGATTGAGGCCGAGAACCGCAAAATGCTAGCCGGGGAAGCAGAGCATGGCAGCGAAGAGACGGTAGAAGACACCGGGGGCATGGACCCGACAGCCATGATCTACGACATGCCGCTTGAGAGCGTGCTCAGGTGGCAGCAGGACGCTTGGTCCACCCCCGCCGAGGAAATTGCCGAGGAAATGTTATCAAAGGTGCACAGTTCTCCGTAAATCAGGGTAAGAGAAAGAGGTTCAACGATGGCATTCACGCGTAAGCTGGGACGATCCGGCATGGAGATCAGCGCCCTCGGCATGGGCTGCTGGGCGATTGGCGGTCCCTTCTGGTCCGGCGAAACGGCTCTGGGTTGGGGGGAGGTGGATGACAGCGAATCCATTCGTGCGGTTCGCCGCGCCCTGGAATTGGGCATTACCTTCTTTGATACGGCCAATGTGTATGGCGCGGGACACAGTGAGCGCGTGCTTGGGCGCGCCCTGGCCGGTCACCGCGCGGATGTGGTGATCGCCACTAAATTCAACGCCGTCTTCGATGAGACCACCCGCCAGATCACCGGCGCCGATCCGTCGCCTGAGGGCATTCGCGCGGCTTGCGAGCATTCCCTGCAACGGCTAGGAACCGACTACATCGACCTGTACCAGTTTCATGACAACGGTTTTCCGGCAGAAGAAGCGGGGCCCATCCGTGATGCCCTCGAGGAGCTGGTGAAAGAAGGCAAGATACGCGCCTATGGGTGGAGCACAGACTTCCCCAAGAACGCAGAATTCTTCGCCCAGGGTGAAAACTGCACCGCCATTCAGCTCCAATTGAACGTATTTGAAGCCAACCCGGAAGTCCTGGCGATTTGCGAAAGCCATAACCTGGCTGTCATCAACCGCGGTCCGCTTGCGATGGGAATACTCACGGACAAATATGTGGCCGAAACGAAACTGTCCGACGACGATGTGCGCGGCATCAAGAGCCCGGAATGGATGAAGTATTTCAAACACGGCCAGCCCAATCCTGGGTTCATGAAGCGGCGTGAAGCCGTTCGTGGCATTCTCACCAGCGGAGGACGAACGGTTGCCCAGGGCGCACTCGCCTGGCTGTGGGCGTGCAGCCCCAAGAACATCCCGATTCCCGGATTCCGCAACGTGACACAGGTGGAAGAAAACTGCCGGGCAATGGAGTTTGGCCCCCTCGCCGAGGAGCAGATGCAGGAAATCGATGCGATTCTGGGCCGATCATAACAGCCCATGAAAGCGGATCCGAAAGGATGGATCTCTGAAAAGAATCCGGGGGCGCCCGAAAACGAACGGACTGAGGGTGCATAGCCTCAACGTGAGATGCCTGGATCTCAGAGCCTAACTGCAAATATGGAATAAATCGCTGGCAGGGGAGCTGGTGGTGGCTGCCCATGCCGATATAAAAAAAAGGACCACGATGCGCTACGGATTCTTCGACGACGACCAGCGCGAATATGTGATCACCCGGCCGGATACGCCCCTGCCATGGATCAATTACCTTGGCTGCGAGGAGTTCTTTGGGCTCATCTCCAACACCGGCGGAGGTTACTGCTTCTACCAGGATGCACGCCTGCGTCGCCTGATACGCTACCGCTACAACAATGCCCCCCTCGACGTCGGTGGGCGCATGCTTTATCTGCGGGATGATGATCTCCGCCCGGAAAGCGACGAGCACTTGTTCTGGTCGCCTACCTGGCAGCCCGTCCGTCGCACACTCGATCACTACGAGTGCCGCCACGGAATGGGCTACACGACGATCCGCTCCAGTTATGCTGGAATCGAAACCGGACTGTGCTGCTTCGTCCCGCTCGGTGAGCAGTTGGAGATCTGGCAGCTTGAGGTCAGAAACGAACGCCAAGAACAAGCGAACCTTTCCTTATTTGCCGCAGTCGAATTCTGCCTATGGGACGCATTAGACGATGCCACCAACTTCCAGCGCAATTACTCGCTTGGGGAAGTTGAAGTCGTTGACGGTGTGATCTATCACAAGACCGAATACCGTGAGCGTCGGAATCATTTCGCCTACCTCGCCTGCTCCGCGGAACTGGCTGGCTTCGACACGGTTCGTGAGAGTTTCCTCGGGCCATATTGCGGCTGGGACTCCCCCCGCGCGGTGATCGAGGGGAAGCTGTCGAACTCAATTGCCGTCGGATGGCAGCCGATCGGAGCACAGCATGTGCGCCTGACACTCAAACCCGGTGAAACGAAACGGGCAACATTCCTCCTTGGCTACTATGCCAATCCCGTAGGTGCGAAATTCGATCCCCCAGATTCGCAGCTAATCGATACAGCAGGTGTACGAAAGGTCATCCAGCGCTACTGCAAACTTGATCAGGTTGAGTCGGCCTTTCAGGACCTGCGACTCTTCTGGGACCAGACGCTGGACATTCTCCAAGTCCACACGCCGGATGAACACACGAACCGCATGGTCAACATCTGGAACGCATATCAGGTAATGACGACTTTTAACCTCTCACGTTCCGCTTCCTACTTCGAATCTGGCATTGGGCGCGGGATCGGCTTTCGTGACTCGAATCAGGATCTGCTGGGCTTTGTGCAGTTCGACCTCTCACGGGCGCGCCAGCGAATACTCGACCTTGCCGCGACACAGCTGGACGATGGCGGCGCCTATCACCAATACCAGCCGCTTACCAAGCGTGGCAACAATGAGATCGGAAGCGGGTTCAATGACGACCCGCTCTGGCTGGTGCTTTCCACCGCCGCCTACCTCAAGGAAAGTGGCGACTGGGACATCCTTGAAGAGCAAGCGCCATACAACAATGACCAAGGTCACGCGGCACCGCTGCTCGATCATTTGCAGCGGTCCATCAGCTACACACTCGAGCGGCTGGGACCCAACCAGCTGCCACTCATTGGTCGGGCGGATTGGAATGACTGTCTGAATCTGAACTGCTTCTCCCAGACACCCGGTGAATCGTTTCAAACGACCGAAAATCGGAAGGGTACAACGGCCGAAAGTATCTTCATCGCCGGCCTCTTCATCCTCGCTACGAAGCAAATGGCATCGATCAGCGAAAGGCTCGGCCTCGATCAGGAAGGTGAAAAATACCACCAGGCGGCAGCCGAGATGGAGGCCGCGATTTGGCAGGCGGGTTGGGATGGGCAATGGTTCCGTCGGGCGTATGATTTCTTCGGCCACCCGATCGGCTCGGCAGGATGCGAGGAAGGGCGGATCTTCATTGAACCGCAGGGCATCTGCGTCATGGCTGGAGTGGGAACCGAAGACGGTAGAGCAAGGCAGGCTCTCGATGCAGTCGCTGAACACCTTGCTACACCACACGGCATCCTGCTGCACCAGCCCGCATACTCACACTACTATCATGAGCTAGGTGAAATTTCTTCATACCCACCTGGATTCAAAGAGAACGCCGGTGTCTTCTGCCACACCAACCCGTGGATCATGATCGCCGAGATATGCATCGGACGCGGCGACCGCGCCCATGATTACTACCTTCGCATCAACCCCTCCTGCCGCGAAGCGCTGAGCGACCTGCATAAGTGCGAGCCCTATGTGTACGCTCAGATGATCGCCGGCCGTGATGCGCCCAGCCACGGCGAAGCCAAGAACTCGTGGCTCACCGGAACCGCGGCCTGGAACTATGTCGCGATCACGCAGTGGATTCTTGGAATCCGCCCTTCCTGGGATGGCCTCCAGGTATCCCCGGTGATGCCAACTGCATGGCCTGGCTTCACGCTTACCCGGCAGTTCCGCGGTGTCCGCTACAATATCCAGGTCGAACGGCAAGGGCCGGGGAATCAGGTGGATCTCGAAGTGGACGGAAAATCGATCGCAGGAACGCTGGTTCCGATTCCACCACCCGGCAACGAACAGGTTCGCGTCCTGGCAAGAATCCATTGAGGGTAACGAATGCGCCTGGGAGATATCGATCGAGAGAGTCGACAATACGTGCTGCGCGATCCGCGCACACCAGTCAAGTGGATCAACTACATCGGCACGCGTGAGTTTGGCGGTTTTGTTGATCATACTGGCGGCGCACTGATATGCCGCGACGACCCCACCTTCAACCGTATCACGCGCTATATCTTTCAGCTCCCCTCCTCAGATTTCAAGGGCGAGACGCTCTATCTCCGCCTGCATACAAGCGGAGGTTATCACTGCTACTCACCCTTTTTCGTCCCTACACTCGAGCCACTCGAATTTTTCGAATGCCGCTTCGGACTCGGTTATACCCGCATTATCTCCGAGCATTTGGGCTTGCGCACCGAGGTCACGATCTTTGTTCCCAGAGGCGAGCACTGCGAACTGCGTGATGTTCGCATCACCAACATCGGTCATGACGAAGCTACCCTCGACCTGATCCCGTTGGTCGAATACAGCCATCCGGATGCGATGCAGCAGTTCACCAACGCTGATTGGCTACCGCAGACCATGCAAAGCCGAGCCATCATGGATGGGGAATTCCTAACCCTGCTCCAGTATCCATTCATGACGCGTGATACACGCGTCAATTATTTCACCTCCAATTACCCCGCCTCCTCCTTCGAGACCGACCGCAAGCTCTTCCTGGGCGATAACGAGTATGGCAGTTTCAAGTCACCGCTCAGCTTGAAGAACCCGGAACTCTCGAACTCACAGGCCAATCGAGGTGACAATGTCGCCGTCCTGCTCCATTCGCTCGGTGCGCTCGGACCGGGTGAAAGCCGGCGGGTGATCCTGCAGCTCGGTCAAGCCGAAAATATCGAAAGCACTCGCGACCGTATCGAGCAATTCCGGCAGCCGGAGACCGTTGACCGCGCTCTGAATGAACAGCGCGATTTCTGGAATGCGTACCTGGACGTGCTCCGGGTCCGCACGCCTGATGGCGACATGGACACTATGCTCAACCTCTTCAATCCGTACCAGTGCTATGTCACCAAGACCTGGTCACGGTACCTCTCGTACTATCAACCCGGGTTGGGTGCGCGTGGCATCGGCTACCGCGACTCGATGCAGGATGTGATGTCCGTGCT
Organism: Anaerolineales bacterium; assembly: GCA_046259355.1. Classification (GTDB taxonomy): domain Bacteria; phylum Chloroflexota; class Anaerolineae; order Anaerolineales; family E44-bin32; genus E44-bin32. The sequence goes on from JBJYWH010000230.1 coordinate 11,108, forward strand.
GGCCTTCGTTCCCGAGGAAGCACGTGCATTCATCGAGACTTTGCTCTCGTTTCAAAAACCCGATGGCTCGGCGATGCACCAGTTCAATCCACTTACCATGATCGGAAGCGAGGGCGATTCGCTCAAAATGGAGGACCGTCCACATACCTACGGCGACGACCACCTGTGGGGAGTGCTGGCCACTGCAGCGTATCTCAAAGAAACCGGCAATCTGGCATTCCTAGAACAGGCCATACCCTTCTACTGCTGTGGTCCGGATGACGACTACGCAGAGTCGGCGACTGTCTTAGAGCACATGCGGCGGGCCCTGGAGTACACCGCGACCCACATCGGCGCCCACAGACTTCCGCTGCTCGGTTTTGCCGATTGGAACGACACCGTGAATCTGCCCTCCGGGGCCGAATCGCTATTGGTAGCCAATCTCTACGGAAAAGCGCTGCTCGAAATGATCGATCTCTTTGAGCACCTAGGCCAGGACTCGGCCGCGGATGCCTATCACAAGGATTACGATGCCATAAAGAGGCGAGTGGAGGAAACGGCCTGGGATGGCGCCTGGTATGTGCGCTACTTCGATGAGGCTGGCCAAGCGATCGGCTCGGTCGAGGACGCACACGGTAGGATCTGGCTGAATGGCCAAACCTGGCCTGTCATTTCAGGCTTTGCCTCCGCCGAGCGGGCCCGCCAGGCGCTCGACGCAGCTTATGAACAGCTGAACACCCGCTACGGGTTAAAGCTGAGCACCCCAGGGTACGACGGCTACGATCCTAGGCTAGGTGGCGTTTCGACCTATCCCCCGGGCGCGAAGGAAAATGGCGGTATCTTCCTGCACCCCAATCCCTGGGCGATGATTGCGGAGGCAATGCTCGGGAATGGCAAACGGGCCTACCAGTATTACACACAGATCAACCCAATGTCCCACAACGACCAGATTGAAATCTACGAGTGTGAGCCGTTCGTTTACGCCCAGAACATCCTCGGCGATGAGCACCCGCAGCATGGTCTGGCTCGTAACTCCTGGCTGACCGGCACGGCTTCCTGGTGTTACCTCGCCGCCACGCAGTGGATTCTGGGAATCAGACCGGAGTACGACGGACTGCGAATCGATCCCTGCATCCCGCCCGATTGGGATGGTTTCACGGTGCAGCGAAAATTCCGCGGCCGGACGTTTGAGATCGAAGTCAACAACCCGGAGCATGTCTCCTGCGGGGTAAGCCAACTGACCGTCAACGGAAAGAGCGTGAAGGGTAATCTGATCCCTCTCGAGCAGGCGGAATCCACCTATCAAATCCGTGCCTGGTTAGTGGGTAACTAGCACAAACCACGAAAACAAACCTCCTGCCGGGATTGCGGACTGACACTTTCCCACTTACGATCACACCTCCGATCTTCTTTGAAGGGAATACCTCTGCCCCCTCGTGCTGGGAATAGCGCCTCACAGCATCAACCCACACCGGGCTTGTCGCAGGCACCTCTATACGACGACACTGCTTCCCATGGGAGTGAATAAGAAAGCCACTGAATTTCGTCGAGGAGTGGGCGCGGAGGAGGTTCGGCTGGCGAATCTGGTGCTAAACATCGAATCGTGAATGAATCCCAATAATTCCGACAAAATCAGTATATGATAAGCCCTTCGCCGGAGAGGGTCCTATGTTCAGCATCTACAGAGCGGTCCTGTATCTTCACGTTTTCCTGGGCTTTACCTACATGCTTGCCCACGGTGCATCTTTCAGCGTAACGTATCGCCTTCATCACGAGCGCGAACTCGAGCGGGTCCGGGCTTTGCTTGAGCTATCGAGGTCATCCTTCGGGCTCATGTATGCCTCGCTGGCGTTGATGCTCGTGGGAGGTGTGACACTAGGATTCCTCGGCCATTGGTGGTCATTCGGCTGGATCTGGGCCTCGCTTGGCCTGCTGCTTGCCATCGTGGTTTTTATGGCTCTCGCGTCCTCACGGCATTTCCACCGCATTCGGAAGGCTGCCGGCCTACCTTACTTTGATGGGTCTCGGGAACAGCCCGCCGTTGCGCCTGCCCCACTCGAGGAACTGCACTCCCTGCTCGATTCGGGGAAACCACACCTCTATACGCTGATCGGAATCGGAGGGTGGGGATTGGTCCTCTTCTTCATGGTGTTCAAGCCGTTTTAAGCTGGTAGATGGGGCTTTCGGAGCGCGTGGCCTTGGCTCTTGAGCAGCAATTTCGCAGTTTCGGCATCCGGGCGACACCCGACCAGGGGTATGAGCACTCGGGCCGCGTAAGAATCACAATCACCTGTGCAGTTCTTTGCCAGGCATCTTAGGGCTCGTAGTAACTTTCGTACTTACATCCTCGCGAGAGCAAGAAGACATCGAATGTAAAAACGGCCACCGTACTGTTGCTGGTGGCCGCTACAACAGTGGGCGCGGAGGGGCTCGAACCCCCGACCTCACGGATGTGAACCGTGCGCTCTG
>JBJYWH010000231.1:0-9185 GCA_046259355.1 Anaerolineales bacterium
CATCAAGAAATAGACCGTGTTGTTGATGAACATGATATTGCGGGTGATCAGGCTCAAGCACCCCATCAAGAGACCCAGGCCTGAAGTGCTCAGCGTCGTAACAAGAATTGTCAGCCCGAGCGCACCGAAATCGGTGTGCGAGAGATCCAATCCCAGCAGCACCACGCCCCATAGAAATCCGAGCATGACTCCCAGCATGCCGTCCAGCACGTGAAAGAATCCACGGCCGAGGAAGACCATCATCCGGTTGGCAGGAGTGCCGAAGAGGTAGGGCAAGGTTCCCGACCAGCGTTCACCCCCAACGCTGAAGGTGACGCCGTAGATGCCGCTGACCGCTGTGATTTGCACGGCATTGCCGATGATGTAAAAGCTGGCGCTGTCCCGGCCGGTTGCCGAGATTCCAAGGAAGGTGAAGAAGAGCAGCTGGTTGAGCGGCATAATGACTTTCGAGGCCAGATATGTAATGGGCCGCAACCAGGCAAAAAGAGCAATATAGGAGAGATAAGCTCCCTGGAAGAAGATCCGTACGTTCTGAACCGCACGTGTCATAAGGTTCTATCCGCTTCCCGATCTCATTGGAACCCGAGCGTCGCATCTTTACGGGTTTTGAGCAGCATCTTCCGGAAAAGATAGGAAGACAGGAGCAGGTAGATAACGCTGAAAAGGACCAGCATGCCGAGCGAGAAGAGAATATCGGACACCGGACTGCCCACGCTGGTCGTGCCATGCAGAGCCCGGGCTGCCCAGTATGGAGCCAGGATGTAGCTCAAAGGTGTTGTCCAACCCGGCAGCAGCGCGATGGGAAACAGGAAACCGCTCAGGATGTAAACGGGAAACTCCATGGCGTTCTGCCATCCCTGCACTCCCGGGTTCATGATAAAGATCGGGGCGATGATCAACCCGAAGGAAACGAACGCGATGACCGTGAGCAGGAGTGAAAGGATAAAAAGCAACGGCTGGTTGATTTCCAGTTTAAAACCGAACAGGAGCGATGAAAGCAGAAAGGCGACCACCATGGATCCAAGCGATTGAGTCACATGGGCCAGATTCTTTCCGAAGACAATCACCGGGATCGGAGTGGGTTGCCCGACGAGCAGCTCCAGGGTTCCGCTCCAGCGCTCCCCGGTGATGCTGTTGCCGCTGATGAAAAGCAGACTGCTCCACAGGCCGGTCATACCGCTGCCGATCACAATGAAGATTGCCTGGTCGCCGCTTTCAGCCCGCAGCATCCAGAGCGCCAGCAGCGCGATCAAGAGGGGTTGAATGAGGACGGTGAAGATGATGAATCCATCCATCACATTCTGACGCAGTGCCATCTCGAATGCAGCCATTGCAGCTCGGGCGTAGGCTACCCATTTTTTCGGCGTCAAATTTTGCCTCCCACCAGGCGGACGTATGCGTCCTCCAGTGTCGGTTCTCGGACGGCGACCCGGCCGACCCGCACGCTCTCCAGCATCTTCAGGATCGGAGGCACGGCTTCGGATCCGAGTGCCGTGTGCACATGAAGCGATTGCTTCTGATCCTGGTCTTCGACGGAGATTGTGTCGATGAATGGCAGAGTCCGAATTCTGCCAACGATCTCCTCCGGCACCCCATAGGTTTCGATTTCAATGACCGATAGGTCGCTGACCTGGTTCTTCAGGGCTTCGGGGGTATCCAGGGCGACGATTTTGCCTTTATCGATAACAGCGATCCGCTCACAGAGCGCGTCCGCTTCGAACATGTAGTGCGTCGTCAGCAGGATCGTCTTCCGCTCAGCCTGCAGGTTGCGCACGACCTGGCGCAGTTCACGCGCGCCCACCGGGTCAAGCCCCATGGTCGGCTCATCGAGAAACAGAACTTCCGGGTCGTGGAGAAGCGTGCGAGCGATATGCAGCCGCTGCTTCATGCCGCGCGAGTAGCCTTCCACCTTCTCCTGGCCGCGGTCGGCAAGTCCGACCAGGTCGAGCAAATAGGGGATCCGTTCGTGGGCCAGGTCAGGAGCTACGTGGTACAGGCTGGCGAAATAGCGCAGATTGTCGATGCCCGAGAGGCGCCAGTACAATCCCCGCTCACCGCCGAATATAAAACCGATTCGCGCGCGGACATCATTGGCCTGCGAGACGATATCCATTCCGAGCACTCGTGCGGAACCGCTCGTCGGGATCAGCAGGGTGGTGAGCATTTTTACGGTCGTTGTTTTACCGGCTCCATTTGGTCCTAGCAAGCCAAAAAGCTCACCTTCACGCACCGCGAAGCTGATGCCGTCTACGGCGACGACTTCTTTCGTCCGTCGACGAATGATGCCGATGACGGTCTTATAAACACGCCGTAGATCGTGGACCTCGATCGTGTTCAAAGCTTCACTCCCGTGGCTTTCCGGGGCGGCCCGCCGTCGTGCTGTGGCGAGAAATCGCGTCCAATGACTTGAAGCTCATAGCATACCATGCAAACTGCCGTTTGCTCTCGTTCGCATTGAAAATGCATGAACCCGCCCCCGTATGCGTTCGACGTTCGGGTTGAGAGGCATGTGCACCTGCCACCGAACAGGCTTTACTGGAAGGACACAGCCCGGATTACGGCGGGTCGAGCACTGCCAGGTCGTTGGGGAGCGGGGCTGTAAAGGACAAGAGGACACTGAGCTCCGGGTGGGTGAAGCAGAGGTATGCGGCGTGCAAGCCGAGGCGGTTCAGAGAGGGGTGGCTCACATCCTTACCTCTTGCGTATAGCCAATCACCAAGAAGAGGATGACCCAGCGCAGCGGAATGGGCTCTGATTTGGTGTGTCCGCCCGGTATGCAGCACTGCACTTATCCAGGCGTATCCCTGGCGGCGGGCTAAAACCTGGAAGTCCGATCGTGCGGGCTTTCCCCGAGACGGGTCTGGCACCGTTCGATGACGCCGATCGCCATTGACTCGAAGCGGAAGCTCAAGGCGGAGCGAATCCCATGATGGATACCCCGACATCACGCCCAGATACCTCTTTTCGACCTCTCCCCGATCAAACTGCAGATTCAAGCTGCGGTGGGCTTGGGCTGTTCTGGCCATGACGATCAGGCCGCTTGTCTCCCGGTCCAGACGATGGACAATCCAGAGTCGGCCCAACTGCGGCTCGAGGAGGCTCCGCAAGTGGGATCGGCTTGAATCATATCCGTCGGGGAGGCTAAGCAATCCGGTGGGTTTGTCGATCACGACCACCGAATCGTCCATCCACACGACCAGATCTTGAGCGCGAGGGGTATCGACTTGCTCGGTCATCGCAGGTTCTTATCGGCCAGCAGGGTGGCTGCCAGGGGTAAAGTTCACCTTTTGAAGGTATGGCGGGATGCTCTTCATCCACGCCATCCGGCTTGATCAAGCCGGCGGTTGATTTCAAATGCGGCGCTGATCAAGGCCAGGTGGGTGAAGGCCTGCGGGAAATTGCCCAGATGCTCACCTTGCGGACTGAGTTCTTCTGCATAAAGGCCCAGGTGGTTGGCGTAGCCGAGCATCTTCTCGAAGTAGAAGCGAGCTTTATCGAGGTCGCCGGCCCGTGCCAGGCACTCGACATACCAGAATGTGCACATGCTGAATGTGCCCTCTTCGCCCATCAAGCCGTCATGTGCAGCGACTTCAAGGTCATATCGATAGACGAGTGAATCATAGACGAGATGTCGATCCACGGCTTCGAGATGGGAGAGCCAGCGCGGGTCCGTTGGGCTGATGAATTTCACCAATGGCATGAGCAGGCTGGATGCATCGAGCGCCTTTGTCCCCAGATACTGGACAAATGCACCCTCATCGGGATTCCAGAAATTTGTATGGATATCGCGGTAAATCTCATCCCGTATCGCATGCCATTTTTCCAGCGGGGCAGGAAACGATCGTTTTTCCGCCAATCGAATGCCGCGATCGATGGCGACCCAGGCCATCAGACGCGAGAAAAGGAAATGCTTCTTGCCGCCCCTGACTTCCCAGATTCCCTCATCTGGCTGGTTCCAATGCTCGCTCAACCAGTTAATCAGCCGTACCAGGTTGTTCCATAGATCATGCGATATGGGTTCTCCGAACTTATTGTACAGATAAACCGAATCCATGAGTTCCCCGTAGATGTCAAGCTGGAGCTGCGTGTAGGCAGCATTGCCGATGCGAACCGGAGTGGATTTTCGGTACCCTTCAAAATGATCGAGCGCGGTCTCTTCCAGGTCATGTCGACCGTCCAGGCCGTACATAATTTGCAGCGAACCGTCTGGATTAAGCTCATTGCAGCGATTTTCCAGCCAGCGCATGAAATCTCCAGCCTCGGAGGTGTAGCCCAGACGAATCAGCCCATAGAGCGTGAAGGAGGCGTCCCGAATCCAGGTGTACCGGTAGTCCCAATTTCTTTCGCCGCCAATTTCTTCAGGGAGCCCAAATGTCCCTGCCGCTGCGATGGAACCATGCTTCTGGCTGGTAAGCAGCTTCAAGGTCAGGGCAGAGCGGTTCACCTGCTCACGCCAGCGTCCTTGATACTGAGTTTGACCAACCCAGCGGTGCCAGAAGTTGACCGTATTCTTGAAAGCCTCGGTCGAGAAATCTTCGGCGCGCGACTGCGATTCCTCTGGGGGAACCGCTTCCTCGAGAATGAAGACAGCGCTTTCTCCCGGCTTGAGGTGAAAATGTGCCTCGACCGCCTCGTCCTTGATCTGTATAGGCAGCTCGGTGCGGAGCCGCAGACCGGGAATTTTCTGGTTGTCGGGGATGAAGAGCACCTCATGGTCGTTGACTTCGATCCGGTGCCCCGACCGACCGTAATCGAAAGCAGGCTTGCACACCATCCGGCACGAAACATCGCCCCGGACACATTTTATGCGCCGCACGAGGTTATGCTGGGAAGATACCATCTCGACCGGCATGAAGTCCGAGACCTCGGAGACGCCCTCCTCGGAAAGGAAACGGGTGAAAAGGATGTTGGTGTCGCTGAGGTAGAGCTGCTTTGTACGGGCATCTTCCATTTCAGGGGCGAGAAGAAAAAATCCGCCCCGGTCATGATCGAGAAGCCGGGCAAAGATACTGGGAGAATCGAGCTCAGGGAAGCACAGGTAATCGATCGAACCGTTGATTCCAACCAGTCCGATGGTGTGCAGATCGCCAATAACACCATAATTTTCAATGGGCATGTATTTCATATCTGCTCCTGTGAACAATCGTATTGTAGCATCCGGAATCCCGATCACACGATGAAATGGCGAGGGATCACGGTTGAAGTGTATCGACCTCTATTCTAGAATCAGTCTAACGGAAGCCCCCGCGTTTGTTGTATTAGGACCAGCAAAGGAGAAGGCACGATGGTTCTAAAGAAACCGACGGAGGTCGAGATCTTTACCAGTACGCATTGGATCCATGGGACCATCTCCCCGGGCGCCCAGGGTTTGTTCAGCCATCTCAACATGCCCACCGAATCTTCGCTTGAGGTGGAAGCGGGTGAGATGAGCGCGCTGCACCAGGTTGGCCAGAAATCGGAACCTTTTTCCACGCTCTGGTTGGTGAAACGGGAAGTCCTGGGAGTGCTGGTCGGCAATCGTGCCGGACTGGGACCTTCCAGCGTGGTCCGGGCAGGTTATACCAAACCTTTCCCGCACTGGGTCCGAATCCTGATCGAAGGTTTTGAGCTGATCGGTCAGATTCAATCAGGTGGCCGCTTTGATTTTCGGGCGGTCATCTTCGAGGGTGATAATCCCTTCGTGCCGCTCTACGACGCACGCGTATCAGCTCTGCTGTTTCCGCGCGTGATGGCTGATGCTCCCGCACTGGCATTCAACCGGAAGCGAGTCCAGGGAATCTCCGTCATTGGGGGGGCTGAGCCGTGAAAGCGGGAACAGGGGAATGGCGTGTTTTACCGGATTTGACATGTTTGATTAAATCACTACAATACAAAGCCTAACGTCAGGGCTTTCAAGGTTTGCACCGCCTGGGGCCCTGACCACGACGCCGGCTGCCATTCCTCATGGAGCCGGCGTCATCCATTCTTCGAATCACTGGAACAATGTGCTCAGCTGTACTTCAGACTGCTGCCGCCAATGAACTCCCGCAGTACCGAATCGGTCGGGATGGGCGAATCATCTTCAATGGGGTCAATCGAAGATAGAACTCGCTTAACTCTGCTGGCTCGCAAGTAGGCATCCTCGCGAAGAGGATCACCCTGGTATTCAGTCTCCCAGCGTGTGAATTCATCCAGCAATTTTGTGCGGTAGAGGCTGAGTTCATACGGCATCGCACTGTTGATGATGAAGTCAGCGGTCCCCTGATAGGGAATAATATTCCGCAGCTCGCTCGCCCGAACATAGTGCCAGTGCTCAAGCGTACGCTGCGGATCATATGCCCGGTGGACGGAATCCCGCAGCATACGGCGGATCAAGCGCAGATCCGTCCAGCGGATGTAGTCACCGTCTGGGCCGCGCATTTGAAGCAGCGGCTCCAGGTACAGGCTTGCCCGAACCTCGCTGTCGATCCCTTCGGTCATGGGAGGGTAGAGGCCGTGCAAGCTGTCGATGAGCAGGATCTCGTTCTCTTCCAGGCGCATGGGAGTTTGGTCATCCACCCGGTGACCGGTCTTGAAGTCGTAGTAAGGAACCAGGACCTGCTCACCCTTGACGAGGTGCTTGAGGTGCTCATTGATCAGGGGCAGATCCAATGCCTGCGGCGTTTCAAAATCGTAATCCCCGAACTCGTCCTTCGGGTGGAGTTCGAGGTCGAAAAAGTAATTGTCCACGTTCAAAGCCCGAAAGCGGAGGCCACGTTTCTTCAAACGCTGTTCAAGTTTGATGGTCGTGGTAGTCTTCCCGGAAGAGGAGGGGCCGGTGATTAAGACCATCTTGAGTGATTCCCCTCGCTCGGCAAGGATTTCAGCCGCAGTATCCAGATCATCCTCATATGCGGCCTCGGATTCGTGCACGATTTGGGGAAACTCTCCACGACGCAGCCGTTCATTCAAGACATCTACGGTGTGTAAATTGTGTTTTACGGCCCAATCGAGCACAAACCATATCTTGCGCCAGGGGATGTTGTCTGAAGGACGCATCGAGCGCCTGGTTTCTTCACGCCGCCTTCGATTCCGCTCGTCGCGATAAAGGATATAGGCTTTCGCGACCTGGGCATGACCGTTCTCGATCAGGATCTTCTCGACCGCATCCTGTATTTCTTCAATCTGCGGCGTATGGTCTGGCGGCAGGGTACGGGCGAGGTAGTCGACCACCTGGTCCGCGAGCCTCTCAGCCCGTTCCCGGTCCCGACCGCCCACGGCCACGGCTGCACGGTAGATTGCATTCGCTATTCGATCACGATTGAAGGGAACGATGGCTCCGCTTCGCTTGACGACATGTTCGAGTGAGTTCATTCTTCACCCCTTCGACCGATTCTGACAATTTCGATTCATGCGCTGCAGTCATTCTGCAAGAATTCTACCGCTTTCGTTCCCACCAGGCGCGATTCTTTCCCCTGCAGGACTTAATACACGAATTCACGAATATCATAGCGGCTGATATGCGGCGTGCCGCCAGCTGGATCAAAGCTCAATCCGGCTTCTATTTGCTCAGCCTGATGCATGCAGTCCCGGTCGGAAAGTGGATGCAGATCTTCTTGAAATGCCCGAATCGAATAGCGCATATCTTCACTCTCAATCAACTGGGAGAAATATATCTGGTCTTGCATGTCCAACGGCATCCGGTTCAGGAGTTGGACAGTTTCTCGAACATGTCCGTCTGCGTAGGTTCTGCCACCTGCACCGAGCAGGATGATCACTCCAACCGCGACCCCTGCGGATTTCAACGCATTCACCGTTTGGAGGGCATGCTTCGACGTTCCGGGCTTCTGGAGGAAATTCAACAATGGATCATAACCGCTTTCGAGACCGATGTAGACCCGTTCAAGGCCGCGGGCTCTCAGGCTGCGGTAATCTTCAACGTCTTTTTTCTCTCCGCTGAATGCGTCCAGGAATGCGAAGACACCACCGAGCGCGCTGACATCGAAAAAGGAATGGAGGATGTCGAAAAGGGATACCAGGCGCTGCTGGGGAATAACCAGCGCATTCGCATCACCAAGGAAGATCGTGCGGCGCAGCGAGAGTCCCTGGGCGAGATACTCACGAACATGCCGGCAGTGTGCTTCAAACTCCTTCTCATCCTTGATGTGGAATTTTCGGTCCCGATAGAAATCACAGAAAGTGCATTGATTGTACGAGCAGCCTTCTGTCGCCTGAAGCAGCACAGCCTGGTACTGATCAGGCGGGAGGATGCCTACGGGTTTGAAAATCCTGTGGAAGTTCTGAACATCGCGGTCAAGACCTGTGGTCGAAAAATCAACTACTCGCCGCAGGATCTCTTCTCCCGGAGTTTCAAGCGGCGGCTCGAATTGGATCTGGTTGGATCGAAGAGCATCCCAGACTTCCGCGGCGCTATCGTATGCCTGCTTCTCGAGGTCATCCACCTCATGGTCCGATAACCAGCGCCGGCCACGCCCCGTTTCCGGATCGATCCACTTTGCAACAACGCGACCATTAAGCCCGCGCTGGTAGAAAGTACCGGCCTGCATGATGCTCCAGAGTCTTCCAGCCAGGTCGAAGTTAATCACGATCGGGGCCGGGTCAGTCTCCATGGTGAGCGAGAGGCGGCTTTCCGTCACGCTCACGAGGGTTCTCACATCCTTCCAGGTTGCGGTGTGTATTGTCATACGCTTCGGCTATCTCGATAGCATAAAAACCGGCTTTGTGGGAACTACACCATGGGTCTGCCAACAGGGATGAGGTAAAGGGGTGATTGGCCCGATGGAAGCCTGAAGAGACCGGCGATGCGTTGGTCGTCAAACGCTCCAACCGGTACGCTGCCCAGCCCGAGAGCTGTCGCTTGCAGCAGTAAATTCTGGGCGGCATGCCCAACCTCGATTTCAATATATCGTGGGGAGCGTTCAGCACCATATTTTGATAGGGTCCGTTCGGGAACCGCTGCCAGCAAGAATGAGCATGGAGCTTGAAGGATGAACTCCTGGTCGAAGGCGGCCGATGCAATGGCCTTTCTTAAGTCGTGGCGATGGCTGACCTCGATGGAATGTGACTCGGGAAGATAGCGCCCGAGGAGGTCATGTGCAGCCACATAAACTTCAAGGGGATAAAGCGCCCCTGCCGATGGCGCCGTTCTGAGTCCGGCCGCGGGGCGGTTCGCCTGCTCCTGTCTCCCCATCCCCTCCCGCCATGCC
>JBJYWH010000232.1:0-2893 GCA_046259355.1 Anaerolineales bacterium
TTCCTTGCTACGCTTGGACCGCACGATCTCCCCTGCATCCAGGACTGCGATCGGGGAGCCATTGCAGGCCGCGACACAGGGAAATGCGATACGGCCAACCGATGCAGCCCGTGTTGCGATGGAATTGAGGTGTGAATCATGATTGCATTTGTCTTGAGTGGAGGCGGCAGCCGCGGCGCGCTGCAGGTCGGCGCGCTGCAGGTACTGCTGGAAGCAGGGATCAAGCCCGACATGGTCGTCGGTTCATCGGTCGGCGCCATCAACGGCGCAGCTCTGGCTGTCAGCCCGGATGCGGTCGGCATCGACCAGTTGGAACGGTTCTGGTTAGGGGCCGAATCGACCAGGATCTACTCGCCGAACCTGATTACCATGGCACTGCGGGTGATGTTGAAACGCGACAGTCTGGTATCAAGCGCTGAATTCTACCGTTTCATCCGCCGGCATGTGCTGCCCCAGGCGGAGATCTTTGCCGATCTGGAAGCGACAAGGCTGTACATAACGGCCGTCGATCTCGCCAGCGGCCAGCTGCATATTTTTGGAGATGATCCTTCGGATTCACTGGTCGACGCCATCATGGCCAGCACTTCGATTCAGCCATTTTTCCCGCCCTGGAGCATTGGCGAGCGGCGTTTTATCGATGGCGGCTACCTTTCCAACCTGCCGCTGCTCGCCGCGATCGAGCGTGGTGCGCAGGAGATCTATGCGCTCGACCTGACCGCCCTCGGGGAGGAAGCTGACAGAACGCAGGGTTTGATCCCGATCTTAATGCACGAGGCGGATATCGTGCTTTATCATCTAGCGCAGTTCGAATTGAGGCAGGCTCGCCGGATCCTGGGTGACCGGCTGCACCATATTCCGATGACGGAGTACGACGGCTGTTCGCTCTTTGACTTCAGCCGCACGCAGGAGATGATCCGGCGCGGCCGGGAGCTGATGAAGCGTTTTCTTGAAGATCAGCCCGGGGTTGCCGACCCGATTGATCGATCGCCCGCGGGCGCGTTTTCCCCGCGAATATCCCATGCAAACAACAATCGCCCCGTTTTGCTGAAGCCTGTCAGCACGGGATTGGAGGCTACAAGACAATGAACGTGATCGAAGTTGATCATATCGCCAAGAACTTTGGTTCCACGCAGGCCGTCAGTGATGTGAGTTTCGAACTCCATACGGGAGAGATCCTCGGGCTGCTGGGCCCGAACGGCGCCGGGAAGACAACCACCATCCGGGTTATCCTTGACCTTTTCAAGCCGGATCGGGGTCGGACCGCGATCCTTGGTGGGCCGATGGACGAGTCGAAGTTGAACCGCATCGGCTACATGCCAGAGGAGCGCGGGCTCTACCAGGATATCCCGTTGGAGCGCTGTCTTGTATACCTGGCCACATTAAAAGGCCTCTCAACCACCGAGGCCCACGATCGCTTAAAACCGCTGCTGGTGCGCTTCGATCTGACCGAACACCGCAAGAAACCGGTCAAGGCGCTCAGTAAAGGCATGCAGCAGAAAGCTCAGATCATAAGCACCATCATCCACAACCCGGATGTCATCATTATCGATGAGCCGTTTTCTGCCCTCGACCCGCTGAACACCCAGCTGGTCAAAGACCTGATGCGGGAGATGCGTGCCTCCGGCAAATCGATCCTCATGTCGACTCACCAGATGCACCAGGTGGAAGAACTGTGCGATCGAATCGTGCTGATCGATAAGGGCACGACCCTGCTCTACGGCGACCTGCTGAGCATACGCCGCAAGTATTCGGGTGAAGAAGTGCTCCTGCGGACGCGCGATGGGCTGCCGGAGCTCCACAGCGTTAGCAAGATTTCCCCGCACAATGACGCGGTCAAGCTCAGCCTGCAGCCCGGGAAGACGCCGGATGATTTGCTGCGTGAATTGCTTGAACAGGGAGCCGCGATCGAGAAATTCGAACTCGCGATTCCCGAACTGGACGAAATCTTCATTCGGGTTGTCAAAGGAGACGTGCGCTGATGTCGAAAATTCTACACGTCGCCGCGAATGAATACCGCTCGAATGTCATAAAACGCAGCTTCCTGCTCTCCCTGCTGAGCCTGCCGCTCTTCCTGACCGTCAGCATCGGTTCGGGGCTGATCATGGAATCGCTCAATTCATCCAAGAAACCGATCGGCTATATCGACCATGCGGATGTGATTCGCACCCTCGATACCCCCTGGTTGGATGAGAGCGATGAGGCGATACCGGTGCTGCCGTTTGCGAATACCGAGGAGGCGGAAGCCGCCCTGAAAGCAGAGCAAATCCAGGGGTACTTCACCATTCCCGCCGATTATCGCGAGACCGGGAAGGTGAACCTGACGATCATGGATGAAGCCTCGGAGGATGCTCGCGCACAGTTCTCCCGCATGCTCCGCTACAATGTGGCGCTGCAGTACAACCCTCAGGCCGCACTGCGGATCAGCGAGGGAACGGAGGTCGAGATTGAAACACCGGACAGCAGCCGATCCTACCCTGCAGGTGGACCGCCGTTTTCTCTGGCGCTCCCGTTGATCGTGAGCGGCGGCTTTGTTTTCGTGCTCCTGATGTCCTCCGGGTACGCCATGGGGGCGGTGGCCGGGGAGCGTGAAACCCGTACGATGGAGGTCCTGGTCACTTCGATCCGGCCAGGCGATCTGCTGCGGGGCAAGCTGATCGGCATCCTGGGGATCAGCCTCACGCTGATCGCTGCCTGGACCCTGATAGGAATCGCAGCGGTGGTCATCGGTGGAAAGGTGTTCGACCTCGCGTGGTTGAAGCAGGCGAGTGTCGATTGGGGGTCCTTGGGTGCGGTTTTGCTGATCGCACTGCCTAACTATGTCTCTGCGCTGGCCGTCATGATCACCGTCGGATCCACGGTTGGTGAACTCCAAGAAGGCCAGGCGCTCACGGGT
>JBJYWH010000233.1:0-11948 GCA_046259355.1 Anaerolineales bacterium
TCCAGCTTGGTGATAGCGCATACGTCGCAGTTTCCTTCGGCCCCAGCGTAGCCGGGCACAACGTGTCGCTCAACCTGACGGTGTGCGCCCTGGACGACCAGGGAGATCCATGCCTGGCACGCTCAACCAGCGTACTCGTACCGAGCCCGTCCGATCCAGCGTTGAAGGACAACTTCGATTCGGTCGACAACCGTGAGATCCTGGAGCTGGTGTCCGAGCTGCCGATCACGCGCTGGAACTACCGCGACCTGGCCCCAGAGGCCCAGCACATCGGTCCGATGGCGGATGATTTCAACACATTGTTCAAGGTTGGAGGGGACGAAGGCTACATCAGCGCGGTCGATGCTTCTGGCGTCGCCCTTGCTTCCATCCAGGAGCTCCATCGGATTGAGGAGCAGCAATCGGCTCGACTCCAGCAGATGGAAAATGACAACGCGCGTCTCCAGGAAGAGAACCAGGCCCTGGCCGCACGCATCGACTCGCTGGAGGCGAGAATTGCCGGCGAGGACAACGGGAATGGGGCAGGCATCCTCCCATGGATTGCTCTTGCCGTGGCTGTCACGACGGCATTTTTAGGGAGACGATTAAGACGCCATTCCCCTTGACGTCCGCATGAGGGGTACCGGTGACGGCGCCAACATCCGCTCTTTTGGGTCACCGCGCGGAGCGCCCGCGACGATGCGAGCTCCCGGCGCACAGCGGCGCGTCAGCTCATGAGCCGGGGCCTCCGGTACACGATTCCGGGGGCATCTCGGCCTGGATCACCTCGGGAAGACATGGCCCTCTTGTGCCGCCTCGAGCGCAGCGGCGGGATCCCTGAAATCTATCACGGACATTCCCGGATCATGGCCGCAGGCAGTTGCCTTCTGACCGGGAGATTGCTGCGCCTCACCCGTCGTGCACCCGCCACATGTCCTCGTCGTCGAAGATCTTCTCCGACTCCGCCTCGCTGCTGGCCGCATCGCGCTCGACATCCCGCCCGGGATGCTTGTCCTGCAGGACTTCATCGTAGTACTCGTGCTGAATCAGCAGGTTCATGATCTCGTTCGTCCCGGTCCAGATTTGTGAAAGGCGATAGTCACGCACCATGCGCTCGATCGGGTAGATATCCGTGTAGCCGATGCCGCCCATGATCTGCATCGCCAGGTTCGCCACCCTCCAGGCGGAATCGGTGGCAAATTTCTTGGCCTCGCTCACCAGGCGGCGCCGGTTGGGCGCATCCGCATCAACGGCTCGCGCCGCCATATAAACGATCGCCCGGGCCGCGTCGAGCTGCGTGATTGCATCGGCGACCATGAAGCTGACCCCCTGGAAGCGGCGAATGCGCTGGCCGAAGGCACGCCGCTTGTCGCTGTACCGGGCTGCAATCTCGAGCGCCGCCCGCACACCCAGGCAGGCCGCCGCCGAGGTCAGGCGTTCCGGGATCATCATCTGGTTGAAAACATCCGCCCCGCCGTGGAGGGCACCGATCAGGTTTTCCCGCGGAACCTCAACATCCCGGAACACGATCCGGCCGGTTCCACCCCCGCGCGTGCCCATCAAGCCATACTGGTATTCGGTCTTCACCCCCGGTCCTCGTTCGACCAGGATGGCGCTGATCCTCTCGTGCCGATGTGCATCCTCATCGAAATTCGTCCGGCAGTAGACCAGGAACACGTCCGCCTCGGTCGCCCCGACAACGAAACGCTTCTGTCCGTTAACCACAAAGTGATCGCCCTTCAGCACAGCCCGTGAGGTAGCACCGAAGAAATCCGATCCCCCGCGCGGCTCGGTCAGCGCCTCGGCTGAGATGATCTCGCCCTTCAGCAGCGGGCGCAGGTAGCGCTCTTTCTGCGTTTCAGTACCGAACACATGCAGCGCTTCTCCGACGATCGAGGGCATGACGTAGGCACAGCCCAGCGTCGTGCCGAGCACGCCGATCTCCTCTTCCGCGATCACCTCCGCGGTCCATGGCAGCCCGCGCCCACCCCACGCTGGTGGGAATCGCAGGCCAAGCAGGTTGGCCTCCCCCAGGGCGCGTACAAACTCGCGTGGATACCGAACCTCATCCCGGTCGAGCGCCTGCAGCAGCTCATGCGGCACCTGCTCGCGGACGAATTGCCGCACTTCCTGCTGGATGGCGCGATCCGCCTCCGTCAAGAGCGATTCGTAGTACATTCCTGATCCCTCCTTTGCGTCGCGTGCCGCCGTGCAATCTCAGTCATACACGCGCAGCCTGACAATCGCAACCTTCCAGCGGTCGGTAGGCGGGCGGAAGCTGGCTCTTTCTATCGCCCCTACCGCCGGCCGACGATTTCGGCTAGATTCATGCCGTGCGATCGCCCTGCCACGCGAATGACATGGAGGAATCGAATGAGCTGGATGAAGCGGCTGGAACAAGCCCGGCGCGGCTACAAGGAAGGTGATGCTGCGCTTTCGAGCGCAGCACACGATCCCCGGCAGATAGCCAACGCGGTGCACGCCCGGCTTGAGAAGCACGGCGGCCTGGGATCAGCATACCTGGGCGAAATCGTGTACGGCGGACTGGACGGCATCATCACAACCTTCGCCGTGGTCTCTGGCGTCGCCGGTGCGGAGCTCGGCACCGGCGTGATCCTGATTCTCGGCCTGGCCAACCTCTTCGCCGACGGCTTTTCGATGGCGACCGGAGCCTATCTATCGACCAAAAGCGAGCAGGAATTCTACGACAAGGAGTACGCTCGAGAGGCATGGGAGGTCGAGCACTACCCGGAAGGGGAGCGCGCCGAGCTGCTCGAGCTCTACCGTGCCAGCGGCTACGAAGCCGGCGAAGCAGAGAAAATGGTGGATATCCTCACGAACAACAAGGAGCGCTGGGTAAACGCCATGATGATCGACGAGCTGGGCCTGCTGCGGGACGATAAGAACCCGCTTTTGAACGCACTGGCCACCCTGCTGGCTTTCATTACCTTTGGAAGCACACCGCTGCTGATCTACCTGGCCGGACTGCTGGTCGACATCCAGCCTTCGATTCGATTTCCGGTTTCGCTGGGCCTTTCCGCGGCGGCGCTCTTCGGGCTGGGAGCAGCCAAGGTCCGGGTGACCCACCAGCATCCGGTCCGCAGCGGGATCGAGATGCTGCTCGTGGGCGGGCTGGCAGCCGGTGTTGCTTATCTCGTCGGTACCCTCTTGAAGGGGATTGGAGCGTAAGAAGGTTTGTCGATCACACGGGCCGGTCCAGGAAATCGCGAGACGATGAGGCGGCCGGCCTGCTGGCATGCGAGGCCGTTCCAGATGTCAACCGGGATACCAGGATGCGGTAGATCGTGAGGAAGAAGATCGAAAGTCCGGTCAGGCCATACATCCACATCGCCCAGGCCGTGGCGGAATCGGTGCCGCTGAGCAGCCCATGCGCCATGACCAGCAGGAACGCGAGATAGCTCAACAGGTGGATCGTTCGCCAATGCTGACCTCCCAGCCGCTTGCGGGCGTAGAACGTCAGCGTGACCAGCAGGGAGAGATACAGTCCGATCTGGCCCAGCCCGACCCAGGCCGGCCGGTAGGTCGACATCCCGAAAGGAACGAGCACCCCGCCCAGCGAGGTGTTGATGAATTGATCCCCGAGCAAAATCAAACCATGAAACAGGCTGAAAGCGATGCCGAGCAGGCTGACATACTGATGCAGGTCGAGCGCGGCCGGGCCACCGGGCCAGAGTTGGGCCATGCGGTTGGTGAGGATTAGTCCGAACGCCATCGAAAGCCATAGCAGCAGGTAGGCGGCGAAGGCGCTGGACCGTGAGAGGTACCAGAAAGCCTTCGGGGCCGATCCGGCAGCCGAGGACAGGATTCCCGGAAGCAGCGCCGGCAGGATGCTGCCAGCCAGGAACGCCCCGGCAGCCGAGATAAACAGGAGCACCAGAAAACTCTGCAGTGGGATCACATCCTCGTCATGAATCACGGGTTGATTTCGCATCGGCTATTCACTCCACAGATAGGATCCCAGCGTCCGGCTGGCGAGATGAGAGCCGTCCTCCAGGACGATAATGCCGGCATATTCCGGTCGGGCTTCGAGCCAGATCTTTCCTTCCACCTCGCCCAGGATCAATACGCACTTGGCAGCCATCTCCGCTTCCACCGCTGATGGCGCGATCACCGTGACCGCCAGGACATGGTTGGCAGCCGGCTCGCCGCTGCGGGGGTCGATGATGTGATGCCGTTCGTGCCCACCCTGCATCCAGTGGTGTACATCACGGCCGGACGTCGCGGCTGCTTCCCCCTGCAGTGCGAGCAACCCGATCATCCCCTCCGGTGCCAGCGGATCCATGATGCCCACCGGCCAGGCTGCATCCTCGCCGGATGGGGCGCTGGTGGCGACGTCGCCGCCGGCATCGACCAGTGCCGAGCCGTATGGCTTTAAGCGCTGAACTGCCTGATCCGCAGCCCAACCTTTCGCAATGCCACCGAAGTCAAGCTGCGTGCCTTCCGGAAATCGCACCCGGTGTTGACCGATGTCGAGCTCCATCTGCATCCGGCCGAGTCCATGCGGCGGGAGAGCTTTCATGTTAAAACCGGCATCCAGGGTCGCAACCATTTCAAAACTGCGATCGTAGCCGTACGCTTCCAGCACGCCCTGGAGAGCCGGCGTCACCAGCCCCGCACTCCTCCGCTCGATCCGGTCGGCTGCCATGAGCACGTCCCACATCACAGGACTGACCTCCAACCAGCGGCCCGCCCCACGATTGAGCGCACTTAATTCGCTGTCGGGACGGAAGCGGCTCAGGTGCTGCTCCCACACCTCGAACCAGTCCGGAACCATGGAAAGCGCCTCGCGAGCCTGCTCGCCATCAGCCTCCAGCGCAGCCAGCATGCCGCTTCCCATCGCCCGGAACTCCAGCTTCTCCATCGCTCTTCAACCTATCGCGACGATCGTGTCCGCGTCACGGGAAAATTGGACGACGAAGTGGACTGGTTGTTGATGTTGACCGAACGCAGTCCGGTGCGCTGACTGCGGGAGGCGCTGCCCGAGAACAGGGTCGGGAGTTCACCCAGAATCTGCTCCACGATCCCGCGTAGGTCGGCTGGCTGCGTCGAAGAGCCGGTTTGCTGCGCCTGGCGCCCGAGAATTCCCCAACCGATCAGCGTGGTCGCCAGGGCGCTGACCGAGATCAACGCTTTGAAACCGCCAACCGACCGTTTTCTACGATTCTTTCGTTGTTTTTTGACAGTCATATCGATGCTTCCTTGATACCCACCCGATACCTTCCCTGACACGTCTCACTGGATCAGTCGTCAAACGCATCATGATCATCATCATGCTCCCGAGGCGAACCAGTACGGCTCGCCAGGCTGGAAGCAGCGCTGCTCGAGTAGAGAATGGCACCCGATGTTGCATCCACGTAAACACGGCCGCGATCGAAAATCAGCTCGTAAGCAGCCCTTCCGTTCACACGGACGAGCTCCGGCTGGCGGAGCAAGGTTCCACCGCCAAGCGAGATGCGCGCCAGCCCGGCCGCCAGGTCAGCCGGAACCGGATACTCGTCAGCCGAGGTCTGCTCAGCGGGAGCTGAAAGCTCCGCCAAGCGCTGGTTGGCCTCTTCGATCATCTGCTGGTAGGCAGCCTCGCGCTCGCGCAGGACCGCCTGCACCGATGGATCCTGGAGCACGTCTTCGACGGTCGGCGCCTCGACGGCGCCTGCCGCACGGGATTGGGCGTAGCTGACCAGCACACCACCGGCCGTTACCAAAACAAAAGCCGTAATGCCGATGCTGAGCATGAGCGCTTTGCGATTCATCGTTCGTTCCTCCTCCTGAGTTCAGCTCTTCCAGCGTGGATCCCTGCTTTTGACCATAAACGGCATGAATCCACAACGACAGGAGCATCGTACGGCTCGAATCTGGCAAAAGGATTAGAATCGCCCACGAGTTTTCCAATCCTTTTCCAATCTTTGCGTGATAGATTTCTCAAGAAGGACCATGCGAATTCTGCTGATCGAAGACGACCGCCGATTGGCGGGACTGATTCAGGAAGTGCTGACGGAGGAGGGCTTCGACGTCGACGCGGCCTACGACGGCGCCGCCGGACTCGAACTTGCGCTGCGCGGCCCCTACGACGTCGCCGTGATCGATTGGATGCTGCCCGAGCGCGACGGGCCGGCGATCATTCGAGCTGTCCGCACTGCGCGTTTGCCGACCGCCTGCATGCTGCTCACGGCCCGCACGCAAGTCGAAGACCGGGTCGCCGGACTGGACAGCGGCGCCGATGATTACCTGGCGAAGCCGTTCTCATTTGACGAGCTGCTGGCGCGCGTGCGGGCACTCGGACGGCGTTTCACCGTCGCCGACGGCGGAGATCCGTGGGAGCTTCGCCAGGGTGACCTGGTGATGGACCTGCGGGCGCACGTCGCCCGGCGGGGAGACGTGCCGCTCGATCTGACCAGCACGGAATGGAAGCTGCTCGAATATCTGCTGCGGCATGCCGATCAGACCCTTACGCGGGGGCAAATCCTGGACTACGTCTGGTCCTACGAATCGGATGTGCTCGCGACATCCGTCGATGTCTACATCTCCTACCTGCGCAAGAAGCTCAATGTTCCCGGTCGGCGGAATCCGATCGAAACCGTGCGCGGCGTAGGCTACCGCCTGGAGAGCAAGGATGTTTAGGGGCCTGCGGCTGCGGCTCACCTTCCTCTACCTGCTTGTCGCAGCGCTCTTCACCGCGCTGATGATGCTGGGCACGCACTGGCTGGTCGCCCGCTACTTCCAGACCACCACCGACCTGGCGCTGCGCTACCGAATGGCACAGGAGTTCTCCCTGCTCGGGCTCTCCCTTCCGACCGAATTGGATTCAGCCGTCGAGGCCTGGACCGAGCGGCAGAATACGAACATCAAGCCAACCCAAATCACCCAACAGCCTGCGGCGGCGCACGAAGACAGTGAGCAAGAGCATGAAGAGAGCGAGCATACCCTCTCTCCGGCGAATGAAGACTACGAGCGGGCCGAAGAAGCCTACGACAGCAACCTGGCCTCGATCTACACCCTTCCCCTCGATCAAGAAGGGAATCTGCAGGCCGTCTCGGCACCCAGCGCCTCGCTCATACCACCGGACGCGGCCGCGGTTCAAGGTGCGCTGCTCCACGGCGATGATCTGCGGACGATTGAGCTGGACAGCGGAACCCGCATCAGGTTGCTGACATACTCGATCCGGGGCGAGGGTGATCATCCGGCCTTTTTGCAGCTCGGCAGGCTGCTCAATGACCAGCAGCGGGCTCTCAATCAGCTCGTCATCGCCATGGCTGGCCTGGGGGGAGGCATGCTGCTTGTCCTGAGCATTGGGAGCTGGTCCCTCGCCGGCCGTTCGATCTCACCCGCCGAAGAGGCCTGGTCGAAGCAGCAGGCTTTCATCGCCAATGCCGGCCACGAACTGCGAACCCCGCTGACATGGATACGAGCCAACACGGAAGTGCTTTTACGGGGCACCGAACGGCTGGACCCGAGGCGGGGCAAACTCGAGGATATCCTGCAGGAAACCGACCATATGGGGAAGCTGATCGCAGATTTGCTCCTGCTATCCCGCCTGGATGCACACGCCGTGAGCCTGGAGACCGTTCCGGTTGATACAAAGCAGCTCTTGTCGGACCTGGCGCGCGAAATGGAAGCGCTGGCGGCTGAACGCAAAGTGACCATCCATGTTGATGCAGTGCCCGGCGCCGCCCTCGCCGATCCGACCCGCCTGCGGCAGGTGCTGATCATCCTGCTGGATAACGCCCTCGAGCATACCCCGGAGGGCGGCCAGATCCGCTTCTCCAACGCCCTCACCCCCGTACAAATCCAAATCCAGGTCCGCGATACCGGCAGCGGCATCCCCCCTGAGCATTTGGCGCACGTCTTCGAGCGTTTCTACCAGGCGGAACGGAACGGACGAAGCGGCAGCGGGCTGGGGCTCGCCATCGCCAAGTCGCTGGTGAATGTGATGAATGGAGAATTGGAATTGAGAAGCGCGGAGGGTGAGGGAACAACTGCCGTCGTGACCCTGCCAGCCGGCGGTTAAGGGCGGCGGCTGGAGTTCAAACCGTCCGACGGGCAACCCAGAGCCCGAGCCCTCCCACCAGGCACAACCCACCGACCAGCTCCACCGCCTGGATCTGCAGGATCAACCCGATCCCCACCCCAACCACCCCGATTGCCCCGAGGACAAGCATAAAAGGACGAATTTCGAATACAGCCGGACGCGAACTCAGCCCGGGGGTATCTTCGTCCAGGCCGAGTTTCAGATTCAGTGCATGCGGTGAGGGTTCGGTCAGGGTCGACCCATCGGGAAAGACCAGAGTCGGCACGCTCTCGCATCCGGCGTTGATCTCCCGCACGCGCGCACGCCCCGCCTCGTCCTGGCGGATGTCCACGTACGCATACCGTACTCCAACCCGATCGAGTGCAGACCGCACGCTGTGGACTTGCGGTCAGTACGCGTGGCCGTAGAGGATGATCTCGCCCGCCATAACCCTCCTCAGGGCACGCAGATTGGCGGCGGTGTGCCGCTGTAGGTTGGCGTGATGGCCGAGCCGGTCTGAATGAAAGCGGTGCCGTCCCAGGTGTGCTGCAGCGTCTGGCGATTGCAGGGGCAGCAGTTCGGTTCACCGTACAGGTAGAGCGATTCTTCAAAGATGATGTTATCGCCGACCTTGCTCCAGCTGCCGTGCGTGCCATCATTGAAGTAGACCTGCGTCAACCCGGCACCGTTCCAGACATGGATACCGAGCTCAAGGATGGCGCCCGACCCTGCGTACCGAATCGGGACGATGACCAGCTTCTGGCAGTCCCCGAAGGGGTAGTAGCCGGCGCTGTCTTCGATCTGGCGCACCATTGGGTCTCCACCAAAGACATTCCACACATTCACCCAGGCTGAACCATCCCAGTTGTCGACCGAGATGGTCTTGCCGCTCGCACCACCATCCGTGATTCGCACGCGCTGGTAGGTCCCATCGCAGTTCAGGCTGACTCCCCCTGCGGGGGGCGGAGCGGTTGGCGAAGGAGGAACGGGGGTAGGCGTATCCGGCACCGGGCTCGGTCCAGCATCCGTGGGCTCATCCACGGCCGTCGCTTCGACCGGGGTCGGGGCGACCGGTGATGCTTCCATCGTATCCGAACGTACCGCTGTGGGAAGCTCCGGAAGCGCTTCTGTCGGAGAAGGCGGGATCGGTGTCGATCCCGGGCGCGGCATATTGCAGCCAGCAAAAAGCAGGATGGTCAGCATGAGACCAATTGTGCGGATGAGCTTTTTCTCCTTGGACATGCCGATCCTCCCGACTCCTATCCAGAAAGGTGGACCTACCACCCACCGGTTCATCGATCTGGCGGGAGTGTAGACGCGCTCGAAATCCGGTGCAAATCCCGCGGCTGGCCCCAAACGCTGGATCCTGGAAACAAGAGAAGCTTGCGCAACGGCTTGAGATCCTTCTCCGGCATCGCCATCATGCCGTGAGCCGATGAAAAGGCCCGGGCTGATCAAGCGTCAGCCCGAGCCTCGGGTGATTTTCCTGAACTGCCGCCGCGGTATGCTGTCCGTCAGTTCCCCAACCTTTCCACGTCACCGGATGAGGTCGTGCGGACTTCGACGCGCGGGTCGCCAAAGTAGTAGATGTTGCCGCTGCTGCTGATTGTGCCGGTCAGGCGATCGGAGGAGCGTACCGTGGCCGAGCCGCTGCTCGAGATCGTGATATCGGCATCCCTTCCCTCCACATCCCGGGCGTCATAATCGCCGGAACTGCTGATGCGGATGCTCTGCTGCTCGACATATCCACTGGCGATATTGACCCCACCCGAGCTCGAGATGCTGACCGTGAGCGTGGTGCAGTTGACCGCATCCAGGTCAATGCTGCCCGAGCTGGAGATATCCACGCTGCAGCGGCTGCCGTCGAGTGCGGAAGCAGAAATATCGCCGCTCGAAGATACGCTCAGATCAGTCAATTCCGTCACGGTGAGCGTGAAATCAATCGAGCGATTGGTTTGAAAATTCGCGCCCGGTTCAACCCGGATCAGCAGGGTGTTGCCGCGCATCAAGGTCTCGATATACGGCAGCAGGTTGTCCTCGGCCTTGACCGTCAGCGCTTCCGTATCTCCATATTCAATATGAAGTGAGCCGTTCATCGCCAGTTCTACGGCCTTGATGCCGCTGACGGAGCGCTCTTCGGTGGTCATGTTTCCCGAGCCGCGAATCGTACCCGGGTTGGAACCGTAGGGGATCGTGATCGAACAGGCCAGGACAGCGATCGATAAGAAAGCGAGGGCAAACAACGGGAGCTGGATTTTTTTCATGTCTCTCCTCCAGGGTGAGCGTTGAGCTCAAGCCGGTAAAAGCATCCTATCAAACGGGACTTACGGGTCGATCGTTTTTGGGTCGAGCTCGGGTGGATCGAACTCAATCGAGTATCACCTCCCTGCCGACGCCCTTTGCAACTGCGAATACAAAATTCTACTTCCATTATGCCATGATGGTATTGATCGAGCGGTTTGCTCGGTTCCGTTCTTCCGTACGCGTCACCGCGAATAGTAATCCAGGTAGCGACCATCCTGGAAGAGCCAGCCGGTCTCGCCGCTGAAACAATCCTCAAACTGCCACCAGACAAGATTGTCCTGCTGCGCCGGGCCATCGATGATCTGCACCATCGAGTTCCCCTGCAGTGCCCCGATGGTGGAGAATGCCATTCCCGGCCCCGAACGCAATCCCACGCCAGCCCCCTGGTCGGTGACCTCGTAGGCTGCGCCAACATAAAAGCCGGTGACGTTGGTCGGGCTTCCACCTTCGAACACGAATCCCGACGCCCACGCGGGCAGATCCGGCGCCTGGCCTGAATCCAGGCGCTCACGCCAGGCTTCGTCCGTCAGCCGGTCCTCGCGCGGCTGGATGAATTCATAGTAGGAGTACACACCGCCCTGGGCTGCAAAGAACGAGCCGTTGATCGGCACGACCACGTACATCCGGTCCACATACCCGGTTGCCGCTTCGAGCACGCCAGGAGCCGCGCCGGCGACCGCCGCGACGATGGGCATCGGGTCGAGCCCCCCACCGCCATAGCGGCTCATGGACATCGCCATGCATTCCTCCCCACCCAAGCAGGATTGGATCAGGTCAAAATCCGACGGGGTGATCGGTTCGCCGGTCAGCTCCCGGGCTGCGATCTCACCCAGGGAGGCGAAGCGTTTGCCCAGTTCCTGCATGCAGTAGGTCAAGCCCTCCAACGAGTCGGTCATGCACCAGGTGTATTCACCCGGGGTGACGACATCCCGCTCGACGAGGCCTTGCGCAATCACCGAGGCGACGTAAGCCAGGCGGTAGAAAGCCTCGGGGTTGGCCTCCACATAGGCAGGCGGCGGGCCGGAGGTGCAGGGCGGACCCCCGCCCCCGACGCCCTCCGGCATCTTGGCATACAGTATGGTGTCGTGCTTCAGTTCAGCCCAGCTCCCGAGACAGGAGTTCATCTCTCGAATGGCCCAGGCGCTGCCCTGCATGACCTCGGGATAGTCCTCCCCCTTCACCTCGAGCACCGGCAGGAATGCATACAGCCAGGCATCGTAGGATCCGGCCTGCCACTGCTCCTGCGTTTGTTCTGAGACGATATGCTGCAGTTTCCTCATCTGATCCTGATAGCCCGGAAAGGCAGTTTCGCCGCTATTCTCGAGCACGGCAAAAGCCGCTTGCGAACCCAGGGTCGCCATGACATCCGGTCCGGTCGGCAGGAAGCGGCGCTCGCCATTGGGCTTGTCCTGCACCTTGTCGAAAATCAGGTTCTGAAGGATGAATCCATCCATCGTGAAGCGCTGTCCCAGGAAGCGCCAGCCCTTCGTGCTTTCCACATCCGCCAGAGACTGGACGAACAGCGAGTTGATGCGGGGCGAGGGCAGGTCCTGGCTGGCCTGCAGGAATTCGCTCCACAACACCGGATCCACCAGCGTCGCTGGATCCGGTGATGCCCCGTATACACTGTCCATCAGCT
>JBJYWH010000234.1:0-1828 GCA_046259355.1 Anaerolineales bacterium
GCGGGATCCCGTCCCGGGAGCGCTGCTGATCAGCCTGCTCGCCACGCTCGGCTCGGTCATCCTGACCTTTCGTGCACTGGAAGAAGAAGGGCTCAGCCCGGCACAGCGCAGCGCGGCCATCCTGATGCTCATCGTATCGCCCAGGCTGCTGTACCTCGATAGCGCCGGTATGGAAGGTACCCTGGCGATTGCCATCATGGCCGCCTCATGGCTGGCCTACCGGCGGGAACGCTGGGTCGCGACCGGGGTTCTGCTGGGAGTTCTCCTGTGGGTGCGGCTGGATACCGCACTGTGGGTGCTGATCCTGGTCGCGGGCGCTTGCTTGAAAAAACCCACCCACGGCGGCCTGGTCGCGCTGGCTGCAGGAATCACCTACCTGCCCTGGGTCGTCTACGCGTGGCGGATGTTCGGCTCACCGGTCCCGCTGACGGTGACCGCGAAATACTGGGCGTATTTCATCCAGGGTAAAACCGTGGCAGCGCCCTTCCTCGAACCCCCGCTCTCGATGCTGCTGAACCGGCTGGAGCCCCTCTTCCGTGTGCTCGAACGGATGAACCCATTCGGCACGCGCTCCCCGATCGCGCCCTGGAGCGCGCTGAGCACCATCATATCCACCCTGCTCGCAATGTCGGCCATCTTCTATGCGTGGAAGAATCGGATTCTGCGTGAGCTGACGCTCTTCAGCCTGCTCGAAACGGCTCGCCTGTTGGTCCTGCGCCAAACCTTTTTTGACCGCTACTTCATGCCGGTCATCTGGGCGAACTCCATCTTGATCGGGTTTTGGGTGGGATCGATCGTGGAACGCCGCAGCGGCCTCTTCAGCCGGCGCGGCGCATGGGTACTGATCCCGGTCCTCATCCTCATCATGACAACCGCAGCCATCGGGCGGAATGCGCACAACCTGCGCCAACTGCAGCAAGTTCGAAATGAGGCTTCGCTCCGGTCCATTGGGCTCTGGCTGCGCCAGAATACGTCACCGCATACGACGGTTCAGCTCGAACCGCTCGGATACATCGGCTACTATTCGAACCGGATCATGCTGGACGAGGTAGGCCTGGTCACGCCGCAGGTGATCGAACTGAAGAAGCGCGGCATCACGCAGCCCCTTTCGATGATCCCCTATTTGTCGCCGGATTCCCTTGTGATCCACTGCGATGACGCACTGAGCATCGAAGAAGAAGCCGGATGGCAGGTGCAGAATCTCGGGCATGAGTACTACTTCGCCGTCCGCTTTGATCCCCTCCACTTCAGAACGGACCAGGGTCTGCCGGAAGCCGACCAGCCCCTGGCCAGGGCCTCTTGCTACGAAGTCTGGCAGACTGTGCCGTAGGTATTCCCTCCCTGCACCCGCCGGCAGAGGCGAGCGAGAAGCTCACGTCGGCTGCACGCATAGCCAGGCGAAATCACCCTCCGACGGGGAACTCCTCTTACCTGTCTCCTCATGCACAGGATCGTCTGCGGCTCACCCAGAGAGCTGCAGCCCTGGTCGGCGCCGGGGCTCGTGGTCCGTGAGGATGTCATAGCAGGCGAAGATGGTGCTTTGTGTACGGGCTTTACATGACGAATTCACCCCTGCGAACGCCTTGCTTTGGAATACGATGAACGCTGGAATCCAACCGATCATCACGAAGACGACATCGAAAACGAGGGGGTTCGAAATTCCCCACTCTTCCGAGGCAATCGTGGATGGCTACCTTCCCGCTTTCTGAATTCCTGATCCTGCTCGGCCTGGCGCTGCTGGGTACACTGGCTGTCCTGCCCTACTCGCTGGCTCTCAGCGGCAGCAAGCTGCCCGAAATCAAGATACCGAAGCCCCTCATGCTGGTGA
>JBJYWH010000235.1:0-6331 GCA_046259355.1 Anaerolineales bacterium
GATCGAATTGCTCGATCCGAAGACATGCCCTCCACCGGGTGAAACGTGGCGGAGAATTCGCCTCGTCTCAGCTTCGATTTGCTCCTGCGACCCGTTGGACAGGATTTCGCCGCAATCCAGGTTCCCGAGAAGCGTAATCTTTGAGCCGTAGCGCGTCTTGAGATCGAAGATATCCATGCCGGCCGGGGGTTCGATCCCATGGTATCCGTCGATCCCGACCTCATCGACCAGCGAATCGAGCAGGATATTCGTATTTCCATCCAGGTGCTTGATATAGGGAACGCCATTCTCGTGGCAGGCCTGGACAATCCGGCGTAAGTGCGGAACGAAAAACTGCCGGAAATCATCCAGCGAGAACATCGGGCCGCTCTTGAAACACCAATCATTTCCACCCAGGATGCCGTCCACACCCGCTTCGATCTGAGCATGAATAAACACCAGGGCGCCTTCTGTCGTCACCTCCATATAGCGAGCTACGAGGGAAGGATCGGTGCGCATGGAAACCAGGAATTCGGTCAGCCAGGGCGATGAGCCCGGATACGCGACATCGCCCCAGCCGAGAATGAAAACTCCCTTTTCCCGGCCGGCTTCCACCGCCGCGCGAACACCGGCTAATCCCACCTCGGTCCGCTTGTGAAGCGCAGTGCTGGTGCGTTCCAGCAGCTCGACATACCGTTCGAAACCCTCGTTTGCATCGTGCAGAATGGCATGGTCGACGCACATCATGGCATCGGTATCGGCCTCGAAGACATGGTCGGACCACATCCCTTCCGGCCCTTCGATACGCCAGCGGTTCTCAGAGAGCGTCTTGATCTCGCTGTCGAAGAGCGCGTTGCTGCCGTAGTTCCCGTAACCAAAATCCACCGGAGTCAGGAAATCGGTGATGCGGACACGAATCATGTCGATACCGAGCCGGGCATAGAGCTCGACTCCATCATGTGCCGACTTGACGGCGGCCTCACGGGCGGTTTCGATTCCAGCCTGGTGCGCCAGCAGGAAATGGCGAAAAGAGGATCCCCCATTCGAAGGAACGAAGACTTCCCGTCCTAGGATTTGCGAGGCGATCGAGGAGGAAAATGCCCCCTCGTACAATGGCACCCGGTCTGCTTCTTCGTGCGCCAGCGCGGCGCGTACGCGAGCCTTCCCATCCATCACTCCCCTCGTCATCCCGACTCCCGGATGGGATACCGGCCGGATTCGCGTGCTGTCTCCAGCATCGCGGCGACATTCTCCGGCGGCACTTCCGGCTGCACATTGTGAATGGGACCGAAGACATATCCCCCTCCGGGCCCAAGCGTTTCGATGGCATGCCGTGCTTCCGCACGGACATCGTCCGGTGTTCCGAATTCCAGCACACGCGTATTGCAGCCGGCTCCCCAGAAGGTCAATCGATCGCCGAATTCGCGCTTCAGCCTCTCCGGCTCCATGTTCTTGCACTCGGTTTGAACGGGGTTGATGATCTCGATTCCCGCCTCGATCAGGTCGGGGAGAAAGGCATACACCGATCCATCGGTGTGCAGGTAGGTCTTCGCGTGGCTTTTCTGGTGGATCAGACTGGTGATCTGCGTCAAGCGCGGCTTGAACAGCTCGCGGTACAGTACGGGGGAAATCATCGGGCCGACCTGCGTTCCCAGGTCATCACTCATGGCAGCCACGTCGATGTACTCGCCCACCAGCTCCAGGACTTGATCCCACTGCGCCAGTTGAAACTGGACGATCCGGTCGAGAATCGCTTCGTATAGTTCGCGCTGGGCTACCAGGTCGAGCAGCGCCTGCTCCGGGCCGCGCAAGGTCCACGAATGCTCCCAGCTTCCAGCCGGCGAGATGGTCATCATGATGGCCTTTTCGCCGGAGGCTGCGGCCCGGGCAACCTGCTCCTTCAAACCGCGGTATCGGCCGGGGTCGAGCGGGTCCGGCCAGCTGTACGCATCAAGCTGGTCAATCGATTTGACATGCGCGAGCGGGTGGGAATCGTAATCGTAGTAATAGCCGCCCGGGGGCATGCGGTACCCCGCACCCCACTCATCGAAGAAGACGCCGGTGGCGTCATCGACCTCGAGATCCCAGGCATCGGGCTTGCCGGTGCAGAACGCCAGGACATCCCCTCCGAGCCTTTCCTGGATGCGGGGATCCATCTCAACTGTCTGCAGCCAGAATTGGCGGAAAACCTCCTCGCCGCCCTCCAGTCCAAGAAAGCGTTTGAGATTTTCGTGCGCCTGGCGATGCATCGTTGTATGTCGGCCACCAAAATCCACCGGCAGTCGCTCCGGCTCTTCATGGTTTATGGCCGCCAGCACACACTCCCGTCCATTCATTCGCGCTTCTTCATGGCTAACGAATACAGCTCCGCAACACTGGCGGATACGTCTCGATCGTCGGATACCTTTCCATTCGTCCGCTGCTCTTCTTCATGCATGCGGTGGATCAGTACATCGCCGACCGCGACGATGTGTTCCCGAAAAAGCTGCTCAACGTAGGCGCCATCTTCCGTTTTCAATGCATCGAGAAGCATGTTGTGGTTCTGGGCGTACTCGATCAGGTCGGGGGTGGTTCGCGCGTCCAGATTCACGAGCATGCTGATCCTGCGGCCAATTTCCGACAGCATCCGTACGAGCAGCGAATGCCCGGAAAGCTCAGCCAGACGCCGGTGGAACTGTATGTCCAATTCATACGCCCCGTCGGGATCGTTCGCCCGTGCCCGTTCGAACATCCGCTCGACAATCGATTCCATCTCCTGGCGATCGTTCTCGCTCATTCGGTGCATCGTGAGCCTTGCAGCGTAACTCTCCAGGAGTGCCCGCAGGCTGTAGGTCTCTGCGACATCCGTGTCATCCCAGGGGGCAACGAAGGTGCCCTTATTCGGGATGTGGACCAGGATGCCCTCCGCCACCAACCGCTGGATGGCCTCCCGAACAGGTCCCCGGCTGATGCCGGCTTCGCTGGCAATCTTCGCCTCCACCACCCGCTCACCAGGGCGAAGCGCACCCGAGATCAAGGCACCTTCGATGGCATCCAGAACCTGATCACGTATCGCCTGACTTTCGATCTTTCCAAACTCAACAGACATAGGCGTACCACCCCTCACCTATTCCCTATGAAAACGGATCGATTACCGTGCCAGCGATCGCACGTAGACGATGACGGCATCGATTTCATCGTCGCTCAGCATGTCCTTGAAACTATCCATGCTCGTGCCTGCCACCCGACGTCCCTCGAGAATGACCTCGCGAATATGCTGGTCGGTGATGCCTTCCTGCCAGGAAGCATCGTTGATGGTGGGCCCAAGGGATGTCCGCCCTTCACCCGCCTCGCCGTGGCACCCGGCACAATGGCGCTTGAACAACCCGGAACCCATGATGTATTTTGGATCTTGAAGCAGGATCGAGTCATCGGGACCCGCGGCCTCTTGCTGACACGCCCCCAGCAGGAGGGTCAGCAGAACAAGCAGCAATACACCAGCCAGCGAACGATAATGGATCTTCATCGGATTCCCTCCTATGCGGATTGTCCGACGACAACATCAGACGCCGCCGGCTCGATTCCTGCCATCAAATCCACGAAATGCTGCGTCGTGATGGACCTGCCGAGCATGGCTTCCATCCACTTGATCATGCGTTCGGTGAAGGAATACCCAATGGCCTCGTCCTCGGGAATTTCGAGCGCCAGGACGGCGTCGCGCAGCAATACGATCTCATAGTTCAATTCGAAAGCATCGATGAGCGTACACAGCAGGCACACGCTGGCATCGAAACCCACCGCGAACAGCGTCCTCACATCCATGTTGCGGAGCAGCGTGTCCAGGCGGGTGTCCTTAAATCCACTGTAGAAGTGTTTCCGGATGAAATAATCACCAGGCCTGGGTGCGACGGGCGGTGCGATATCGAGCAGCCTGGCGCTTTCTCGAACGCGGTACTCGAGCGGATCGACCAGCCCCGGCCGTTCACTTAGGAGATCGGCAAGATCGCACTGCAGCGAACGAGCGAGCTGCTGCCCCAATTGGGATTGACCGATTTCTACATTCGGGGAGCTGTTATGAGCATATACAACCGGCATTCCTGCCAATCTTGCCGCTTCCAACGCCGGCCGTACAAAACCCAGCGTCACATCATCCCAGATTTTATTCGCCGTATCGTCCATGCTGGGGTGGTCCTGCGTCGCTTCCCCGGCTTGAAAACCGTGGCCATACACATCCACAACCAGCAGCGCCGAACGGTCGAAATCGACCTCAAAGCGCTGGGGCACGCGACCCTTATACTTCTCGGGTGGATACATCTGGTAGTACTGCCCCTCAACATTGATTATACGCATGGTTTATCGCCTCCCACGTATTCCCTTAGCGGTAGCCACCGGATCGCAGGTAGTCCAGGCCGACAGCGATGATCAGCGCGATGCCGCTGGCGATTTCCTGCCAGTAGGCATTGACGTTATTGATGATCAAGCCGTTGCGGAGCGTACCGAGGATCAGGACACCGATCAGGGTGCCCTGCATCGTTCCGCCGCCGCCGGCCAGCGCCGTTCCACCCAGGATCGCGGCTGCGATAATGTCCAGCTCGGTTCCCGCCGACGCGTTCGGGATCATGGTCCCCAGCTTGGAGAGCAGGACCAGGCCGCTGAGCGAGGCGCCGGTTGCAACCAGCATGAAGAGCAGCATGCGGTGCCGGTCGACGTTGATCCCTGCCAGCCGGCTGGCAACGGGGTTCCCACCGACGGCGTACGTTTTCCGTCCAAACTGCGTATGCCGCAGAATGACATAGCCGATGGCCATGATCACCAGCATCACGATCAAGGCCGAGGGTATGCCAAGGACCTTTGAACGGCCAAGCCAGCGGAAACCCAGGCTTGCCACGGCATGCGATTGCCCACCCGTGAGCAGGAAGCCGATCCCGCGGTAGACGCCCCCGGTCGCGATCGTGCCGATGATCGGGTTGATCCGCAGCCGGGTGACCAGCAGCCCGTTGATCACACCGCACAGCTCACCCACTGCCAGTCCGCACAGCATGGAAAGATTGGCGGAGAGCCCGAGGTTGAGGTTGATCAACGAGGTAACGACGGCCGTGAGATCGGCGACGGCAGCGATGGAGAGGTCGAACACGCCACCGATCAGGCCGATGGTGACTCCGGTGGCGGAGATCCCCATGATGGCGACCGATCGCCCGATGTTGAGCATATTCTGAACATTCAGAAAGTGAGGCGAGGTAAAGGTAAAGACAAGCAGCAGCAGCAGTAATGCGATGGAAAGCGCTACGCCTTCCTGGCCTACCGCCCGGCGCAGCCACTCAAAAAACCTTGAGCTTGATTTCGTGCTCATTTCCTGCTCGGCGATCTGGCTCACATCAACCTCCCGAAGGTTATAATTTGGCCCCATAGCGGACATGGGTTCAGCGAGAGAATATCCTTCTCACGCTGAGCACTCCATTCTCCTTAGAGCACCGCACAGCGCATGAGTTCTTCCTGGGTGGCCTTCCCGTGTGAGGATTCACCCGTTATGCGCCCGCGGCTCATCACGAGAATGCGGTTGGCGATCGCAAGCAGCTCCGGCATCTCGGATGAGAACATCAAGATTCCAGCACCCTGATGGCACAAATCATCCATCAAGGTGTAAATTTCCACTTTGGCGCCCACGTCGATCCCGCGCGTGGGTTCATTCATAATTAATATCTTCGATTCGGCATCCAACCAACGCCCAACGACGACCTTCTGCTGGTTGCCGCCACTCAAGCCCGTAATCTTCGCATCCAGCGAGGGAGTCCGAATCTGCAGCAGATCCACCCAGTGCCGGGTGCCTTGCTTTTCCTTCTGTTCCTGAATGAATGGGCCTCGACTGTACTTATCCATGGAGGCCAGCGAAAGGTTCTTCCGGACGGAAAGCGGCATGACGAGGCCCTCCACCTTCCGCTCGACCGGAATGTACCCCAGGCCCAGATGGCGGGCATGCGAAGGCGATTTCAATTTCACCTCCTGGCCCCGTACAAGCACAGTGCCGCTCGATAAATGCGAAATGCCAAAAAGTGCGTTCGCGAGCTTGGTCCTGCCGGCCCCCATCAATCCATAGATCCCCAGGATCTCACCCGCATGCAGTTCCAGGGAGATATCGCTCAGGCCATCTTCGGTGAATAGATCCCGCACCTCAAGGACGACGTCCCCCACCTCGGTCCAGCTGCGCGGATACATTTCATCCAGGGAGCGTCCGACCATCAGGCGCACCAACTCCTCTTCCGAGACCGAGTCGGCGTCCAGCGAGCCGGCCAGAATCCCATCACGAAGCACGGTGATGCGGTCGGCGATGCGCAGCGCTTCAGCGATCCGGTGCGTGATGTAGATCACCCCAATT
>JBJYWH010000236.1:0-3265 GCA_046259355.1 Anaerolineales bacterium
AACCGGTCGGAATCGCCTCCACCGCCAGGTGGCGCGCCTCCCCCAGACGCATGACCGAACCCTCCCCGAATCGCTTCTTGATATCGAGCAGCGCCTTGTCGAGGACTTCCTGGCGCTGCTTCTCGTCCACCACACGCGTCTGCGTCAGAACCTCATTCCCCATGGCTTCCCTCCACCGAATAGACCAAATGTTCTGTCAAGCAATCTCAGTATAGCACGATTGTTCTATCCGTCAAGTGCAAGCCGGCTGGGGTATGCGTCACGATCCTGGAGCCGCAACTCGGTTGACCGAGGTGGGGCTGCCGCCGTCGTATCCGATGCTTTCGATTCCCGTCGAGGGAAAACGAATTTATAGAGCCGATACGGTGTGGGCGATCAGCTTCCTTTATAAGATCCGTCGAAAAAGAGATTTTCGGTTACGGGGTATCGATCCTTGACCGGTAGGAAGGGATATCACCCGGCACAAAAGCAGGAAGAATCCTGCAGCTACACGAACTGAAAGTCAGCCCGTCCTGCATCCTGCCAGCATGCCTGAATGCGAGCGCGGAATCAAGCGGGGTGAATCCAGGCCACCGACCGTCCGGGACGGGGTGTGAAGGCTCGACCATGCAGGGCTGAGGGCGAAATTACCCAACGTTCAACCGACCGGGATTCGTGATCGGCAGGGGCCGGATTTATTCGCTGCTGACATGATGCCGGACGGGAATATCGCCGACTTCAAAACCCGAGAGGACGAATACGGCGCTCGTGACCAGCGGTCCCGGGTTTCGCCAGCGGTGTTTGAGATGCGCGGCAAACAGAAGCGAATCACCGGCTCCGAGTGTGAAGATCTGGTTCTGCACCTGGTATTCCAGCTGACCCCGAAGACAGAAGACAAACTCATGTCCTGTGTGCTCGATCATCTCGGGCCCGCTGGTGGCTCCATTTTCCAGCGTAAGCGAGAAAGGTTCCACGCGGCCGGAAAACTGCTCGCCACCCAACCCCTCCCAGAGGCCGCGCGTGAATGGCACCCGGGTCCGTTCACCCGCCCGCACGTAGACAACCTCCGCGTGCTCGCCCGTCAGTTGGAACAGGGCGGTGATAGGGACATCCAGCGCGTCGGATACCTTATACAACGTGCTGACCGAGGGCGAACTTTTACCTCGTTCAATCAAGCTCAGCGCGTTGGCCGATAGCCCGCTCAGGCGCGCCAGCTCACGAATGGAATGGCCGCGATCCTCCCGCAACTGCCGCAGCCGGAGACCCACATCGACGGAAACCGCATCTGAACCTGAAATGTCCATCCTGAATCGAACTCCTTCCACCGCTCTACACCGTGCTCGCTATGGTATAGCACCCTTGACTATTTCCTGCCAGCAGGCCGCACGAAAAGTATAATCGGGGCATGTCTGAGAGGATCATCCGCCGGCGCTCCCCCTGGAGGAAAATCTACGCCCTCCCCGCGGAACACGGTTCCTGGATCTGGTGGATCGGCCCCCTGCTGCTCGGCATTTCTGCTGCGGGCAATATTCCACTCGATCTGATTCCATTAACGGCTGCGCTCCTGTTTGCATTCCTGCTTCGCCAGCCCGTCAGCCTGCTCGTCAAGATCAAAAGCGGGCGCCGCGCAAAGGCGGACAATGCTCCGGTTAAGTTCTGGCTGCTGTTGTATGGACTGTTGCTGGCGGCCGCGGGAGTCGCGCTGATTCTGCGCGGCTTTGACCGACTGCTGCTGCTCCTGATTCCCGGGTTGCCGGTATTTGGATGGCACCTGTGGCTCGTGAGCCAACGCGAGGAACGTGGACAGCGCGGGATTGAAATCGTTGGCTCAGGGGTCCTTGCCCTGGCAGCTCCGGCGGCGTATTGGGTTTGCAGGGGATCCAGTGCCTCTCTTCCGTGGATCCTGTGGCTGCTGGCCTGGCTCCAATCCGCCGCGTCGATCGTGCTCGTCTACCTGCGCCTTGAGCAGCGAGGATGGCAGGCCGAATCGGGGCTCGAACCGAAACTGCGAGCCGGTGGCCGGACATTAGCCTACCACCTCGTGAATGTCATCATTGCAGCCGGACTTGCAGCGTCCGGCCTGATCCCTCCCGGTCTTCTTCTGGCATTTACTCTCATGCTGCTCGATGCCACCGCTGGAGTCGTGCAGCCCGCCGTCGGTCAGCGGCCTGCCCGGATCGGCCTGCGCCAGCTGCTCGCCAGCATTTCCTTCTATGGTCTGGCTTGTGCCTCGTTCATCCTGTAGTCCTTGTTGGCGTCTCTATGGATACAAAGCCCTGACGAGGAACGAAGCCGAACTCCCCGACCCCTCTATCTAGATCTCATATGATTCCAGTTCTTCCCACGCCAGCACCCGCATCCTCCGCCAGCGTCCTTCCTCGCGAACCCGCTCTGTAAAATCGAGCCAGGCCGACTGAAAACGCTTCCAGCTGCGACGGGGCAGGATCAGCCACAGGTGGAGCTCCAGCTTCAGCTTTCTCTCCAGTGCCAGACCGACCATCAGCGTGCGAGCCAGCTGGTAATGCTCATTGCAGGGCGGCGATCCATCACCGGGGACCGGCCGCTCCCCCATCGCCAGTGCGGTGTTCATCATACTCGGGCCGGCTTCCCAATAGCGGCATACAGGCTCATCCCGGTCGTCGCACCGGTGGATCTCCGGACAGCGGTCTGCCTGATAGCGCGAGCACTTTCCCAGCGCGGCGGTATGCTTGGCTTCCACCACAACGAGCTTCGAACGGCCCTTGAGAAAGAGGTCGACCTCCGTCTTCGGCCCTGGCCCATCGACCTCGGTCAGGACATCGTCCAGGCCTTCGAGTTTTGCACCCGATACCCGATAGCCCCAGTAATATGGGATGAGCCGGTCGTCAGGTTCACGCCCTGCGTCGACCGCGGTTCCCCAGAGCGGCGGCAAGGCAACCAGCCGGCGCCAGGCGAGATCTGGCTGACTTCTCGGGTAAATGATATTCCAGAGCAGTGCGTTCTCTGATCTCGGGTGGTTAAAGTTGGCGAGGACATTCTGGGGCAGGAAGTCGAAGATCACTTCCTGCTGTCCATAGAGAATCTTCTTCGATCGCGGAGGGGGCATCTACTTGTCTGGCTCTTCTATCAACGGTCCGCTGTTCTGCTTCAGGATTTCAACCAGCGATTGCATGCACGCCTTGAGGCTTTGATCATCTTGCAGTTCGATATGCAGGGCGGGATACCCGCGATCGACAGCGGCGCGATACGCAGCTCGAGCCCGGGCGCGCTGTACGATGTTAAAACTCGCCTTCTTCCCCGGTATGGC
>JBJYWH010000237.1:0-2288 GCA_046259355.1 Anaerolineales bacterium
CGACGCGGTGATCCGGGCGGAAGGTCTCGTGAAGCGGTTCGGCGAAGTCGCCGCCGTGAACGGACTGGACCTCAGAGTGCCGCGGGGTACCGCCCTCGGGCTGATCGGCCCGAACGGCGCCGGGAAGACGACCACGATGAAGCTGCTGCTGGGCTTGATCCGGCCGACATCCGGGGGCGGACAGGTCTTCGGACTCGACATCACTCGCGACAGCGTCGAGATTCGCTCTCGCATCGGCTACCTGCCACAGGATCCGCGCTTCTACCAGCACATGACAGCCCGCGAGACACTCGATTACACCCTGCGATTCTTTTTCAGTGGCCCGCCGGCTTTGCTGAGGGAACGAATCGAGGAGACGCTGGAACTGGTCGGGCTGGCGGATAAAGCCGATCGACCGATCAAAGGATTTTCCGGCGGCGAACGCCAGCGCCTGGGCATCGCCCAGGCACAGATCAATTACCCGGACCTGCTCATTCTCGACGAGCCGGCCGCCTCGCTCGACCCGCTCGGACGGCACGATGTACTCGAAGTGATGAGCCGGCTGCGCAAGCACACCACGGTCTTCTATTCGACTCACATCCTGGATGATGTCCAGCAGATCAGTGACACGGTTGCCATTCTCAATCATGGTGAACTGGTCGCTTACGGACCGATCGAAACCCTGCTGGCCGGAAGCGGCGGTGTGGTTTTCTCGATCGGTGTAAAAGGGGACGTGGCCGGCGCACAGTCTCGAATCTCCGGACTTCCCTTTATCGTGGACATCCAGAGCTCGGAAAAGGCCGGCGTGACGCGCTTCCTGGTGAGCGTGAACGACGAAACAGCGGCAGAGACTCAACTGCTTCCGACACTCCTGCAGGGAGGCGCAGCGATTGTGGTCGACTATGGCCGTAAGCGCTACGAACTGGAAGAAGTCTTCATGAACATTGTCGAAGGAGGCAGCCATGCCAGCCAATAAGGATCTCACACCCGTTTACAGCCGCGGCTGGCGCGGCGGCCTGAGGAACATGCTGCGCGGCGAACTCGATCGCTGGTTTGGCACTCGCACCTGGTGGACCCAAGCCCTGCTCTGGGTCTTTATCATCAACGGCTTGCTGCTGGCGATCCTTGCCCAGGATGAAACGGTCGGCATCCCGGATGTCACCACGCTTTACGGCATTTTCGCCGGCATGTTCCCATCGATCGCGGTTGTGATCGCCGCACAGGACGCCATTGTCGGCGAGAAGGAGAAGGGCACTGCTGCCTGGGTGCTCTCGAAGCCGGTCTCGCGCATTGCCTTCATTCTCTCCAAAGTGATCGGGTATGGGTTGGGGGTCCTGGTCTCCCTGGTGCTCATCCCAGCCGTGATCGCGTTCCTCGAATTTCGATTCGTGGGCGGCCTCACGATCGACCCGGGGAAATTCGCACTCGGCATCGGTGTGCTCTGGCTCTACCTGTGCTTCTACCTGCTGCTCACGCTGATGCTGGGGACGTTCTTCAGCGCTCGCCCGGCTGTAATCGGCATCCCATTGGCGCTCGCCTTCGGACAGCAACTGCTGTTCGGGATCTTGCCGGCTGCGATCAAAGTCATGCCCTGGACGATCGCCATCCCGATCGGGGATATGGATTTCTCGATCATCTCGGCCATCATGGCCGGCCGCCATCCCTATGACATGACGCCGTTCTATGTCGCCTGTGCGGCGATGGTTCTTTTCATTGCGGTTGGGCTGTGGAGATTCCAGCGCGAAGAACTCTAGGCCCGGATCCGTTGATCACAAAAACCGCCCTGCACTGCAGGGCGGTTTTGATGCAGCGGTCAGGGTCTTCAGGGGGAATCCTGCGCCTGCAGATAGGCGATGATGGCCTTAATTTCGCTGTTGGAGAGATCGAAATCCGGCATGGCGCTGGGCCCGACAATGGAAGCCGGATCGCGCAGCCAGGTATCGAGCTGCTCCAGGTCGAGCCGCTGGGTGACACCGCGCAAGTCCGGCCCGACATATCCGCCGTAGCTTCCGATAAGATGGCAGCCACGGCATTCATAATCACTCACCAGCTGTTCGCCGGTAGCAACCGGATCGCTCAGGTCGACATGCTTGACGATATTGGTCCAGAACCGGGGCGGCGCCAGCAGAAACCACAGCATGATGATCACACCTGCGGCAGCTGCAATCCAACCCCACGGGATCTGAATCGTATTCGATGCTTTTCGTCTGCGATCCATGCCTCATCCTTCCGCGAGCGAACCTCCCACTCCGAAATGACTCTATCACACACGTGTTAATTGCGCCCTTACGGTCAGCCTTCGAAATTAA
>JBJYWH010000238.1:0-7901 GCA_046259355.1 Anaerolineales bacterium
CCCGCTGATCTGGATCGGATCCGGATGGTTTGCCGTGTATGATGGACAGGATGGCGGACTCATCCTGCTGCTCAGCGGCTTGCTTGGCGATCCACTGCATGCCGCTCCTGACGCAGTGGAGGAACCATTCCCCCCTGCTGTTCCGTTTGCCATGCGAGCGCTGGCGGCCGCAAAAAGCCGCACGCCGCAGGAAATCAGGGTGCTCTCCTATCAGCCGGCTGTGTGGCCCGATGCCTGCCTGGGCCTCGGTGAATCCGGCGAAGCCTGTGCCCCGGTTGAAACGCCGGGATGGCTGATCCAGGTTGCGCTGGGTGAAAAGACCTATGATCTTCACAGCGATGAGGCCGGAGCAACCATTCGGTGGAGTGAACCCGGCCCCGGCACCCAGCCTGAAGGTGACCCATGATGAAAACAGAATCCACCCAGAGCGGTGAGGCACATCGTCTTTCCGATCTGCCGCGCAACGTCTGGGTGGTTACCCTGACCAGCTTCCTGACGGATGTCTCATCCGAGATGCTCTTCAACCTGCTGCCGATCTTCCTGTACAGCGTGCTGGGCGTGAAGACAGCCTTCATCGGGCTGATCGAGGGCGTGGCGGAGGCGGTCGCAAGCTTGCTGAAGCTGGTCTCGGGCTGGATGTCGGACCGATTGGGAATGCGAAAACCGCTGGCTGTGGCCGGTTATGCCCTTTCCACGCTGGCAAAGCCATTCCTGTACCTGACCACGACCTGGCCGGGTGTCATGGTGGTTCGCTTCAGCGACCGGCTGGGCAAAGGGCTTCGCACCGCGCCGCGCGATGCGCTGGTCGCGGATACGGTCAGAACCGAAGAGCGCGGGCTGGCTTTTGGGCTGCACCGCGCCGGCGATACCGCCGGCGCCGTGCTGGGCCTGGTCGTGGCGCTGGTCGTGGTTCTGGTCGCTCAGCGCGGCGACCCGAACCTCGAGCGGAGCACTTTTCAGAGCGTGGTGCTCATCAGCATCCTGCCGAGCGTGTTGGCGGTGCTTATTCTAGCCTTTGGTGCGCACGATGTACCGGCTAAACGGTCTGAAAACAAGCCCCTTTCCGGTGATGCGGTGGCATCCTCCGCCGAGGGCGGCGCCCTCTGGAACTTGCCTGGCTTCCGGCGCTTCATCGTGCTGCTGGTGATCTTCACGCTGGGCAATTCCTCGGATGCCTTCTTGATCCTGCGGGCCCAGACCACGGGCCTCTCCGTGGTCGGGGTGCTGGGGATGATGATCACGTTCAACCTGGTTTACACCCTGCTCTCGACGCCGGCCGGGTCGCTTTCGGACCGCATTGGCCGGCGGTGGCTGCTGATCGCGGGCTGGAGCGTTTACGCCGTTGTGTATCTGGGGTTTGCGGCGGCGAACAGCAGCTGGCAGGCCTGGGCCTTGATGGGAGTCTACGGGATCTATTATGGCCTCTCGGAGGGCGCGGCCCGGGCGTTCGTGGCCGACTTGGTGCCGGCCACCCATCGCGGCACGGCATACGGCACGATGCACACCGCCATCGGAGTCAGCGTGCTGCCGGCGAGTTTGATCGCCGGCCTGCTCTGGCAGGGTGTAGGAAGCTGGTCCGGATTGGGGCCGCGGGCACCGTTCTTCTTCGGTGCGCTGATGGCGGTCGTGGCTACGGTGGGCTTGTTCACGCTGGTTCCGGATCCGCGCCGCGACAACGTGGCCTGAGAAATCTTCCATGGCACTTGACCCGTTGCTCGGAAGAATACGAAAACCTGTACGCCGGCGTGGGGCCGAGACCTACGTTCTGGTCACCCTGCTGAGTTTTGCCGCGTCCGTTGGGGCAACCCGCCTTTTCCTGGAATTGACCGGTTACCCCCAGCTGGGTTCCGGTGAACTGCACATCGCGCATGTCCTGTGGGGTGGTTTGTTCCTTTTCAGCGCATCGCTGCTGCTGCTCATCCTGGTCAACCGCTGGGTCTATATGCTGGCTTCCGTGCTGGCAGGCGCGGGCGTCGGTTTGTTCATCGATGAAGTCGG
Organism: Anaerolineales bacterium; assembly: GCA_046259355.1. Taxonomy (GTDB): domain Bacteria; phylum Chloroflexota; class Anaerolineae; order Anaerolineales; family E44-bin32; genus E44-bin32. The sequence goes on from JBJYWH010000238.1 coordinate 1,999, forward strand.
CAAATTCATCACGCAGAGCAACAACTACTTCCATCCCGTCGCTGCACCGATCATTTATGCGTTTTTTCTGATCACGGTGTTGATCTACCTGCGAGTACGCCGGCAGCCGAAATTTGACCCGCGCGAAGAACTCTACCTGGTTTTCGGTGAGCTGGGCGAAGTGCTCGATCACGACCTTGAGCCCGATGAACGGCTGCGGCTGGAAGCTCAGCTATCCCGTATCATCGAGAACACCAGCTCGTCGAACTATGCCAGCCTGGCAGAGAGCTTGCTGATCTTTCTCCATTCCAGCAACCTGCAGGTCGCTCCGGAACGGACCGGTGCGCTGGAACGAGCACTGCATGGGCTGCGCCTCTGGGAAACGCGCCGGGTAACGCTGCCGCGATTGCGTGCTGCGCTGGCCGGCGGGCTGGCCGCGCTCGGCTTGATCTCCCTCTATCATTTCGCCGGGCTGCTGCTGGCGCTGGGAGAGCCCGCCCGTCTAGAAACCCTGATTGCCGGACTGCTGGCGCTGGGAAAAGTGTCCAGCGCGACGGGTGTCTTCTGGTTCGCGGCGCGCGTGACGCTGGAGGGATCGGTTGGCTTGCTGCTGTTCGTCTCAGCCGTACTGCTTTCCCTTGGCCGTGATCAAGCCGGGATCAACCTGGCCGTCGTCGCGCTGCTGCTCTCGCTGGCAGGTGTGGATGTGCTCGTGTTCTATTTCGAGCAATTCTCTACCATGATCACCGCCGCCGTGCAGTTCATCCTGCTGCTGGGCTTGCTGCGCTACCGCCACCGATTCGGAAGAGCCGCGATCTCACACCGTTGAAGCGCTGCTGCACTCGTTACCGAAATCCAGGATCGATTGGATGGTCTTCGGCTTTCTTATTCGTGGTCGTCGAAGACCTTCTCGCCCGCCCGGACGGGAACCTTGATCCGGTTTTCAGCAGGCGTGATCGGGCAGGACCAGTTGGCGTTGTACGCGCAGTAGGGGTTGTAGGCCAGGTTGAAATCGATGTACAGGCGCCCTCCGCCGCCGGGTTCCGGTTCGAGGTAGCGCCCGGCCCCGTAGGTCTCTTTCCCGGCCTGCGAATCGGCAAACGGCAGGAAGAACCCGTTTTCATTGCGGAAAACCGTCAGCTGTGCTTTCTGCCCCTCGACCTCGAACTCGAAGCGGCCGTAGCGTTCATAGGTCTGGACATCGCCGGTATTGGTTTGAATCTGGATCTGTTCCCCGTCGGGAAATCGCTCCACCTCGGTTTCAAAGCGGAGACCGGGATTTTCATCGAAGTAGTTCAACCCTTTAAACGATGCCTGCTGTTCGGGCGTAAGCGGACTCTGCCGGCTGTGTTTAAAAAAATCATCTTTCTGGTGCCGGAAACGTTCAAGTTCGGTCATCTCTCGCCTCCAATCCCAGCGCCGGAAGACTGCAAGGAGAAAACGAAAGCCGGGCCGGGAGCTTGCTGATCATCATAACACCCCCGACCGTGTGTGGCAGTGTACCGCGCGGTTAACGGCCTCCGGAACTCCTGCTGGAAAAACCCGCTCAAAGCGCAAGCCCCCTTCCGGGCCGGGTCATGCGGGTTGATCTTCCTCCTATTCAATGTTAACGCTTCTCTAGCGTGTTTCGCCTATCATGAAGGACGTAAACCTATGAAAGAGTGAGGTGAAGATTCATGGCGAAAATTATTGGTATTGACCTGGGCACGACGAACAGCGTCGTGGCTGTCATGGAAGGTGGTGACCCGACGGTCATCCCCACGGCTGAAGGCGGACGTCTCTGCCCTTCTGTGGTTGCATTCACTAAGAGCGGCGAGCGGATGGTCGGCCAGACTGCCAAGCGCCAGGCAGTGGTCAACTCCGAGAACACCGTCTACTCCATCAAACGCTTCATCGGCCGCCGTTTCGACGAGGTCGAGACCGAGCGAAAGATGGTCTCTTATGAAACGATCGAAGGTCCCAGCGGTGATGTGCGGGTGAAGCTCCCCGGCACAGGCAAGGAATACACACCGCAGGAGATCTCGGCCATGATCCTGGCGAAGCTGAAGAGCGATGCCGAGGCGTACCTGGGCGAAGCAGTGACCAAAGCCGTGATCACGGTCCCGGCCTACTTCAATGACTCGCAGCGCCAGGCCACAAAGGACGCCGGCAAGATCGCCGGCCTTGAAGTGATGCGCATTATCAACGAGCCGACGGCGGCTGCGCTGGCCTATGGTCTCGACAAGAAAGAGAACGAGACGATCCTGGTATTCGACCTGGGCGGCGGCACGTTCGATGTGAGCCTGCTCGATGTCGGCGAAGGCGTGGTGGAGGTCAAGGCCACCAATGGCGACACCCACCTCGGTGGTGACGACTGGGATCAGCGCATCCTGACCTGGATCGCCGACGAATTCAAGAAGGAGCAGGGCATTGACCTGCGCTCCGACCGACAGGCGCTGCAGCGGCTGCGGGAAGCAGCCGAGAAGGCAAAGATCGAACTCTCGACCGTCACCGAGACCGAGATCAACCTGCCGTTCATCACGGCCGACGCCTCCGGCCCGAAGCACCTGCAGATGAAGCTCACCCGTGCGAAGTTTGAACAGCTGACCGAAGATCTGGTCGATCGCATTCGTGGGCCCTTCGAAGCCGTCCTCAAGGACGGGAGCATAAACGCCACGGAAATGGACGAAGTCGTCCTGGTCGGTGGCGCGACCCGCATGCCGATGGTGCAGGAACTGGTGCGGAGCATGACCGGCAAAGAGCCGCACAAGGGCGTCAACCCGGACGAGGTTGTCGCTGTCGGCGCCGCGATCCAGGGTGGTGTGCTGGCCGGTGAGGTTAAGGATGTCCTGCTGCTCGATGTCACCCCGCTTTCCCTCGGTGTGGAAACACTGGGCGGTGTGATGACAACCCTGATCGAACGCAACACCACCATCCCGATCGAGAAGACGGAGGTCTTTTCAACCGCGGAAGACAGCCAGACAGCCGTTGATATCCACGTACTGCAGGGTGAACGGCCCATGGCGAATGACAACATGACGCTGGGACGCTTCCGGCTGGAAGGTATTCCACCCGCGCCGCGTGGCATTCCGCAAGTTGAGGTGACTTTTGATATCGATGCCAATGGCATCCTGAACGTCACGGCCAAGGACCGGGCGACTGGCAAGCAGCAGAAGGTGACCATCACGGCTTCCACCAACCTCGATAAGGGCGATGTGGAGCGTATGGTCGAGGAAGCGAAATCACACAAGGCCGAGGACCAGCGCCGGCGCGAGCTGGCGGATGCCCGCAACACGGGCGACACGCTGGCCTACCAGGCAGAGAAATCGCTTCGTGAACTGGGCGACAAAGTTCCGGCCAACGACCGGTCGCAGATCGAGTCGCAGATCGCCGACCTGCGTAAGGCGCTGCAGGGCGATGATATCGCCGAAATCAAGCGTCTGACCGAAGCGGTTCAGCAGGCGAGTTATGCGCTCAGCCAGCAGCTGTATGCGCAGGGCTCGCAGCAGCCGCAGGGCGAATCCAACGGCGGCGGCGAAGGTGAAGGCGAGGGCGATGTCGTCGAAGGCGAGTTTCGCGAAGCCTGATCGCTGAAGGCCGACAACGAAAAGATCGAACCGGGCCTGGAGCAAACCTCCAGGCCCGGTCTTTCATTCGCTATGGTAGACTCACGCAAGGATTCGGTGAGGTTTTCCGCAAGCATAGGACAATCGTCCAAAGGTCGTCTTGAAGTTGATTTCCCGCCCGGTCTATAATGGCTTTAAGGCGTGAAGTTGCAGCGCAATTCGGCGCTGGCGACCCACTTGCAACAGGAGGTTATGCGCGGTGACGCTCCCTAAGTTTGCTTACTTTCAAGGCAAGATTGTCCCCTATAGTGAAGCAAAAGTTGGCGTCATGACCCATGCCCTGAACTACGGCACAGGAGCCTTCGGAGGCATTCGCGGTTACTGGAACCCGGAACAGGAGCAGCTTTATATCTTCCGGCCGAAGGATCATCTTATTCGGCTCTTTAACTCCGCCAAACTGCTTCTGGCGGAGGTCGATTGTTCGCAGGAAGATCTGATCCGCATCATGCTCGAGTTGGTCCGGAAAGAAGGTTATAACGAAGATATCTACATCCGCCCGTTGATCTATAAAGCCGATGAGATTATTGGCGTCAAGCTGCACGGCTTGCGCGATGAAATTACTGTATTTGCCATCCCCTTTTCGCGCTACATCGAAAAAGACGAAGGCGCGCATGTGACCTTCTCGTCCTGGCGGCGGATTGATGACAATGCCATTCCGGCGCGCGGCAAGCTCACCGGAGCTTATATCAACTCCGCCTTCATTAAGACCGATGCGATCCGTTCTGGTTTCGACGAGGCCCTGGTGCTGACAAATGACGGGCATGTATCGGAAGGCAGCGCCATGAACTTCTTCATGGTGCGTGAAGGTAAGCTGATCACGCCACCGGTCAGCGACAATATTCTGGAAGGCATCACCCGCCGCACCATCATCACCCTGGCGGAGCAGGAGCTGAATCTACCGATCCTTGAGCGCTCAATTGACAAGACGGAGGTCTTCCTGTGTGATGAGGCCTTCATGACAGGCAGCGCAGCACAGGTGACGGCGGTCACGATGGTTGATCATCGACCTCTTGGAACCGGAGCCATGGGGCCGGTCACGACCCAGCTGCGCAGGCTTTTTGATGACGCCGTGCGGGGCCGTATGCCGGCGTATAAGGAATGGCTCGAGCCGGTCTATGCGGGCGAGCCGGCTTTAAGCGTGAAGTAAAGCCGGTTCCGGGCAGCCGCTGGGCGGGCTCGGAACGGGCAAAATTCGAGCACTTCATCTCTTCCTGGATCAACATGGAATCTCATCCCGCGCGACCCGCCGGACTGGTGATCAACCTGCTCGCGATCCTGCTGCTGATTTCGGCGGCTCTCTGGGGTTTAATACAGATATCGACAGCCCCGCTTTCGCTTCTCACGGTGCTCTGGATCGTGCTGCCGCTTGTCGGCGTGCCGCTCAGCCTTTTCCTGTTCTTCGATCTCTATGGCCTGTTGACAGCCCGATATCACCTCGATCGGGATGGGCTGCGCGTACGCTGGGGTTGGGCGGTTGAGCAGCTTCCGATCGGCACGATCCGTTCCATGCGTGCAGTGAGCCGAAAAGATGGCCTGTCGCCGTTGAGCGGCCGGTTGCGCTGGCCGGCGACGGCAGTCGGTACACTCGAGACTGAAGGCGGAGAGCGGCTGGATTTCTTCCTGTCGCTGGGGACCTCGGACCTGGTGCAGGTCGACCTCGAGGGCCGTAGATTGCTGCTCTCGCCGGAAGACAGCACCCGTTTTGTCGAAGCCTACCAGCAGGCGACACTGCTCGGGTCGCTGCAGCCGATGCAGAGCCTGTCGCTGCGGCCGCGTTTTGCCGTGGCCGAACTGCTGGCGGATCGCGCCGGCCGGCTGCTTCTGCTGGTTGGGATCGTGCTGCCGCTCATCCTGCTGGGATATCTTGCGTTTCGGGTGCCTGGCCTCCCATCCCAGGTGCCGTTCGGCTTCGATCCACAAGGAATTCCAGAAACCTTCGCCCCACCCGGAAGGCTGCTGCTGCTGCCTTTGATCAGCGGCCTGTGCTGGCTGTTCAACCTCAGCTTCGGTTTGTGGCTCTACCGCCAATCCCCGCAGCGCATGCTGGCTTACGCACTGTGGGGAACCTCGATCCTCGTCGGGGGATTATTCTGGGGCGCGACGATCCATCTGCTGACGGCTTGAGGCCGAATATGCACAATATGCGCCCGATTATCCACAGGATTCGGGCGGGTTATCCACAGCTTAAAGGGCTGGAGTCCACAATTTGTTCCTGATTGGATTGATCCTGGGATATGGTTTTTCTGCCCTGGCGTATTGGGCTGGCGCGCTTTCGCTCAATGGAATGATCGCAGCCGGGCTGCTGGGCGGTGTGACGTT
>JBJYWH010000239.1:0-10082 GCA_046259355.1 Anaerolineales bacterium
GCACGAAACGATCACGAGTTCCATCGTACGCGCAGCAAAGGCGGCTGGCTCCGGTTGATTGCCCGCAACGGCAGCACCTATCTGGTGCTGACACTGGGTGCATTTCTCGCCGTGATCCCCTTCATCTGGATGATCTCCACTTCGCTGATGACCATCGGCGAGGCGATGGGCGTGCGCTTCTTCCCGTCGGCGATCCACCCGGAGAACTACGTGCTGGCCTGGAAAGAAGCGCTGCTCGCGAAGTACATGGTGAACAGCGTCAAGATCACCCTCATCACGCTGGCCGGGCAGATGACGGTCAGCATCCTGGCCGCCTATGCCTTCTCCCGGATTCAGTTTCCCGGCCGGGACCTGATCTTTGGTATTCTATTAAGTACGATGATGATCCCGGCCATGGTCTTGATCATCCCTAACTTCCTGACCGTAACCTGGCTGGGAAGGATCGGGCCGATCAAGTGGATCAACAACTGGCCGGCGCTGACCGTGCCGTTCATGGGGAGCGTATTTTCGATTTTCCTCTTGCGCCAGTTCTTTGCCCAGATACCGGACGAGCTTTACGATGCGGCTCAGATCGATGGGGCCGGTCATATGCGGTTCCTGATCACCGTCGTGCTGCCGCTGGCCAAGGCGCCCCTCATGGTGATCCTGGTGCTGTCATTCATGGGATCATGGAACGCATTGGCATGGCCGCTGCTTGTGACAAATACGCCGGATTGGCGCCCGATCGCCGTCGGCCTGCTGAATTTCATCACGGAAGCCGGCCAGATGATCAACCTGATGATGGCTGGCGCGGTGATCACAATCGTACCGATCCTGATTCTCTACTTCTTCACCCAGAAGCAGTTCACCGAGTCAATCGCCCGCAGCGGTCTGAAAGGCTGATCCATGGAAAGGAGGTGGCAGGTACGATAGCGGTGTGCGAAGCACGGACGATACCAAACCTTACCCAATCGTTTGAGGAGGAAAGATTGCAATGAAGAAGACATACGCCTGGTTCATGCTCCTGGCGCTCGTCCTGCCGCTGGTATTGAGCGGATGCGGGACGGCAGCCACGGAAGCACCCACCGAACCACCGGCCGCGGCTCCCACCGAGGCTCCCGTCGTCGAGCCCACTGAGGCCCCTATGCCGATGGTGGATCCCAGCGGTCAGACCGTGACCTTCTGGCATGTCTGGGGCACAGGCACCACCGGTGAAGGATTGCTGGCCCTGGTCGATGAGTTCAACGCGACCAATGAGTGGGGTATCACCGTCGAGGCGCTCGATCAGGGTGCTTACAACGATCTGGAAGACGCGATGAACGCCGCCATCCAATCCGGTGACCTGCCGAACATCGTTGTCGGCTACACCAATGCGCTCGACACCTGGCACTCGGTCGGCGTGATGGCTGATCTCGATGCGCTGATCAACGATCCGGATTACGGCCTTACGGCCGATGAGGTCGCGGATTACTACGCCGGCGCCTGGAACAACGGCATCAGCGCCAACGGGCAGCGCGTCGGATTCCCGCATGGCCAATCCGAGAACGTGATCTTCTACAACAACAGCTGGGCCGAGGACCTCGGCTTCGCGAACCCACCCGCGACCCTGGATGAGTTCAAATCCCAAGTCTGCGCTGCGGCCGAAGCGAACAACAACGACAGCAATCCCGACAATGACGGCACGGGCGGTCTGGTGCTCTACACCGGCGCTAGCAACGTGGCCTCCTTTGTCTACGGTCTCGGCGACAACCTGCGCAACGACGCTGGCGACGGCTACGACTTCACCAAGCCGGCCGTGGTCAGGGTGGCGGAATTCTGGAAGGATCTCTGGGATGAAGGCTGTGCCTTCCCGACCGAATCCTATCCGAACCCCGAGTTCGCCTCCCGCAGGGCGCTGATGACCATGAGCTCGACCGCCGGCTACACCTACCAGGTTTCGGCCTTCGAGGCCGAAGGCGCCATGACGGACGATGTGTGGACCTTCATCCCCTTCGTGGGTGACAGCGGCACGCAGGCCGTCGATGCCTACATCCAGAACTCGGCCATCGTGAAGTCGAGCCCCGAGAAGGAACTGGCCTCCTGGCTGTTCCTGAAGTGGTTCACCAGCCCCGAGATCAACGCCCGCTGGATTGAGGTCAGCGCGTACTACCCGATCCGCATGAGCGCAGTGGACCTGCTGGGTGATTACTCGGCGGCGAACCCGCTCTGGGCGCAGGGCCTCGAGCTGGCACCTTATGGAAAGTCAGAGCCCGGCTGGGCTTCCTGGAGCACGGTCCGCCGTGACGTCCAGGACACCTTCGCCACCATCCTGCAGAGCGACAAGTCCGAGATTCCCGCGCTGCTGGACGACCTGAACGCGAAGGCTGCCGAAGCGCTGGCTGAGACTCAGTAAACGGCTTTTCAAGCCCGAAACACGGTAACTGGCGGGGCGCCCACGGGCGCCCCGCGTTTTTCTTGCCGCCGTCCAGAAATCCCGACCCCGAAGTTCCTGTCCGCGGTTTTGGGGGACAGATTCCTTCAAACCACGCCAGGTGTGCCCGCGCTGGCATGAAACGGATCCACTTCCTTCGTTGTCTTGTTAGCCGGTGGATGGAAGTTTGTCAGGTTGTGGCAGCTGCTGTCAGGAGGGATTCGCCCCTTCGTTCGGCGAACGAATCGATCTGGCCAATCGAGGATCCATTACTTCGGCAGGAGGGGTGCTCGAATCAAGCACGATCGAATTGGCTGACGATCTGCAGAACAGCCGCCCGCGATAATTTTGGTTTCCCTTCACTTCGTGCGTCGAGCGTTGCAACGGCAAGAGCATGCGGGATGGCGATGAAACTCCGGTACAACGCTGGAAACGTTTCGCTGTAATTCTCCGATGCAGCCAGGTTGTCGCGGGCGTAGCCCTCCATGTCCTTATCCCCCCAACCGTCAGGGTAAAAGTCCACACCTCGGCCGAGATCATCCCTGCGGTTGCGGAGGATATTCACGGCTTGAAGCCCGCGTCCGAAGGAGACAGCCAGGCTGCGATCGGGTTGCATGCCATCGAACCAACCCCACAAGTCACAAAGCAGCAGCCCGACGGCGCCGGCGACGCTAAACGTGTAGCGGTCAAGATCAGCTCGAGTCACCACGGCCCAGCCACGGCGAGCCCACATCGCCATGCGATCGGCCATGGCGGCGGTAGCCTCCCAGATCCTGGGGGCGATTTCGCCCGGCGCCAGGGTGGCCCACTCACCAAGTCGCAGGGTGACTTCTGGCAGGACCTTCGAATCCAGGAACGCCTCGCTCAAGTGTTCATGATGGAAGCTTTCCACGGAATGCTGGCCTTGAAGGGCGAAGCTAACCGATTGAAGAATGTCCGATTTTTCCCCCGGATTGAGCCCGGGATGATCCTCGATCTCATCCACTGCCCGCATGCAAAGATAGGCTGAGGCGACGGCTTCTTGAAGCCGGTGGGGAAGCCGCACGATTGGAATATAGAACGTACGGCTGGTCTCCTCCAGGATCTTGAGCATCGATTTGGTTTTCCCCAATGATCCTTCTTTCTCGATGATCGTCGCACGGCGATCGATGCACCGATGTCAACTTGCTTCGGTCGGAATCTCAAAGAATATAACACCGTCATAGGGCCTTTCGTCACTCCCCGTGAGGAAATCCATGGCAGACAGGCGCAAGGTATTTGTGCCTCTTTGACTCCAGTGCCGTTGCGATGGGATGGGTTAATGGGGACTGCACAGATGCATCCGGATGAAGGATCGCATGCCCCGTTTCGATTTCCACCGTCCCTTGATCGGCCGACCGAGGTGTGATATCCACTCGTGGGATGCCCCTCGCCGGGCGTTCAGGATTTCTGCCGATGGCTTATACTGGTTCCCACAGCCGATCCCGGGACATTGATATCAAACCATTCTTGTCAGAATAAGACCACCACGGATATACTTGCCCAACACCCTGTGAGCGGAGCTGCCCGGCCTGTCATGATTACTCCTGACCGCGAAATCCGCACCACCTGCCCGTACTGCGGCGTTGGCTGCCAGCTCGTTCTGCACGTGAAGGACGAGACCATCTACCGTGTCAGCTCGCCGTTCGATGCTGCGCCGAACTACGGCATGCTGTGCGCAAAGGGCCGCTTTGGCACGGATTTCACCCGCCACCCGAGCCGCCTTCGAAAGCCCTTGATCCGTATCAACACCGATCAACCTCGATTCGTCGAACCGGTGTGGCGGGAGGCCAGCTGGGAGGAGGCATTGGAGCTGGTGGCTGCGCGCCTGGGAGCGGTTGTGCAGTCCTACGGGGGCGACAGCATCGCCGCGTTCGCTTGTGCGAAAGCAACCAACGAGGAGAACTACCTGCTCCAGAAGATGGTCCGGGCCGTGCTGGGGACAAACAATATCGATCACTGCGCCCGGTTATGCCACGCCGGCAGCGTGACCGGACTCCAGCTGGCGATCGGTTCGAGCGCGATGAGCAATTCGATCGCCGAAATGGAACAGCTGGAGGCTTTCATCATCACCGGTTCCAATACATCCGAGACGCACCCCGTGATCTCCAACTTTCTCAAGCGGGCCGTGCGCCAGAACGGCGCCAAACTGATCCTGATCGACCCACGCAAGGTGGAGATGTCCGATTTTGCCACCCTCTGGCTGCGGCACCATCCTGGCACCGATGTCGCCCTCTGGCAGGCCATGGCGCAGGTGGTCGTCGAGGAGAAGCTCTACAACCAGGAGTTCATTGAGCAGCGAACGGAGGGTTTTGGAGAATACACCGCCTCGCTCGCGGGTTGCACGCCGGAATGGGCTCAGGAGATCACCGGAGTTCCGGCGGAGGATATCCGCAGGGCAGCCCGCATCTACGCCGGCGCCGGAAGTGCCGCAATCTACTGGGGAATGGGAATCAGCCAGAGCACGCATGGCACCGACAACACGCTTGCCATCACCAATCTGGCGCTTATGTGCGGCCAACTCGGTCGCCCGGGCACCGGCCTGAACCCGCTGCGCGGGCAGAACAACGTACAGGGCTGTTCGGACAGCGGGGGGCTGCCGAATGTCTTCACGACCTACCAGCGCGTGGACGACCGGGCGATCAGCGAACGCTTTGCGTCAGCCTGGAACCGGGATGCGTTGAATCAGCATCCCGGCCGCACCGTGACCGAGCTGGTCGACGGCGCTCTGGACGGCTCGATCCGGGCTTTCTACATCATGGGGGAGGATCCTCTCACCAGCGAGCCGAATCTCAGCCATGCGCAGCACGCCCTGGAGGAGCTGGAATTCATCGTCTGCCAGGATATCTTCCTCAACAGCACCGGCCGCGTGGCGGATGTGATCCTGCCCTCCTGCTCCTTCGCCGAAAAAGACGGCACGTTCACCAACTCGGACCGCCGGGTGCAGCGCGTGCGAAGGGCGCTACCGCCGATCGGGGAGAGCCGTGCCGATTGGGAGATCCTGTGTGACCTGGCGACGCGCCTGGAGCGCCGGCTTGGCCAGGCTGAAAGTGCCGGTTGGAGTTATTCCGAACCCGCCGAGATATGGGAAGAGATGCGGCAGGTGACACCCGACTTCTTCGGCATCACCTACGATCGTCTCGAGCGGGAAGGCGGCGTGCACTGGCCCTGTACGAGCGTGGATCACCCCGGAACACCCTTCCTGTTCCATGAGAGCTTCCCGCGCGGCCGGGGCAAATTCTGGTCGTTGAGCTACGGTACGGACAGCGAACTGCCCGATGATGACTACCCATACATTCTCTCCACCGGGCGGGTGCTGTACCACTGGCACGGCGGGACGCTCAGCCGCCGCTCGACGCTGGACAGGATCTGGCCGGAGGCAACCGTCGAGATCAACCCCGAGGACGCAGCCCGCCTGGATCTGACCACCGGCGATTGGGTCGAGGTCCGCTCACGCCGGGGTGCAATCGTGCTGCGGGCGCTCCTATCCACCCGATCGCCGCGCGGGCTGGTCTTCATCCCATTCCACTTTGTAGAAGCGGCAGCGAACGTTCTCACGCTCAACCGGGTGGACGAACGGGCTAAGATCCCCGACTACAAGGTATGTGCCGTGAAGCTCTCGAAGGCCGATCCTCCCAGCAATCCACCGCAGGGCTCCGAGCTGCCCCTGACGCAGCGCGGTGCGATCAAGGATCAGGCCGATCTGATCCACTAGCCGGGACAGCCGGTTTGCCTGCCGCATTTCTTCCGTTACAATCAGATCAACCGATGGCGAATCTCGGAGGCGATCATGAGCCGGGATGATGAAGTTGAACGACTGCGCAGGCTGCGTGACCGGCAGATCTCGCTGCGTGACCCGGGTGTGAAGCAGCGGCAGGTCCAGCGCCAGGTCGCAACGAGACGCCGGGCCAGCCGTGAACCCTTCAAATTCTCAAGGATCTTCACGGACGTGCCGAAGGTCATCACCTGGACTCTGGCCGGGTTGCTGCTCGGCATCGGCTTGGTCATCGTGCTGCCGTACTTTTTGCACACCGAGTGGGTGAACATTGCCAGCATCGCCGCCGCCGTCGTGCTGACCTTTTTCGGGGCGGCCTTCGGACAGGCGGTCGACGCACGCGACCGCCTGCGTGATATTTGAATCCTGAATCTAAAAAGTATCCGGGAAACATACGCAGGGGCACGGCGTCGCCGTGCCCCTGGCTTCTCAGGGCAGGAGGAATGTCGCCAGCACGGGGTCGTGGTCGGAGGCGTGCAGCGGCGAGGTGTCATCCGGCGGCGGCAGCGTCTGATCGGCATCGAGATGCAGGACGGTGACCGTTTCCAGCTGCTGCCAGAGCTCGCCGCTGACCATGATGTGGTCAAGCGTCTGCGAGACCCCCAGGTAGATATAGGTGTAGCGTTCCCTGGCAGGAAGGCTGTCGAACACATGCAGCAGCCCGGCCTGCCTCAACTGCTCGATCGGTGGGCTCTCGAAGTATGAGTTCAGGTCGCCCAGCACACCGACCCAGGCTCCGGGATCTTCCTCCAGGACATCGGCCGCCAGGCCGGCATTCCAGGCCGCCTGGGCTGTACGACGGGGTTCGGTCGCCGCCTCGCCACCCGACATGGAGAGGAAGTGGTTGTTGAAGAGGACGATCTCCCCCCCGGTCGCCCGGAACCGTGCCCGGATCATCAGCGGCGGTCGGCTGGTCAAACCACCGGGAGCCGGAAACTGGGCCACCTCGATCACATCGACCCGGTCCGATCGCACAAGATATCCGACGTCGATGCCGCGGCTGTCGGTCCCTTCCAGCAGGTACGGCTGGTAGTGATACCCGGCCAGGAGATCCAGGCTCACCAGGTCCTGAAGGATGCCAATGTGTTCGACTTCCTGCAGGGCGACAAACGTCGGGGCTCCGGCGGCGGCTATCGTGCGGGCGATCTTGATCAAATCGCGATCGTACTCGGCCTTGCGCGGCCGCGGTGGGCTGCTGGGGTGGGGATCGAGAATGTCGAACAGGTTCTCGACATTCCAGGTCATGATGCTGAACTCACCGGCATCGTCTGGTGGGATCTGCGGGACGGCCGGTGCGGGCTTGCTTTCGGAGACCGGAATGGTCGTCGGTTCGATCTTGAAGACCCCGTAGGTGTATGCCAGGGGTCCGCTTGCGCCGAGCACACGATCGCCGGTCGAGAGCGGGAGCTGCAGACCGGAGCGATCCTCAAATGCCTCCGAGGATCCATCGTCGAGGACGATCAGGTAGCCGGTTGGATCGCCCCGGAAGAAGCGGGAGATGCCGTGTTTCTCCAGGACGAGGAAGACTTCACCGAAGCGTGATGTCGGGCCCACGACGACGGCTGGTTCACGCACGTCGACCAGCATGCCCTCCAGGGCTTCGTAGTAGTCCTCTGCAGCCTGCACGTCCGCGGGAGGATCGAGCGGTTGGGACGCGGGCAGTGCGACACCTGCCGCGAGCCGACGGTACTGGGTGCAGTCCTGTGGAGCGAGCTGGGTTTGTGAAGCGATCTCGCGCATCACGCCGGTAAGCCGGAGCCAATCCCCGGGCTGCATCGTGAGCTCGTCGTCACCGCAGGCCACGAACAACCCCTCCGATGTCCGGGCATTGTCATCCGGCTCCCGGTCCTGGATCCAGAACCCATTCAACCCCGGGAAAACGCCGGTGACGACTCCCGATGTAGTGACGGTTTTCAATTTATAGGGTGTCGATTCGCCATCGCCCTGCAGGGCCCAGATCGGGATTTCCTGACCGAGAAAGACGCGCAGCGTATCGCCTGTCGCGACGATCTTTCCTTCCGTGTCCCGAACCATGGAGCCGCTGATGCTCGCATACCCGCCGGCTGCTGCCCGCAGGCGAACCTGAACCGAGGCCATCCCGCCGTCGGGTGCCAGCGGGGGCAGTGCCCAGCGCAGTGCCTCCTCATCCAGGATCCCTTCATCGGGGACTTCCAGCAGGGTCAAACCTGGCTGCGGCCAGGGCAGCGAGAGTGTGAGCCCTTCCTGCTCGGAGGGGGTGTAATTTCGAGCTTGCAGTGTCAGCGTGAAGACCTCACCCGGCTGCACGGTCAGCGGTGCCTCGTCCGTCAGGATGACTTCCGGCGGGAAAATCTCACTCAGGTCACCGGCAAAGCGCGGATAGAGCTGGTTATCGGTATCGGTGACCTCAAGAATTCCGACTGCGTGGTACTCCCGTCCGATTTCCAGCGCTTCGACATTCATGCCGGTAAGCTTATCGATGTAGAGGGTGATCAGATTGCCGGCCGCATCGCTCAAATCCACCTCATAGCTGTAGGTGAACTCTTCGATGCGGGTCGCGGTGCCGTCCAGCGCCACCAGACGTCCCGGCAGGGTTTCGGTGTCCAGGCTGGCCTGCTGGATCGTTGCCGGCAGTCCCTGCAGTCCGGCTTCTTTTTCCAGCAGGGTGACCGTTTCGGGTGAAGCGACGAGTTCGCGTGCGCCACGGTAGAGCTGCATCTCGCCGGCAACCTGAACCCGATCCCCGACCTCGACCTGCAGCCTGCCCTCGCCGGATGGCACCCAGACCTGCACACCGCCGGTTTCGTCCTGTAGATAGAACTTCACGTTGCCCGAACCGGCGAAGTATCCCCCGGTGTACATGGTGGCGGTGCCTTCAACCATCACCTGGGTGTCGATCAGTTCGCGTGCTTCACGGATCGGAATGACACCCTCCTCGACCTGAATCCAGGTGGGTTCGGCAAAAGCATAGGCACTGCTGTCGTCGCGGGCGAAGACATCCCGCAACGTGAAAGTCAGGTAGGTCCACGGTGCCGTCGCCTCGAGGGTCCATGATTGTGTCTCTCCGGCCGGAAGTTCCCCCACCGTCCAGGTCGCCAGGCCGTCTGCGATCACGATGTCCGAGGGCCGTTTTTGTATCTGCAGATCCTCGGGAAGGGGCAGCTGGATGGCAACGCCCGTAAGGGGCTTCTGTCCGCTGTTCTTCAGCCTGACCTCGAGCGCAAACTCGTCACCGGGTGCAAGCGAATCCGGTGCGATCAGTCCCAGGTGAAGCGCCGTTTCCCATTCGGGCGTGCTCGGACTGGCGCTGTTCTGGGGAACCGGCATCGCCTGCAGCATGAAATCGGATTGATTGTCATCCGTATCGACCCCGTTGCCGGCCGGTCCACCGGGTTTGCGCTCGAGTGATGCGCCGTTCTCCATTCCGGTGCTGGGCTGGCCTTCCAGGAATCCACGCGGAGCATCGCCCCAACCCAGGGCATCACGCACCCGACCCTGATCGTCCAGCAGGCGCAGCCCGCCGCGGGTCAGGTTCAGCGCCTGGTCAAAGTATCCATCGGGTGGAATTCCAGGATCCATGCCCTGGTGGACCAGCAGGACGTGTCCATGGGGGGGGATGGAGGCCGGAGAATCCCAGGTGTAGAGCGATGCGACCTCTCCGTCGGTGTTGAGCTGGTACTCGAGCGACCAGCCATAGAGGTCCTGCCGATCGGTGCCGGGGTTGTAAATTTCGATGTACTCATACAGGTTATCGCCTTCGACACCCGCCAGCACCTCTCCGATCAAGCCTGTGGGCTGCGCTGGGAGGGGAGGTGCTTCTTCGCCGCGCTGGCATGCTGGCAGAAGGAAGGCGGCTCCGAGACTCAGGGTGAGGGTTATCAGCGTTCGGAGAGGATGAACCGTTTTCTTCATGCGGTAGAG
>JBJYWH010000240.1:0-12461 GCA_046259355.1 Anaerolineales bacterium
CTGCAAATCCGACAGGATGGAGGGAAACCTCCTGTTTAGAGCGCGATAACCTGGCTTGAAACCTGAAGAGAGAAGAATCGTGCAGGACATTTCGACCCGGTCCATCCAGACTGGGTAGAATATTGATGGGATCGCGGGAACTTTTGGAGGCGAACATGAAACTGACTGGAAAGAAAGTCATCTTCCTGGTTGAGAAAGGGTTTGAGGATCTTGAATTCTGGGTGCCCTATATGCGCCTGGTCGAGGAGGGGGCCGAAGTGGTCGTCGCCGGTGAAGGTGCCGGGCGGAAGGTAGAGAGCAAGTCCGGCGGGCTGATAGCCGAGATCGAGGTCGAGTCCGGCGCATTGAACCCGGATGAATACGATGGAATTGTGATCCCCGGTGGTTGGGCGCCGGACCGAATGCGGCGTTCAGAGGACATCAAGAATCTCGTTCGCTCCCTTGATCAGGCGGGCAAGGTGGTCGCCATGATCTGCCACGCCGGGCTGGTCGGCATTTCGGCTGGAATCGTTTCCGGTCACCGCGCCACCGGATCGGTGGGGATCAAGGATGATCTCGAGAATGCCGGGGCCATCTGGGTGGACGAAGCGGCGTTCCGCGATGCCAACCAGGTGTGGGGACGGGTGGTCGCTGATATTCCGCCCTTCTGCCGGGAATTGATCACGGCGCTGGCAGCGTGATGCCGGGCGGTATCGCATTCCTTTACACCCCTACTGGCGGACGATATAATCTTCACCACCGGGGAAGTGCTGGAACTGGCAGACAGGCGTGACTTAGGATCACGTGCCCTCGGGCGTGAGGGTTCAAGTCCCTCCTTCCCCACTTGGTGGAGGTTATCTGGCTTGGTCCCTCGCATGCGATCAAGCCATTTCTTAATCGAGAGATCAAACGAAATATTGGAAGGATTCATCATTGAAAATTGAGAGCAAAGAACTCGAAGACCGGCAGGTCGAGCTAACCGTCGAGGTGCCTGACGACCAACTGCAGCGCGCCATGCGTGCCGCCGCCCGCCGGTTGAGCAAAGAGACCAAGATCCCGGGCTTCCGTCCTGGAAAGGCTCCCTACGAGGTGATGGTCTCCAAGTTTGGCGAGGAGACCATTTTTGAAGAAGCCCTCGACGACCTCGGGCAGGAGGTCTATCGGGCCGCCATCGACGAAGCCGAGCTCGAACCCTACGCCCCGGGTATCTTCAACGAAATCGTCAGTCGTGAACCCCTCACGCTGCGCTTCACCGTGCCGCTAGCCCCGGCAATCGACCTGGGCGACTACCGTTCCCTGCGCGTTCCGTATGAGGTCTCGCAGGTCACAGACGAAGCCCTGGAAGAAGCCATGGAAGAACTCCGCCAACGCCAGGCTCTGATCGAACCGGCTGACCGGCCCGCCCAGGAAGGCGATGTCGTCGTGCTGGATGTATTCGGTGAGCTGACAGATGACGGAGAGGAAGAGGACAAGCGGCTGGTCGACACCAAGGGCGTTTCTGTTCTCGTGGAAGAGAAAACCGACTTCCCCGTGGAAGGCGTCTTTGAACATCTGAAAGGCCTGAGTGCCGGCGAGGAACGATCCTTCGACTTCACCTTTCCGGAAGATTACCAGGCGGAAGACCTGCGCGGCCGTACGGCTCGCTTCACGCTCAAATGCCAGGAAGTGAAATCCCGCATCGTGCCGGACTGGAGCGATGACCTCGCCCAGAGCATCGGTGAATTCGAAAGCCTGCTCGACCTGCGAGTCAAGCTGCGCGAGAGCCTGCAGAAGCAAGCCGAGCGCGATGCGGAGGGAGCGTACACCGACGAGGTCATGGAGCAGCTGGTGAAGCAGGCCAGCGTCAGCTACCCGCCAACCGTCCTGGAGGAAGAAGTCGAACGCATGCTGCGTGATCTGAGCGTGCGCCTGCGCAGCCAGAACCTGTCGCTGGAAGACTACCTCAAGGTCGAAAGCAAATCGCTCGATGACCTGCGGAAGGAGCTCGAGCCCGACGCGCGTGAGCGGATCGCGCGGGGTCTCATCCTGGGTGAAATTGTGGACCAGGAGAAGCTCGATGTCGAAGCAGACGAGCTTGAGAACGAGATCAACCGCATTGTGGAACCGCTAGGATCGGAAGGGACCCAGGAGCTGAAGAAAGCCTTTCAATCCGACGCCGGACGGCGGCGGGTTGCCCTGGATCTGCTGACCGATAAAGCCGTCAGCCGGCTGCTGGCCATCGCACGCGGCGAGGATATTGAAGCGCTGCAAGCCGCAGAAAACGAACCGCCTGAGGAGCAAGCCGGCGCAGAGGAAAGCGAAACCCCCGCGCCGGAACCGAAAAATGAACCGAGTGAGGCAGAACCCGCTGCCGCGGAAGTCTCTGCCGAAGATGAAGCCGATAACCTGGAGTGAGGTACTGGATATGACCAACCACGAAGACCCACGCTCGCTGATCCCCATGGTGATTGAATCGTCCGGGCGCGGTGAGCGCGCGTACGACATCTATTCCCTGCTGCTGCGTGAGCGCATCATCTTTCTCGGCACGCCGATCAATGATCAGGTGTCGAATTTGATGGTTGCACAGCTGCTGTTCCTCGACCGTGAGGATCCGGACCGCCAGATCAATATGTATATCAACTGCCCGGGCGGCCAGATCTACGCCGGCCTGGCGATCTACGACACCATGCAGCAGGTCCGGGCGCCGATTTCGACTGTTGCCGTTGGCGTGACGGCCTCCTTCGGCACCGTGCTGCTGGCCGCCGGCACGGCCGGTAAACGATACGCACTCCCCCATGCCACCATCCACCTGCACCAGCCGCTGGGTGGAGCGCAGGGCCAGGCCAGCGATATCGAGATCCAGGCCAAGGAGATCTTGCGCCTGAAGGAAGAATTGAATACTATACTCATGCGTCATACCGGCCGCTCGCGTGAGCAAATCGAACACGACACCGAGCGTGATTTTTATATGGACGGTCAGACGGCCAAGGACTATGGGCTTATTGACCACGTCCTGGATCCATTTGATGATGAGGACGAATCGAAGAAGAAGTCGAAAAAGGACGAGTAGCTAACGCATGGCGAAGCGCCAGGAGAAACCACCGTCGGAAGAACGGCGGTGCTCCTTCTGCAACCGAGATGAAGACACCATCCACCGCCTGATTGCAGGCCCGGAGGGTGTCTTCATTTGCAATGAGTGCGTGGACTTGTGCCGCGATATTCTCGACGGCGAAGGCGCTCGCCCTGTAGGCGGCCTGACCGGCTCCGGAAAACCGAGCCTTTCCCCGCAGGAGATCTTCTGCAACCTGGAGGAATATGTCGTCGGGCAGGAGCTCGCCAAGCGGGTGCTCTCGGTGGCGGTTTACAACCACTATAAACGCATCGCCAACCGCGGCCAGGCCGAGGTTGAACTCGAAAAAGCGAACATCCTGCTCGTTGGACCAACCGGAAGCGGGAAGACCCTCCTGGCACAGACTCTCGCCCGCAGCCTGGATGTGCCTTTCTGCATCGCCGATGCAACCGCGCTGACCGAAGCCGGCTACGTGGGCGAGGACGTCGAGAACATCCTGCTGCGGCTGCTCCAGGCATCCGATTTCAACGTCGGCCGCGCTGAACGCGGCATCGTTTATATCGACGAAATCGATAAGACCGCCCGTAAGACGGGTGATAATCCCAGCATCACGCGCGACGTCTCCGGGGAAGGCGTGCAGCAAGCCCTGCTCAAGATCATCGAAGGGGCGGTGGTGAATGTCCCACCGCAGGGCGGCCGCAAACACCCCCAGCAGGAATTCATTCAGGTCGATACGACCGATATTCTCTTCATCTGCGGCGGAACGTTCGATGGCCTGGCCGAGATAGTGGCCGAGCGTGTCGGCCGCCGCGGGCGGCTCGGATTCACCGGAACGGTGCTGGATCCCTCAGCCCGCAACGCCGATGAAAGCGCCCTGCTGCGGATGATCACACCGGATGACCTGATGCATTTCGGCATGATCCCGGAAATCGTCGGGCGCCTGCCGGTGGTGACCAGCGTGGATGCGCTCGATGAGGCTTCCCTGCGCGCGATCCTGACCGAGCCGCGCAACGCCCTTGTCAAGCAGTACCGGCGCCTGTTCGAAATGGACCAGGTCGAGCTGGAGTTTGAAGAAGAAGCGCTGATGGCTGCCGCTCGGCTGGCCCTGCAGCGCGAGACAGGCGCACGCGGCCTGCGCTCCACGATCGAAGGCGCCCTGCTGGACGTGATGTACGATATCCCCTCCCGCCCCGATATTCACAGGGTCGTCGTCACGGAAGCTTCAATTATGCGGACCAACCGTCCTCTGCTCTTCGATGAGAAGGACCGGCAGCTCAACATCGGCGATGAAAGCCTGCCCGACGCCGCCTGAGCCGATCTCCCCGTAGAACCGATGCCCCGCCCCTCCACCTTTTCCATCGCTGCTTTTGACCCGAACGTCAAAGCCTGGGGGGTGGCGGTTGCTTCGAAATTCCCGGCCGTCGGCGCCGTCGTGCCGTGGGTTCGGGCCGGCTCCGGCGCGGTTGCCACCCAGTCCTATGCCAATACATCGTACGGACCTCGCGGCCTGGAGCTGATGGATTCCGGTATGACGGCTGAACAGGCACTCGAACGCCTGCTCGCAGAAGACGAAGGACGTTCGCAGCGCCAGGTCGGATTGATCGACATGTATGGCGGTGCTGCGACCTTCACCGGTGACTCGTGTCATTCATGGGCCGGAGGGCGCACAGGGCATCATTATGCCGTCCAGGGCAACATTCTCACCGGCGAGCGGGTCATCGACGCCATGGCCGGCGAGTTCGAGAGCGCAGGCGGCAATCTGCCGCAGCGCCTTCTGACGGCGCTCCACGCCGGTGACCGGGCCGGCGGCGACCGGCGGGGACGGCAGAGCGCGGCGATCTACGTCGCACGGGAAGCGGCCGGGTACGGCGGGATGAATGATCGATGGATCGATTACCGCGTCGATGACGATCTCGATCCGGTGCCGCGCTTGATGGAGCTGCTCCAACTGCACGAGCTGTATTTCGGCGAAAGCGAAGAAAGCCAGCGGCTGCCGATCCAGGGCGAGGTCCACGACCGGCTGAAGGCTATCGTCATCGCACATGCGTACCTGTCCGCAGAAGCAGCCGATGATGAAAGTGCATTCATCGCCGTGCTGGATTCATTTTTCGGAAACGAAAACTTCGAGGAGCGCAGCGATGCTGCCGCCGGCTGGATTGACGAACCGGTCTACACCTATCTCCTGAAGAAATTCGAATCCTGACCCCCCCTCTCCTCCAGACCATCGAGATGTTATAAATGAGGTTCGGGCATTCACCCGCTGCCGAAAGAGAAACCATGAGCGATCTCACGCGTTTTCCTGCATTCATCATCGACATGGACGGCGTCCTCTGGCGCAGCAAGGCCTGGCTGCCGGGAGTAAAGGAATTTTTCGACACACTTCGCTCGCTGGGCAAGCGACCGCTGCTCGTCTCAAACAACTCGACCGCGACAGCCGAGGGCGTCGTCGCACGCCTGGGCGAGATCGATGTCACGATTAAACCTGACGAGGTTCTCTGCTCGTCCACGGCGACTGCCGCCTATTTGCAGGAGCGATTCCAGCCGGGGACCGGCGTATATGCCGTTGGGGAACGAGCGGTGCGCGAGGCATTGACCTCGGCCGGTTTTCGTATGCTGGACAGCGCACAGGGCGCCCAGGTCGCCGTGATCGGTTTCGACCGCGAGGTCAGCTGGGCGAAGCTCACCCAGGCGGCCCTGGCCATCGAACATGGAGCCCTTTTCATCGGCACCAACCCGGATCTGAGCTTCCCGCTCGAAGAGGGCCTCGCACCAGGAAACGGGGCGTTCGTCACCTTGATCCAGGTCACGACGGGAATCGACCCGATCATCATCGGAAAGCCCGAACCCTTGCTGTTCGAACAGGCAGCCCACCGCCTGCAGCTCCCACCGGAGCAAATCCTCGTGATCGGGGACCGTATCGGCACCGACATTCTCGGCGCCCAACGGGCCGGCATGCCCAGCGTGCTGCTGCTGACCGGAGTCACGACGGCCGAGCAGGCTCAATCCGATGACACCAAGCCGGACTGGATATTCGAGGACCTTCCTGCCCTGACGCGGGCAATCCATGGACGCTGAAAAGGTTCTAACCTACGATCTTTTGCTCGACGAGCTGATCGAGCGGGTACGCGCGCAGGGTGCAGAGCCCTACCGGGCGCGCCAGTTGTGGCAGGCGATCTACAAACAGTTGATCATGGATCCGGAGGAGATGCACACGCTGCCAGCCGCCCTGCGTAAATCGCTGGGGGCGGAATTTCGCTTCCACTCGCTGCATGAAACCGCTTCGATCCAATCCGAGGACGGCGAAACCGAGAAAAAGCTGTTCCGCATGGATGAAGGCCCATCGATCGAAGCCGTCTTGATGCGTTATGACCGCCGGCGGACGGCATGTATCTCGTCCCAGGCCGGCTGCGCCATGGGGTGTGTCTTCTGCGCGACCGGGCAGATGGGATTTGTGCGCAATCTTTCCGCCGGCCAGATCGTTGAACAGGTTCTGCTCCTCTCGCAGCGCCTGAAACAGGATGCCGACCGCCTGACGAACATCGTCGTCATGGGGATGGGCGAACCCTTCCATAACTTTGATGCGACCATGCGTGCGATCGAAATCTTGAATGACCCGGAGGGGTTTAACTTCGGCGCACGCCGCTTCACCGTCTCCACCGTTGGCCTGGTGCCGATGATTGAGCGGTTCACGGGCCTTGATTCGCAGGTGAACCTGGCCATCTCGCTTCATGCTGCGACCAACACCCTGCGGGAGAGTCTGCTCCCGGTGAATAAACGATATCCGCTCGAAACGCTGATGGCCGCCTGTCGTGCGTATGTCAACCACACCAAGCGCCGCATCACCTTCGAGTGGGCGCTGATTGATGGCGTAAACGATACGCAAGCCGAGGCCGATGCACTCGCCGGATGGGTGCGGGGCCTGAATTGCCACGTGAATTTGATCCCCCTCAACCCGACGCGCGGCTTCACGGGCCAGGCTTCCGGGGAGGATAACGTCGTCCGCTTCCAGAAGCTGCTGGAAAACCACGGCATCCCGACCACGATTCGCGTGCGGCGTGGGATCGAAATTCAAGCCGGCTGCGGCCAATTGGCGACCGAACATTCATCCGGCGGATCCTGAAGGCAGCCGGGGCCTCTGGAGAGCCTGCCCCGCTATGGGAATTCTGCCGCTCCCCCAATGCCTTGTAAATTCAACTTGCGAACGGTATGATTGGTTCCATGTCCAGGCCATTCATTCTGGCTCCATCCATCCTTTCCGCAGACTTTCTGAATCTTGGTGATGCCATCCGGCAGTGTGTCGAGGTCGGCATTGATTGGTTTCAGCTTGATGTGATGGATGGACAGTATGTACCGAATATCAGCTTTGGAATTCCGATCGTCGAAGCCTGCCGCAAGGCGACCGACGCGCATCTCGATGTCCACCTGATGATCGACGATCCGGAGCGCTACCTGGACAAATTCGCGGAAGCAGGGGCCGACTCGCTGACGATCCATCTCGAGAGCACCCGCCATCCGCATGCAGCGTTGATGAAAATTCGCGAGCTGGGGCTGCAAAGTGGCCTGGCGTTGAATCCTGGCACACCGGTGGCTATGATCGAAAACATGATCCACCTGGCCGACCTGATCCTGGTGATGACCGTGAATCCGGGTTTTGCCGGACAGGCTTACATTGAGGAATCACCGGAAAAAATCCGTCAAACCCGGGCGATGCTGGATCAGGCCGGCATTCCTGCCCATGTCCAGGTTGATGGGGGCATCACGCCGCAGACGGCTCGAGCATGTTATGAAGCGGGCGCAGACATATTTGTCGCCGCGAGCGCGATCTTTCAGCATCCGGAGGGGATTCGAGCGGGAATTCAGTCTCTGCGTGATTCCCTGACCCTGCGCCAGGCCTAACTGCATGGAAAAAGCCGTCCTGTGGACGGCTCTTTGAAAGACGAAGAATGGGGTTGGCTTGAGGATCTAGACGCGAGCCATCCGCTTGATGCACTTGGCACAAAGCGTTTTCTGGACCAACCGCCCGTTCTCCATAACCTGTACTTTCTGCAGGTTGGGCTTAAACTTACGTTTGGTGGCTTTCATGGAGAAACTGCGGTTCTGTCCGAATGTGGTCGTCTTGCCACAATTTGCGCACTTTGCCATCGAAAGGTCCTTCCTTACCTTAACGAGATTTCTATATTGACAGTCGAAGATCTTACCACATCTCCTGCAGTCCATCAATGGAGGTGTTCAGAAAGGCGGAACGATGACGGGCGAAACGACAACCCACGGTAAAATCACCATTTCCCCGCGCGCCATCGCAACGATCGCCTCCCATGCCGCGGTTCAGTCTTACGGAGTTGTCGGCATGGCGGCCAAAAATCTGGTCGATGGGATCGCGCATGCCATCGCTTATGATCCCACCCACGGGGTCGAGGTGGAGGTGTTCGACGATTACATTACCATCGATATCTACATTATCGTCGAATACGGTACCCGCATCTCTTCGGTAGCAACGAGTGTCGCCAATGCCATTCGCTACCAGGTCGAGAGGGCGATCGGGCTGCGGGTGAGCGCGGTGAATGTCCACGTTCAGGGTCTGCGCGTCAGCAATACCGACTGAACGGTGGTGAGAGCGGCGATGAGCAACACGAAGAATGGCAAAGAAGCCAGGATCAAGGCGCTTCTGGCGGATCGCTACCGCACGATCAATGGCCCGGCATTAGGGGCCCTGGTCACGGCCGGTCTGGATTGGCTTCGAACCAACCAGCAGGTAGTCAACTCCCTGAACGTATTTCCGGTCCCGGACGGCGATACCGGCACGAACATGGTGCTGACGATGCAATCGGCTGTCGACGAAGCACACCAGATCGGTGACCGGCCGGTAGCTGAAGTCGCTCATGCCATCGCCCACGGCGCCCTGATGGGCGCTCGCGGCAATTCGGGCGTGATCCTTTCCCAGCTCTGGCGCGGGTTCTCGCGTGCGCTGGATGACCTGCAGGTGATGGATGCTGCAAGTTTTGTCGAAGCCCTGCAAGAAGCGCGCGAAACGGCTTACAAGGGCGTCGTACGGCCCGTGGAGGGAACGATTCTCACCGTGTCAAAGGACATTGCGATCAGTGCCCGCAAAGCGCTGGAAGAGGGATCGACCTCGGCCTTTGAAATCCTCGATGCGGTGGTCCAGGAAGCCGATCAATCGGTCCAGCGCACACCCGAACTGCTGCCGGTCTTGAAGGAAGCAGGGGTCGTTGACAGCGGTGGAAAGGGCTTGTTCTTCCTGCTCGAGGGCATGCTGCGGGCTGCCTGCCGGCTCCCGCTTGATCAGCCGCTGGTATCGGTCAAGCCGTTGAGCGCCCTGGGGCTGGAGGATTCGCTCGAAGGAATCGAACCGGGCCAGGATTGGGAAGTCGTGGTTGACTTCCACCCGGCCGACGAATTGAATCTCGAGTCTTTCTACAAGTCCCTGGAATCGATCGGGACGTCGATTCAACTGGGCGAAGGCGATGGCATGTACCGGATGCATATCCATGTCGCCGACCAGAAGGAATACGAACCGATCGACTACATCCGCTCACTGGGCTCGATTTCGAAGGTCGCCATCGAGAACCTCATGCTGCAGATGGAAGAGCGCAGCGCGAAGCACGGCATCGAGGATATCCGGCTGGCATCCATCGAACCGGATCAAATCGCGGCGGTCGCCGTCGCTCCAGGGCCGGGCCTCGCCCGCATTTTCGCCAGCCTGGGCGTCGCCGGCGTGATCGAGGGCGGACAGACCATGAATCCGAGCACGCAGGAGATCCTGGCCTCGTTTGAGAATCTGCCAACCGATAAGGTCATTCTGTTGCCCAACAACAAGAACATCATTCTGGCGGCCAAGCAAGCGAAGGAACTGACCGTAAAACAAGTCGCCGTCCTGCCATCCGTTTCCGTCCCGCAGGGAATTGCAGCCATGTTCGCCTGGGAACCGGATGGCGATTTTGATGCCACGGTCCAGGCCATGACCGACGCGCTGGGTGATGTCAATTTCATCGAGGTCACAACCGCTACTCGCTCGGTTGAGATCGATGGCGTCAAGGTGACCGAAGGCCAGGCCATCGGATTGCTGAACGGCAAGCTCGCCTGCTCTGGCGATGACCTGGAGCAGGTCTTGTGGAATGCGCTCGATCAAGGCCACGCGGCCGATTCGGAATTGATCACGCTGTATTACGGAGCTGACCTGACTTCGGCTGCTGCTCACCAGCTCGCGGATGCCATTCGCGACCAATATCCGCAGCAGGAAGTAGAAGTCCTGGAGGGCGGTCAACCCCATTATCAACTCATCCTTTCACTCGAGTGATTCGCCGGTATGGTTAGAATCGTCACAGATGCCACCGTACGTTTCCCTAATCCTGAATTCATCAAGAAACGCAACGTCATCATCACTCCGCTGACGGTCTCCTGTGGGAGCAACCGCGTGCAGGATGAACCGGATCTTGACCTTGCCGATGTCCGGCCCGTACTCGAGAGCTGCTCGAGCACGCTCTCCGTGGATACACCACCGGTTGATGAATTCGCCCGCGTTTACGAGCAGCTCAGCACGGAAACGCACCAGATCCTTTCCATTCACACCTCCTCCGCCCTTACGCAAAGCTACCAGCGGGCGCTGCAGGCGAGTCAGCTTTTTCGCGGCCGAATGGATATCCAGGTGATCGATTCGCAAAGCGTTTCAATCGGCCTGGGCTTCCTGGTCGAGGCGAGTGTGCGGGCTGCCGAGCGAGGCGAAAGCCTGGATTCAATCGTTCGCATGGTGCGGGGGATGATCACCCGACTTTATATGGTCATGTTTCTGGATGACCTCACCTTTCTCGAGCGCAATCAGCTCGTGACCCGCTCACAGGCGATTCTCGGCAATATGCTCGGCATTATTCCGTTCCTGACCATGGAGGAAGGCCAGCTCATCCCGATGGAAAAAGTCCGCAACCGCGTGCGGGCCGTCGAGAAGCTGATCGAATTCGTATGCGAGTTTTCTGGGCTGGAGCAGCTGGGGTTGATGCAGGGCCAGATCCGCCCCAGCGAGGACACCCTCATGATTCACGAACGGCTGCATACTCTCTATCCTGCCACACCTATCTCACGGGTCTGTTATGGTCCTACACTGTCTGCGTTCGTCGGATTTGACAGCATCGGCGCCGTGGTGCTCGAATCACAGGGAGAATCACTTTAATGGCTGCCCCCAAGGTTGGAATTGTTACCGACAGCACCTCCGATGTGCCCGAAGAAGAAGCCCGCGCGCTCGATATTCAAGTCGTTCCAGCCGTCCTGATCATCGGCGAGGAATCGCTCGAGGACGGTCGCGAGCTTTCCCGGTCGGATTTCTACCGGCGTATGCCCACTTTTTCACGACCGGCTTCCACGGCCTCACCCTCGCCGGCCTCCTTTGAAGCGGCCTATGCCCGGCTGTTCGAGGGAGGCGTTGAGCAGATCGTATCGATCCACGTCGCTGCCCGCTTGAGCGGCATGCTGAACTCGGCTGCACAGGCCGCCCGGTCTTTCGGCCAACGGGTGCACCTTCTCGACAGCGGCCAGGTGTCCATGGGACTGGGCCTGCAGGCGATTGAGGGCGCCGAGGCGGCGCAGCGAGGCGCTACCCTGCAGGAGGTCATCCAGAAAGTGCAGGCCGCGAAGGAACGCATCCAGCTCGTAGCATTGATACGAACGCTTGAATACCTGCGGCGCAGCGGAAGGGTCAATTGGATTCAAGCTGGAGTGGGCGATTTGCTGCGCATCAAGATGCTTCTCACCGTGCGGGACGGTTTGGTGGAAGCCGTCGGCCGGGCCCGCACCTGGAGCAAAGGCTGGGACGAGCTGGTCTCCCTCGCTCGGTCGTGGGCGCCTTTCGAACGCCTGGCGGTTCTCCATTCGGGCATTCCAGAGGAGGCCGGAGAAATGGCGCGTGAGCTGCGCGGTCTCTGTCAGACCGAGCCAGCCATCGTCCAGGTGACAACCATCATCGGCGCACATGTCGGGCCCGAATCGATCGGTCTGGCCGGCCTGCGACGTGGTTGAATCTGGCACATTTCAACCATCCCCTTTATATTAACGCTATGAATCCAGCAATCACAAAACTCACCAAATTTCTCCGGCTGGAAGCCGAGCGCGGTTTCGATAACCGCGCCGTCCTCGGCGGCCTGGACCGCATGCTTGAACCCTGGCAGGAAGAAGCCAGAGGGGGAAATCTCCCCGAACCCCTGATCGAAGCCGTTACCAGCCGATTGCGGGATTATGGGCGCCTCTCACCCAAATCCCGGAGCGAAGTCCTGCAGGGCTTATGGCGAAGGCTGCAGCAGGAAGCCCCCGATTTACCCGAGCTTGAATTCACCGCGCCCGCAGAGACCGCTGACGGTGCGCCGGATGCCGAACCAGCCGAGAAGGATATCAGCCTAGAACCTTCGGCTGCAGCGGAAGAATCCCCTCC
>JBJYWH010000241.1:0-16951 GCA_046259355.1 Anaerolineales bacterium
GCTGCAGACGAAAAGCATCGAGCCAACCTGATCCGAGAACTGCGCAAATGCTTGCGTAAAGGCTTTGAGCGTCGGGTAGCAATCGGGATGATCCAGTTCGACATTTGTAACGACGGCGACGTCTGGATGCAGCCCCAGGAAGGTGCGATCATATTCGTCGGCTTCGATCACGAATTCGGAACCCGCCCCGGCCCGGGCATTTCCGCCCAGATCGGAAAGCATGCCGCCCACGATGAATGTCGGCGAACGGCCGTCCTGCTCCAGGATCCAGGCGATCATGCCGGTGGTGGTCGTCTTGCCGTGCGTCCCGGCGACGGCGATTGTGCGGTACCCCGCGGTGAGCTCCGACAGGAATGCAGCCCGGCGAAGGACCGGGATGCCCTGCTCGCGTGCGGTCCGCAGTTCCACGTTCTCCTCCGGTACGGCCGACGAAGCCACGACCAGATCTGCGCCGATCACATTGTCAGCCTGGTGCTGGTACGCGATGTTCACGCCTCGCCGCTCGAGTTCATCGGCGTAGGGCGAATGGGCGCGGTCGGAACCGGTGACCTGCTCACCTCGTTCGAGCAGCACACTGGCAATTGCTGACATTCCCGCGCCTCCGATGCCCACCAGATGCACCTTCCTGCTCATACGAACACCACGATGATGAAGACAAAAACCACACCCACCGCAAAGTAGAGCTGCGGAATCGGCAGGATCTGCGGCGGCAGATACTGGACAATATTTGCGATTTGATCTGCGAGCTGGGTTCCCTGCTCCGGCATCTGGACCAGGCTGGTGGGATAGCCCACCTGATCCAGGAAGTACCAAAGCGATCCGAAGAGCAAATACCCGTTGAGCGCGCCCATGAAGATTCCCAGCAGCACGTCCTGAAGGCGTTCCCGCACCAGCTTCGGCTGCAGCGCACGGATATGGGGTGTTTGATACCCGAAAAATGCCAGCAGTCCGAGCATCAAGCCCCGCACCAGGAACTGCGTCCCCGGAGGCTGCATGACCAGGGCTGTGTAATACGGGCGGATATTCGTTTCCAGGATCTGGATGATGAAGAGCGCCAGGATGATCGCGCTGGTCACAAGGAGCTCTTTCGCCCAGCCGCGCGTCGCGCCGATCACGGCGAAAAGCAGAATCAAGATGCCGAAGAGGACAACCAGGCTAACCATGTTCGGCGCTCCGATCCTCAACCAATCGTTCAATCCCCGCCGCGATGGCCTGTGCTGCGTTGGGCCGATCCAGTGCCAGGCTGGCCTCGCGCATCCGATCCAATCGCTCCGAATCGGCAAGCAGGGATTGCAGCCGTTCCGACAGGTCCTCGGACAGCGTACGATCCTGCGCAACCACTGCTGCGCCCTGCTCAGCCAGGTAGCTTGCATTTACCTGCTGGTAGCGCCACGCATGCGGATACGGCACGAGAATGGCCGGAAGGCCAAAGCGTGCCAGCTCACCCAGCGTCGCTGCGCCAGCGCGCGTCAGCGCCAGGTCGGCTGCCGAGAAGGCATCTGTCATACGTTCATGCAGGTACGGGTGTGGAGCGTATCGAGCTTTTTGCGACTCGGTCAACTCTGCTCGAACGCCTTCCACGCGCGGCCAATCCAGCTCGCCGGTGATGTGCACAACCTGGAACAGCTCGAGCACCGGGCCCAAATTCGCCCACAGCGCCTCATTGATGGAGCGTGCACCGCGGCTGCCGCCATAGACCAGCAGGGTGCGCTCCTCGGCCGCCAGGCCGAGAGACCGGCGCGCCCGCCCTGCGTCTGTCGGCTGCAGCTCGCTGCGGACGGGATATCCCGTGACAACGACCGGTGCCTGATCCGCGTAGAAACGCTTCGAATCCGGCGTACTGACGGCGATCAAGTCGGCCCGCCGGGTGATCAGTCGCAGGGCCAACGCGGGCTCGACATCTGGAACAAACACCGCCTGGGGCAGGCGCCGCCCTGCGACCGATACCGGAACACCGACATAGCCTCCCGTGAAGAAGAGCACATCCGGTTGGAAGCGCTTGATGATGCGGCGGGCAGCCGGGATGCCGCGCACCAGCTGCACCGAATTCGTGGGCAGCATGCGCATTCCGACGCCATGCAGTCCGGCTGCCGGAATCGACTCAAAGGCTATTCCGGACCGCCCGACGAGCGCAGCTTCCATCCCGCCGCGGCCTCCAATCCAGAGCACGTCAGCCTTCTCGCCGAGCGCGGCGACGACGGCCAAGGCGGGATACACGCCGCCCCCCGTCCCTCCGGCTGACACTAAAAGTCGCAACATAGCCTCGCTTTCTTGCCTCCGCCCTTGTCTGGCGGGATACATTGAGCAGGAAACCCACCCCAGTCAGCGTGGTCACCAGGCTCGAACCGCCATAGCTGAAGAATGGAAGCGCGTTACCAGCAAATGGAAGCAAACCAAGCAGAACCGACATGTTGATCAGCGCTTCGGCGCCAATCCAGAAGGTGATCCCGCTCGCCAGCAGCAGCGCCAGGCGGTCTTCCGTTTCGACCGCGACCTTGAACCCTCGCCAAAGAAAGATGCAGAACAGGGCCAGGACCAGCATGGCACCCAAAAGGCCCAGCTCTTCTCCGACAATGGCATAGACGCTGTCGGTGTGCGGCGCCGGCAGGAAGCCGAATTTCGCCCGGCTTGCACCCAGCCCACGACCGAAAATGCCGCCGTTATAGAACGCCTGCAGCGACTGCTGGACGTGGTAGGAAGCCTTCTCGATGTCGACCAATCCCTCCTTGAACTGCATCCAGCGCTCCGCGCCGGTCTGGTGCAGGCGGACGAGAACATAACCGACCGCTCCGCCTCCGAATCCCAGGCCGATCGTCTGAATCGTCCGGGCGCCGGCCAGGTAGAACATCGTCAGCGAGACCAGGCCGATCGTCAGCCCGGCGCTCAGGTCCGGCTGGGCGACAATCAATCCTCCGACCAGGCCGACAATAAAAATCAGCGGCAGAAATCCATAACCCAGATCGCTCAGCCGGTCGCCTTTGGATTCCATCCAGACTGCCAGGTAGATCACCAGGGCCAGTTTCGCCAGTTCGGAAGGCTGCACGGAGGCACCCAGGAAGGCGCGCTTATACTGGCCGCCGAGGTTCACGAGCAACACGGCGAAGAGCACGAGAATCGTCCCGACGATCAGCGGCAGCGCAATTTTTCGCAGCCAGGGCAGAGGGAACCAGGCCGCGATCACCATCGCTGCCAGCCCGAGCAGCATGTTGACCAGCTGCCGGCTGAAGACCGCATTATGATCTCCATACAAGCGCCAGGAGACATCCCAACTCGCGGAGTAGACCATCACCATCCCCAGCAGCAGCATCAATCCGGTCAGCACCAGCAGCCACAGGTCGAACTGCAGCTGTATGCGATGACCTCCGGTCAGTGGCTCGCGAGCCGTGCCTTCGATCATAACGACCTCACCCATTCCTTGAACCGCTCACCGCGTTCCTCGTAGTTCGAAAATTCGTCGAAACTCGTGCAGCCGGGCGACAGCAGCACCACCATCCCTGGTCCCGCCGCCCGGTCCGCCAGGTAGACGGCTTCTTCCAAACCGGAGGCCATCTCAAGCTGGATATCGGGGTCGATCGCGCGCGCCACGGCCTCGATCTTCGGTCCGGCTTCACCAAACAGCACCAGGTGGGTCGCACGGGGCAGGACCTGTTGGAGAAATTCTCGCCATGGCAGATCCTTATCGTGCCCGCCCAGCATC
Organism: Anaerolineales bacterium; assembly: GCA_046259355.1. Taxonomy (GTDB): domain Bacteria; phylum Chloroflexota; class Anaerolineae; order Anaerolineales; family E44-bin32; genus E44-bin32. The sequence continues at coordinate 3,698 of JBJYWH010000241.1, forward strand.
AAAACGATCGGCTCATCGAACGCCTGTACGGCCGCCATCGCCCGCCCCGGCGTGGTGGCAATCGAATCGTTGTACCAGGCGGCGCCGTTCACCTCGCGCACGAACTCCAGCCGATGCGGCACACCCGCGAACGTGCGGGCGACCTCTTCCATCGCCCGGGGATCCACGCCGCCCAACCCGGCCAACATACAAGCTGCTAGGATGTTCAGCAGGTTGTGCCGGCCCCGCAGGCGAATCTGGTCGATCGTGCAGATCGGCTCGACTCCAGCGCCCATGCGCAGATAGAGCACTTCACCATCAAGAAAGGTTGAGTACGGCAGACCGGGATCATCACGCCCGAAGCTCGCCAGGTGTCCATGGACCCGGTCCTTCCAGCTCCAGACCTGCGGGTCTTCATGGCTCAGAACAGCCCAATCATTGGCGTCCTGGTATTCGAGAATGCGCTGCTTGGCCGCCGTGTAGGCCTTCATCGTGCCATGACGATCGAGATGGTCCGGGCTGAAGTTCAACACGCCGGCGATAGCCGGGCTGACCGTCATCACTTCGAGCTGGAAGGAAGAAAGCTCCATCACCGCCAGATCACCGGCTTTCATCCGGTCGAGATCGATCAGCAGCGGCCGACCGATGTTCCCTCCCAACCAGACCTTGCGGTCCGTGCCCTCATTGGACCGAGCTGCCATCCGGGCAACGAGCGAGGTGGTAGTCGTCTTTCCAGCGGAGCCGGTGATTCCGATAACATGCGCCGGGCAGGCTTCGAGGAAAAGCTGGGCATCATTCGAGACCGGTATTCCCCGACGACGGGCTTCCCGCGCGATCGGCAGGTCAGCTGGCACCCCTCCGGAAAGGAAGAGCGCTTCGCAGTTCTCGAGCAGACTCATCGGGTGTCCGCCCAGTTCGTATTCAATCTTCAGGTCTGCCAATTCGCTCATCTCTGCCTGCAGTTCATCCACGGGCTTGATATCGCTCAGGATGACTTTCGCCCCTCGCCCCGCCAGGTAGCGGGCCAGGGCTTTCCCCTGGCGCGCCAGCCCAATCACAACAGCACGCTTGCCATTCCACTCGGACACGATCGCCCAGCAGAGCGGTTACGCGGCTTTGTTCTGCGGCAGGGTCTCGCCGGTGGACCGCAGCGACGACTTCTGGACCCGGGCTGATTTCTCATCGACGCCGATCCAGTAGTGGTTCGGCATCACATTGCGTGCCGTACGCACCTGCACGCCAGCCACGATGCCTTCGCCCTCACCGCTCAGAGTCTCAGGGTGCACCAGGCAGTGGGTCGGTTTTTCGCCGAATTTATCCTGGTAGAAGGTGACAGCCTGGTTGACCTTGTCGGTCAGCGGTGTCTTGCTGTCATCAAACCACAGCATTCCGATGTCCATGACGTTTCCTCCTTAGATCAATGCGAGTGCAACCCCGAACATCCCTGCCAGCAGGGCTACCAGCCAGAAGCGCTGGACGATCTGGGTGTCACTCCAACCGCTGAGTTCAAAGTGGTGGTGGAGCGGAGCCATCTTGAACAGGCGACGCCCCTTGGTGACCTTGAAATAGATCACCTGAAGAATCACGCTGAGCGTGACGCTGAACGGGATGATGGCGATGACCGGGAGCAGGATCCACTGGCCGGTCATCAAGGCGACCACAGCCAGAGTCGCGCCGAGCGCGAGCGAACCGGTGTCGCCCATGAAGAGCTCGGCCGGCTGGGCGTTGTACCAGAGAAAGGCGAACAGGGCGCCGACCACCGTGAAACAGAAACGCACCAGGAAGACCTGTCCCTGCAGCATGGCGATTGCACCGTATGCCGCGAACGCCGTAGCCGATATCAGGCCGGCCAGGCCGTCGAGTCCATCGGTCAAATTGACCGCATTGCTCCAGCCTACGATCCAGATCATCGCGATCGGCACGTACCAGATGCCCAGGTCAATCGCTTCGGGCACATTGGGCAGGATCAGTTCGTAGGGCTTTAACCCGTATTTCAAGATCAGGGCTGCACCGAGGGCGATGATCGTCTGCAGCAGGAACTTCCAGCGCGCTCGCATGCCTTTCACAGCCCGCGGCCGGCGGATCCCGAGGTAATCATCCCACGCCCCGAGCAGGGCGAAGGCCAGCATGACCAGCATCGGGAGCAGGATCGAGTTCCCAAATACGGTCAGGTCGCTCAGGATCGAGACCAGGTTGAGAACACCCGTAATTAGGATGACAGGAATGATGAACAGCCAGCCACCCATGGTCGGAGTTCCCAGCTTGGTGATGTGGCGCTGCGGTCCTTCAATTCGGATCTGCTCGCCAATGTGAAGCATGCGCAGGATGCGGATCAGGGGACCTCCCCAGATGACCGTGAGCAGGAATGTGATCCCGCCCAATGAGAGCGCCATTGCTGTTTGCGTCATTCGCTCTCCTCCAGCGCTGCGACAACCCGATCGAGCTGCATTCCGCGTGATCCCTTCACCAGGACGACATCTCCCTCTCCGATTCGATCTTTCAGATAGGCTGTCACCTGGTCGGCGTCCTCAAGCTCGTGCACGTCTTCATCCGGCATACCGCTTTGCCGGGCTTCATCGGCGATCCAGCGCGCCCGCTCGCCCACGGCGACCAGTTCGTCAGCCACCTGCGCCGCGCGTACCCCGACCATCCGGTGGCCGCGCTCTTCGTACTCACCCAGCTCGAGCATGTCGCCCAGAACCGCAATTTTTCGCCCCTCCAGGTCTTCCAACAGGTTGAGCGCAGCGATGACCGAGGGCGGTGCGGCATTGTAGGTATCGTCCAGCAGCAGCGCCCCACCCGGCCCACGGACCGCCACCAGACGAAGCTGGCTGTGGGTATCCTGCAAGCCGCCGGCGATCTCCTGCCATGTCAGGCCTTCCACCAGCCCTACCGCCGCCGCCCGCAGGACCGTGTGGACGGAATGCCGGCCGAGCAGCGGAACACGCAGGTGGATGTGATCGGTACCATAGTGGATCACGCATCGGATCCCTTCCAGTCCCAGGCCTTCCACGTCGCTCGCCCAGATGTCGGCTTCAGGCGAAAGCCCGTACGTGAAGATCCGTGCCCGGGTACGGTCGGCCATTGCCAGCACGCGCGGGTCGTCGAAGTTCAGGACGGCAACGCCTTCCGGATCAGGGGGCAGTGCCTCGACCAGTTCGCCCTTCCCCTGCACAATGGCCTCGATGCTGCCCGCCCGCTCCAGATGAACCTCACTGATGTTGGTCAGAACACCCACCTGGGGGCGGGCAATCGTGCACAATTCGGCGATTTCTCCCGGCACATAAAATCCCATCTCAAGCACGACGCACTCATGGTCCTCGGTCAAGCCCATCAGGCTCAACGGCAGGCCGATCTCGTTGTTCAGATTCCCCGGACTGCGAATGGTCTCAAATCGGCGGCTGAGGACATCCGCCACCAATTCCTTGGTGGTCGATTTGCCCACACTGCCCGTGATGCCGATAACCCGCAGGTCGAACTTCGCCCGCCAATATCGTGCCAGCTGCTGCAGCGCGCGCAGGCTGCTTTCGACCCGCAGGCAGAGCGGCGTCTGGAGCACGGACAAATCGATTTCGGGCAGCGCACGGCGGATGTCGAGCGTCGGAGCATCCGTCTCGACGTCGTGTTCGATGATGGCCAGTTGTGCCCCGCGCTCGAACGCATCCGCCACGAACTCGTGCCCATCGTGCTGCTCCCCCGGCAGCGCAATGAAAAGTGCACCTCGTTTGACCAGGCGCGAATCGATAACCGTGTCGGTGATCGTATGATCCAATCCGACCGGTTGTGTTCCACATATCGATTCGATGACCTGCCCAATTGTCAGCATGCTCTATGAACCTTCCGAACCTACACCCGCCAACTGTTCTCGCACCTGATCAGGCGGGATTTCGAGCATCGTGACGAGCCGTTTTACAACATCTCGAAAGACCGGTGCTGCCACGACCGAACCCCAGGGTGAGATTTCGGGCTTATCGATCCGCACCAAGACGATGAACTGCGGATCCGCCACCGGCCCCCACCCAACGAAAGAGGCGATCGTCCAGCGATCGTCATAGCCGTGCTCGGTCGGGATCTGGGCGGTGCCGGTTTTGCCGGCCAATTCATAGCCGTTGACCAGCGCCTGCGACGATTCCCCTTTCAAGGATTCGGCCAGCATTCGGGTCATGGTCTCAGCGGTTTCGGCTGAAACCGGTCGTCCCAGAACCGTTGGTTTCGGCCAATATGCACCCTCCGGCCCCACTACTTCCCGCACCACGTGCGGCTGCAGCATCACGCCGTGATTGGCGATCACCCCAACGGCAGCCAGCAGCTGAACCGGCGTGACGGAGACGCCCTGCCCAAACGCGTTCGTTCCGAGATCGGCCTCGGTCCATTCAGGATGGCGCGGTGTGCGCAGCTGGCCGGGCACCTCTCCCGCAACATCGATACCGGTGTCGCGACCAATGCCAAACGCTTCCAGGTAATCGTAAAACGTCGAAGCGCCGAGTTTTTCCGAAGCTACGTATGCCAGACACACATTCAGCGAGTGCTGCATACAGCCAATCATCGTCTGCGGGCCCCAGGCGCCGCCGTTCCAGTTTCGGATCCGGACACCCCCGACCTCGATCACGCCGGTGTCGAGGAATTCGTCCTCCGGCTTGACGGCTTCCGAATCGATCGCAGCCGCCATCGTCAGCACCTTGAAGGTTGAACCCGGTTCATACTGCCCGCCAACGGCCGGGTCGATCACCGGCTCTTCCACTTCGTCCAGGTTTTCCAGGTCCTGCGATTCGAGGCCCTGAGTCTCCAGCCAGGGCTCGTAATTGTTCGGGTCAAGCGGCGGTTGGATTGCCAGGGCCAGGATTTCTCCGGTTTTCGGGTCCATGACGATGATCTGGCCTGATTCCCCGCCCGAATCCTCGAGCGCTTTCTTGAGGATGTCCTCAACGACCTGCTGAATATCGAGATCGATCGTCAGCACCAGGTTCACACCAGCCGGGGGATCGGGCTCCAGCCGCGCTTCGGGCGGAATGTAGCCGCGTTCGATCGTCATCGACTTGCCTGCGAGCCAGCTGTCGTAAAAGCCCTCGACCCCAAAGAAACCCCTGCCTTCCTGGTTGACAAACCCGAGCACATGCCCGGCCAGCGATCCGGCCGGATACTCCCGCCGGGGTGCCGGCACAAGCTTCAAACCGCTCAGATCGGGCGCCTCCGGATCGAGCAGGAAACCCTTCAGCATGTCGGCCGCAACCTGATCGACCGTGATCGGCCAGCGATCCCCTCCGCCGACCTGACGGGTCAGCCGAATGCGGTATTGCCCGACCGAGCCCCAATCCGTATTGAGCTGAGCATACAGGTCTTCATACGGCAGGATCAAAGCCCGTGAGAGGACGACGGCAATCTGCTTGCGGCTGGCAGGAGTGAGCTGAAAGACTTCGATCTCGATGTAGTACATCGGGACATTCGTCGCCAGCAGGTCACCGTTCCGGTCGTAAATCAATCCCCGTTCCGGATCGACCTCGTTGTCGATCTCCTCGGCTGCCTCGACCCAATGTGCGAAGACCGGGGCGTAGGGTCCGAACTGAACCCGGACCAACTGGATCAGCATGGCCGCTGCGATCAGGACCATGAGGGCCAGCAGCACACGCACCCGGCGGTAGGGCAAGCTGTTGGGGATCATTGTGCCGTCCCCTGGTCGGGGCGCACGACCCGCAGGAACCACTCACCCAGCGTCTCGGTGTAGGCAGGAGAGAGCGCGCCCTGTCGTTCTGTCTGGGAAGCCGGAGGCCGCGGGGCGACAAACTCGGCTGGAGGGACATAGCCCTGAACCGGGATGTAGATCATGTCGGACATGTCAGCCGGCTCGTATCCCAGGGCGAGCGCCCGTTCGAGCATGCGCTGCGGCATGGTGAGTTCAGCCATCGTGGAAGTCAGCTCGGCGATCTGCCGCTGAAGCTCCGCCTGCTGGTTCTGCAGGACGAGCACCTCCCGTCCAGCATCCGCCACACGAGCGTTAACCGCCAGGTACAGGCCTCCGACGATCAGCAGCGCCAGGGCCGCGACGATCGTCCTGCTGGTTATGCGCACTTTCGAACGCCAGGGGATGCTCTTGCGTGCTTGTTTCCGCTTCATTCCGCTTCTACCTCGAAACACAATATTCGTGCCAGAGCATGCAAGCTTTATGCCAGCGGCAGCCTCTCAGCCACACGTAAACGTGCGCTGCGGGCGCGTGGATTTTGCTTGATTTCCGTCTCGGACGGTCTTTCCGGGCGGCGTGTGATCAACCGCAGAGTCGCCTTATGACCGCAGGTGCATACGGGCTGCTCGGGCGGACAGATGCAGTCCTGCCGTTCCCGGTTGAAAAACTGCTTGACGATACGGTCTTCCAGGGAATGGAAGGCGATGACCGCCACCCGTCCACCAGGCTTCAGCAGTCCAAGCGCCGCTGCCAGCCCCGCCTGGAGTGTCTCCAGTTCGTGATTGACGGCGATGCGCAACGCCTGGAAGGTGCGGGTTGCGGGATGCAGCCCTCGTCGTGTGCGCGCCGCATTCCGGGAGGCGATCTCCGCCAGCTGACCCGTCGTCCGGATCGGCCGGGAGGCGATGATCGCCCGGGCAACGGTGCGGGAACGCGGTTCCTCGCCATATTCCGAAAGGATGCGAACCAGCTCGGTCTCATCGAGCGTATTTACCAGCTCCGCCGCCGACATATCGGTTTCCGGATCGAAACGCATGTCCAGCGGGCCCTCCAGCAGGAATGAAAATCCGCGTGCAGGATCGGCAAGCTGCATCGATGAGAGACCGAGGTCAAGCAGCACACCGAAAACCTTCTCCCAGCCGAGCTCTTCTGCCCGGGTTGCCATCTGGGCGTAGGAGCTTCGGCGGAGGAAGTATCGACCTTCAAAGGGTGCCAGGGTATGAGCCGCGATCGTCAGTGCTGCCGGGTCTCGATCGAGCCCGAGCAGCATGCCGTCGGGACTGGAGCCGGCCAGGATGCCACGTGCGTGGCCGCCAGCGCCAACCGTGCCATCTATGTAGCGCTCTCCAGGGCGCAGCTGCAGCGCGGAGAGCACATTCTGGTAAAGTACCGGGGTGTGTTCACCGGCGGAAGCAGCGTCCTGGGACGCGCTCATCGCCTACCCCGCGGAGAGGTCAAATTGAGTAAAGCGCCGGGCGTTAATCTCGGGATCGGTCACGCCGGTCAGTTCTTCCGACCAGGCCTGCGCGTTCCAGAGTTCAAAGTATTCCCCGGCGCCAACGATGGTCGTATCACCATCAAGTTTGGCGTACTCCCGCAGGAACGGCGGTATGAGAATGCGGCCCGACGAGTCAAGCTGGACTTCCGTCGCGCCGCCGAAGATAACACGCCGAACTGCGCGCGCCTCGGGATCGGTCGTTGTCAGGGTCTGTGCCCGCTGCGCGAGCCGTTCGAAGCTGTCTGTGGTATAAACTTGCAGGTTGCGCTCGAAGCCCTGGGTCACGTAGGCGCCCTTATCCAGCAGGTCCCGGAATTTCACCGGGATGGTCAGGCGGCCTTTTGCGTCGATGCTGTGGGTGAATTGACCCAAGAACATTCGTTCTACCTTTGGCTCTAACGGAGAGACGCCGGAGTGCCCCGGCGTCCCACTATGTCCCACATCTTCCCACAAGTGCCCACAGTATATACCAATTTCTGCCACCGATGCAAGCGTTTGCGGGAATTCACGGGATCAGTACTTTCGTCCTATCACTATGCGAATAAAGCCCCTGGAAACGGATCCAGGGGCTTCATTAAATGGAAGAGACTTCCGAAGCCATGGCTGATCGGAAGTCTCTTCAGCTGCTCGGACCGGCCTGTAAGCCGCGTTCTGTACGGCAGCTCGAAAGCCGCCGCGGCAATCATCTGTCTAGGCCGTGCGTTGCCGCACGGCTCCAGCAGCCTACCCGACGCTCGACGTGGACGAGCAGCCCACTGCCCCGCAGGGCTTGCGTCTGCTTGGCCTTGCTCCCGGTGGGGGTTGCCTGGCCGCCGACATTGCTGCCGACGCCGGTGGTCTCTTACACCACCTTTTCACCCTTACCGCCTTCGATGACGAAGGCGGCGGTCCTTTTCTGTGGCCCGATCCGCGGGATCTCCCCGCCCGGGTGTTACCCGGCACCGTGCTCTCTGGAGCGCGGACTTTCCTCAGGCATGTGCCTGCGATTGCCCGGCCGTTCCAGCAACCAATCTCATCATATCCCAGCTGGATACAGGCGTCAACGGAACGGCGCTAACACTGCGCTAACGCAAATCTTACTCGAATCCTCTTGTATGGGATTTACCGTGGGCTTATAATGCTCGTGGCTTGTAGGGAAGGTCAGGATGCCAATTTACACGTATCGTTGTGATAATTGCGGTGTGCAGTTCGATCGTCAGCAGCACTTTGACGATCCGATCTTGAAGAAATGCCCCGAATGCGGCAAATTAAAACTACGCAAGATCTTTCTGCCGGTCGGAATCGTTTTCAAGGGCTCGGGATTCTACGCCACCGATCACCGCTCACCTTCCGGGCAGGTTTCCTCGCGATCGGATGGCTCGAGTAAATCCACGAGCGAATCAAGCAAGGAATCGAAGACCGATAACAGCTCGAGCAAGGGTGAAGATTGAGCACCACTATTCGTGAATTATTAAGGCCATGGCGGAAGAGCCATGGCCTTTTTGATTTCATACCGCTCAATGCGCGAGTGCGGCATGGACAGATCGTTTCAAGTCTGCACCTCAGAGCTGGAAGCCACCTGAGGCCCGCACCACTTTCGAATCGTAGTTGGTGACATATTCAAACAAACGCTCGCGCAGGCGGGTCCAGTCCGCATTCTCACGGGCCTGATCAACAATTTCCCGGTTTTCCGCCAGGAAGACCGCCTGCATCTGAGGCCCTTCGCCATATGTCGTGTACCAGGCCTCGGCCGGTTCGATACCCAGCCGCTGCAAACCGGGGACAAATTCCTGCACCAGGAATTCGAAGTATTCCTGCTCTCGCCCCGGGATCATGTCCCATGTCATCAACCACTTCAACGCCATCTGGATCCCTTCATCCAGTCCAGTTCGGCTCCCGCTCGCCAGCCATTCCTCATGCAGCCGGCTTGAGGACGACGACCTGTGTCTCTTCTGACAATGAACCTTTCACAACTTTCAACGATGGCTGGGCCTCCTGGTCCGCGATGCCCATTTCCTTTAAAAAGCCTTCCGCTGTGCCCAGCTTGAGCGTTTCCTTCCCGGTCTTGAAGTGCATCGGGATCACGATCGAAGGTTCGATCAGGCTGATCACCTCCGCTGCCTGTGAGGGAGAAAGGGCATTGCCGCCCCCGACCGGCACCAGCGCCACATCGACCGCGCCCAAATCCTCGATCTGGGCCTGTGTGGGGACGTCGGACAAATCGCCGAGGTGGGCGACGGCCAACCCTTCGTAATTAAATACATAAAGGGTATTGCCGTTTGCGCTGCTTTTCTTGTCCTTCTTGTTCTGCATCCGCACACCGGTAATGAATACCCCACCGATCTCGTATTCCCCGGGGCTGTTGACGACCCGCCGTACGCCCTTGACGGCCGTAAGGTCAGCATGGCCCGGTGCTTCGTGGCTGACGGTGACCACATCCGCTTTGAGTTTCAATGCCGGCAAACCGAGCTCAGCCCCGTACGGATCGGTCACGATGGATATCATGCCGCGCTCCGTGAGGCGGAAGCACGACAATCCATACCAAGTAATTTCCATGCATCCTCCTGATTACTCGGCGCGATTATACTCGATCCGTCGCGCGAGGCGCAAAATCGCATATCATGGAGGCATGCTGGATCGACTTCAGGCGCTGGAAATCGGAGGCGGGCGGGTTATCCAGCAGGAGGGTGCCTCTCGCCTCTGCATCCCCGCCGTCGGCAAGGGCTATGCGAATGCCCAACTTGACGACTACCGTGCGCTGCCGCGCCGGGACCTGCGTTGGCGCCCGCCGTTCTCACTGCGCCTGCGCGCCAGGGTGAACACCTCCGCACCTCTCGGAACGCTCGGTTTCGGTTTGTGGAATGATCCGTTTTCGATCTCGCTCGGACAGGGCGGTGCAGCCCGCAGGCTGCCGGCAGCTCCTCAGGCTGCCTGGTTCTTTTACGGCTCGCCTCCGAACGATCTCTCCCTGGGGGGGGATCGCGGCGGAGCAGGCTGGCTGGCGATGGCCATGCGCTCGCGCCGCATCCCCGCGCCACTGCTCGCTCCCGCGGCGCTGACCGCCTGGCTCCTGGCCCTCATCCCCCCACTGCGCCGGCCGCTCTTCTGGCTCATCGAAACCGGCGCCACGGTTCGAACCCGCCCGTTGAATATCCCTCTCGACAGCTGGCACAATTACCGGCTCACATGGAGTCAAGAAGCGGTCGAATTTCGGGTCGATGGCGAGATGGTGTTCCGCTCCCCCATCAGCCCACGCCCTCCCCTCGGCCTGGTGCTGTGGATCGATAACCAGTACCTGTGTGCCTCACCCGCTTCGGGCCTGCGCTTCGGGACCCTGCCGACCAGCCAGGAGCAGTGCCTCGAGCTGGACCAGCTGTCTGTGGAATGAGGATCCCCGGGACGAAGAACACTCGCAGGGTTCGCCCCCTCCCCCCGATCGCTTGACGGAAGCCCTGCGCGAAAGTACAATCGGCCTGCTGCCGAGGTAGCTCAGTTGGTAGAGCACTTGACTGAAAATCAAGGGGTCACCAGTTCAAATCTGGTCCTCGGCACCATGAGCCCCTCTTGCGAGGGGCCATTTCTTTTCTATACGCTCCGCTGGATTCCAACAAAAAGAAGCGGGGACGGCATCCTGTCGTCCCCGCTTGGTGTACCTTCCCCTCGCGCTGATTCTATCCCGGCCTGCCTTTCGATGTGAGAAATGCAAGCCGGCTGTAAGGAAGGGTCAGGCCGATCTACTCAGGGTCAGCGAGTATGCGCCGCGCTTTCTGGCGCATCTCGTCCAGCACAACCCACTCCCCCTGCCCGTCCTTCAGATACCAGTGCTCCCAGCCGTTGCACGGCGCGCCGCCGCTGAGCTGTTTGCCCAGCTGGTGGATCGAACCGACCTGTTTGCCGAGCTGCAGCCGGCCATCGGGCTTGACACGCGCAGCGTACTCAGATTGCTTCCGGAAGAACACCTGCTGGCCCGGCGCCAGAAGGTTGAGCTCGAGCAGGCGTGCGAAAGGCACCCTGGGCGCCCGGCGTTTCTCATCCGCCACGTCGTACAAAGACTCACTCGCGTCCTCCGGTTCGATGGCGGCGATCCGCTCCCGGGCCAGCCGGGCATAAATCTCCTCACGCTCGATTCCCAACCACTGCCTCCCGAGCCGCCTGGCGACCGCCCCGGTCGTGCCGACCCCGAAAAATGGATCGAGGACGATATCACCCGGTCCGGTAGAGGCCAGGATCACACGGTAGAGCAGTGCTTCCGGTTTCTGGGTCGGATGCGCCTTCTGTCCATCGATCTTGATCCGCTCGGCACCGGTGCAGAGCGGCAGGATCCAATCGCTGCGCATCTGCTTGCCGTCATTGAACGCTTTCATCGCGTGGTGATTGAAGGTGTAGCGGGACGTGCGATCAAGGGCAGCCCAGATCAGCGTCTCATGCGCGTTGGTAAAACGCACTCCGCGGAAGTTGGGCATCGGGTTGGTTTTAATCCAGACCACGTCGTTCAGGATCCAGTATTCCAGATCCTGCAGAATAGCCCCCAGGCGGTAGATGTTGTGATAGCTGCCGATCACCCACAATGTCCCGTCCGGCTTGAGCACCCGCCGGCATGCACCCAGCCAGGCGCGGCTGAAGGCATCGTAGGCTGCAAAGCTCTCAAACTGATCCCACGCCTCATCGACCGCATCGACGCGGGTCAGGTTCGGCCGCCAGAGATCACCACGCAGCTGCAGGTTGTAGGGAGGATCTGCAAATACCAGGTCAACGCATGCCGGCGGCAGGGTCTCTAACAATTCTATGCAATCGCCCACCAGGACTTGACCCAGCGGCAAGTCGGAACGTCGATTAACCATCGCTCTGCACTCTCATTCCGGGCAGGCGCCAGCTGGAAGCCAGCCCGGTTCCGAACGTATAAAACATTCGCAGTACGACGTGTTCATACCAGGCTGTTCTCCAGACCAGAACCAGAACGTGACCTTTGTCCGCAGGCAGATCTCGTCAGCGCGCTCCGAACCGCTGACGCGCTGCATGCTTGATAAACCCACGCCGTGAGTCTCACCGTTGTTGACCAGCCACAGGCGTGTCTCACGCAGCGAACTCTGGCGCAGCGTCAGGCCGCCGCGAAAGGCGATCTGAAAGCTGATCAAGCCGACGCAAAGCAGAACCACGGCCGCGATCACGGTGATCACGCAGCCGGTCCGGGGGGAGAACGGCATCGGCCGGTCGAAGCGGGCCGGATCCGGTTTGATCTGAGTTTCGCTCTGCATCGGAATCAGTCTACACCGCCGGATTGAAAGCCGCAAAAGCGCTGAAGAGGCTTTCCTTGCCGGGTCTGCCGGGGGCTATCTTGACATTCGCCGTCGATCAAGGTATCCTTCGACCGCGTTCGATGCGGGTGTAGTTCAGTGGTAGAACGTCTCCTTGCCAAGGAGAAGGTCGTGGGTTCGAATCCCATCGCCCGCTCTTCTCGTTCGAAACACTTTCACGGCGACGTAGCCAAGTGGTAAGGCAAGGGTCTGCAAAACCCTCATTCGCGGGTTCAAATCCCGCCGTCGCCTCTCGTCAAAGACATCGTGAAAAGCGCGGTGAGCGTGCCCCGAGACGGTGCACAATTTTCACCCGCTTTTCTCGTTTAACTTGGCTCAATCCAAGCTGTATCGGTTCAAGGGAATGGCTATGAAGCCTGGATGCTGCCCCAACGGGTCACTCTTTGGGATCTAGCAACGCCGCCATACCGATCATACCCATATTAGAAAAGAGAAGTGGAGCCAGGATCGGCGCGCCGCGAATGAATCGCTCCAATACGAACCCGCCCTGTGAGGTGAGGTCATCCTGAATGTGCAGTACCGATCCGACCAGGCCCGTCAGGAGTATCAACCCCATGGCCGCGATATAGGTCCGGACATCTCCCCGGGAAGGTTCATCCAGAAAGCCAAGGACAACAGCGGCAACGGTTCCAATGACACCGACTGCCGTCGGAATCCAGAGCCAGCTATTCACAAACCCGGTCCGGGCATGATCCAGCACGCTGCTGATCAAGGTAGCCATCGATCCCAGGCCCACCATGAAGAGATACGCCCGCGTTTTGCTGTAGGGCAATGCCAGCTTACGTCCTCGCAGCAGGAGAACCGTA
>JBJYWH010000242.1:0-6597 GCA_046259355.1 Anaerolineales bacterium
TGCAGACGGTTGTTGATCACCGTCAGCCCGAGAATGATGGCGAAAAGAACAAATGCCAGCGCTGAGGCGTAGCCGTAGCGGACTTTATCGTAGAACTCCAGGAAGATCGTCACGCTGAATGTATCGACCGTGCCTAACGACAGTTCATGCCGCAGCACCCAGATGTGGCTGAAGGCTTTGAACGTCCCGATAACGGCAATCAGCGAAAGGAAATAGGTCGTCGGCGAAAGCAGCGGAAAGATGATATGGCGGAAAACCTGCCAGCGGCCGGCGCCGTCGATTTCGGCCGCTTCAGTCAGTTCGGTTGAGATGTTGCCCAGACCGGCCAGGTAGATCACGGTGTCGTAGCCGACGTAGACCCAGATCGAGAAGATCATCACCACGACCAGCGCAAGGCTGGGGCCCTCCGCCCAGGCCGGGATGGTCTGCCCGAAGTGCTCGGCGAGCAGCTTGAAGATCCCGTTCGGCTCCTGGAGCCACCTCTGGGGTTCGATCCCTATCAACTGCAGCACCTGGTTGACCGGCGCCTGCGGACGGATCGAGAACATCTGGCGGAAAACCGCCGCACTGGCGACGAACGGTGTGACATACGGCAGGAAGAACAGCATGCGGAACAGTTCCGAACCGGCCAGCTGCTGAAAGAGCAGCACCGCCAGGAAGAGCGAAAACGCCAGCTGGAATGGAACGGTTCCCATCGAATAGAAGATCGTGACCTTCAAACCGGACCACATGTCTTCGTCCCCGGCCGCAATCACCATCGGCAGTTCGCCGATCAGGATCCATCCCCCCACGAGCAGGGCCGAGGCACCGATAATCCGCAGCCAGAACCTGCGGTTCGAGACCGCATCATCCGCCCCACGCCACACGAACCAGGCCAGGATGAGCAGCAGCACTCCGCTGCTGATAGTGATAATCTGCGACCAGATTTCCGGGTTCGTTCCGCTCTCAAGCGCCGTGCGGTACGCTAGAGCAGCCTGGCCGTAGGTATACACCGCCAGGAAGATCCCGGCCGTCAGCGCCAGCCAGAAGGCAGCGAATTGGACCTCGTAGCCCAATGCGCCAACTTTCCGCCACCACCTTGCCCCGAGGTATGAAACGACGAGCATGCCCAGAGACAGCACGATCAGCAGGCGGAAGGCAGGCAGGACGGTCGGTGCCCGGAAGGCTTCCCCCAGCAGCTGCATGAAGAGGTCACGCGTACGCTCGACGCCGATAATCTGGTTGGCGATATCTAGCACCTGCGGCAGCAGCAGAACGGACCAGCGCAGGAAGGCGATCACGGTTGCAGCCTGGAGGAGGCCGGGGATCGCCAGGGGCCACGGCTGCACGCTGCGCTCCTGCGCCTGACGGTATATTCGCCGTATCAGGAGCACTGCGCCGATCAGCGCACCAACGGCGATCGCAAAGAGCAGAACGTAGATCAGGTTGTCAATGGCTGTGACGAAGTTCTGCAGTCCGATGAAATCACCGCGCTTCAAGCGCCACTTGTGCAGGCTCACGTAGAGCGCAAAGCCGACCGGGAAGATGCCGAAGACAAAGATCAGCAGTGTGGCCGGGAGGATCATCAGGTAGCCGGTCAGGTATTCGCGCAGCCTCCGGCCGCTGCGACCGGAAAAGCGTCGACGGAACCACGACTGCGATGGTGGTCGTGTGGTCGAGACCGCGGGTGCCTGGGGCGACTGCACGAATCCTCCTGACTCCGCTTGGGGACGTCGGGTAGAATTATAGGCCAGCCGGCCGTTACAAACCAGTGACCTGCGGCGCGGCAAAAGGTGAAAATGCTCCTAACAGACCAAAGCCAGGCTGCTCGAGAACGAATCCTGAAACACCGTCTGCCGGATCTCGATCTGGGAGGCGGCAGTCTTCATCCGCATTACGACGGGCTGTCGATTCTGAACCTGCCTTCCAGCATCTGCACCTGGCTGGGAGCACCTGCGCTGGCGCATCCAGCGCTCGACCTGCCCGGAATCCAGGATCTTGCCGCTGGCGTTGACCAGGTGATTACCGTTCTCATCGATGCCCTGTCGCTGCACCGATTTCAAGAATGGTTCGCTTCCCGTTCCGGGGCCGACGAATCCCGCCTGAACGGTGCGTTCCTCTCAACAGTCACCTCGGTAGTGCCCTCCACGACGAGTGCAGCCCTGACCACGTTGTGGACCGGACGCAGTCCGGCCGAACACGGCATCCTCGGATACGAACTGTTTCTAAAAGAGTTCGGCCTGATCGCAAACATGATCACGCACTCGCCAGCCGCTTTCGATGGCGCATCTGGCCTGCTGTATCAGGCGGGGTTCGATCCGCAGACCTTCCTGCCCGTGGAGCCTATAGGCCCACATCTCAAGCAGCACGGGATTGAATCGCACGCTTTCCTTCACTACAGCATCAGCGGATCGGGGCTTTCCCAGATGCACTATCCGGACGTGCATGTCCACCGCTTTGCCGGCGTCCCCGACCTTTGGATCGCCGTCCGGCAACTGGCCGAACAGCCGCTGCGGTCCAAACGCTACCTGTGGGTGTATTACGGCGGCGTCGACGGCCTTTCACACCGATACGGTCCGGACTCGGAGCAAGCCCGGGCGGAATTCCTGGCGCTGATCCACAGCCTGGAGCATGAATTTCTGGGGCAGCTCGAACCGGCCGTCGGCCGGCGGACGCTGCTCCTGATGCTGGCGGATCACGGGCAGCTCACGACCCGCAAGGATCCCCATTACGAGCTGGTCTCTCACCCCGATCTTTCCCGGCGGCTGGTGATGGTGCCGACGGGGGAAAACCGGTTGGCCTACCTGTACCCGAAACCCGGGCAGGTGGAAGCCGTGGGGGAATATCTTGAGCGCACGTGGGCGGGCTCCTTCCGCGTGCTGCCCTCCAGCCATGCCCTCGACGCGGGTCTCTTCGGACCCGGCGAACCCGGCGCAGCCGTTATCGATCGGCTCGGTGAGCGTGTGGTGGTTGGGCTGAACGATGCTTACCTGTGGTGGGCGCCGAAGGAGAATCCACTCATCGGGCGACATGGAGGGGTATCGGAACACGAAATGCTGGTACCCCTCTTCATGCACCGTCTCGGCTGAATGGATGACAATTCCCCTTCTTTCTGCTTAAAAACCGTAGGGACGGGGTAGCCCCGCCCCTACGTGTATCGGAATAATGTACTCCCGGTGCACCGGTTCGAGACACACAAATCCCGGCCGGTGCAGATCCACGACTACGGAGTCGTCGTGGACTGCAGTTCCGGGATGGGCAGCAGGTAGGGATTGTCGCTTGGCACGAGCATCACCTGCACGCCCGGCGACAGCTTCTGGATGTATTCGAACGTCAGCAGGTCCGGGTTGTCCTGCAGGGCGGCTGCGATCAGCTCGAGCGCCTTGGCCTCGGCATCGGCCTGGATCAGGCGCGCTTCGGCATCGCCCTTGGCCTGGATCACCACGGCATCGGCCTTGCCCTGGGCCACCTGGCGGGCCTGCTCCGCCTCCTGCTCACGCTGCTGGACGACGAAGGCTGCCTGCTGGGCCAGCTGCTCCGCAATCTGCTTCTGCTCAACCGAGGCGGCGTATTCATCCGAAAAGGCAATGTTGCGCAGCACGAAATCGTGCAGCACGAGCGCACCTTCATCGAAGATGATTTCCAGCTCGCTCTGCATCGCCTCCAGCAGTTCAAAGCGCTTCGAGCTGACGACCTCCTCGATGCCGAACTGCGACACGGCGTCACGGATCACCCCGCGCGCGACGGGGCGGACCAGGTTGTCGATGTAGCGCCCCTCCCACTTGATGTGCTGCTCGACGACCCGGTCGGGATCGATCGAAAAGATGACCGAGGCATCGACCTTGACGATCTGGCCGTCAGCCGTCCGGGCTTCAACCGAGTCATCGCCGCGAATCTGGCCCTCCTCGCTCGCGATCGACATCGTGTAGGTCTGGCGTGCGACCGAGTATTTGACCACGTTCTCCAGGAACGGCACGACAAAGTTGAGCCCCGGCTGCAGCGCCTGGGGGCGAACACCCTGCCCGAGGGCCGTGATGACCACGCCGCGCTCCGTGGGCTGGATGAACACCAGGCCGGCACTGACCGTCGTCAGGACCAGCGCCAGGATGATGGCGGCGATGATGATCCCGCCGGCTGCCTTCAATCGCTGTCCACGAGCCGCGCGCACAACCGCCAGGCCGATCGTCGCCAGCGCGGCTACCCACGCCAGCGTTGCAAGTGCCGATAATACGACTGCGACGTTCATTTTCTCCTCCTCAGATCTGCGGATATACTCTTCAAGCACGAGGATTTTACCATCTCGTTCAGCCGCCCCCCGACAGGGGGCTGACATTGGACGTCCAGCAGCAAACGGGATGGGAGACAGGCATGCGTCGCGAACGGGCAACTCTACGTGAGATCTATCTGCTCCATCCAGATCTACCGGCCGGACGTATCGCCAGCACGCAGGCTATGATCCCGGCGCCGGGCCAGTTCGTCATGGCCTTGCACGAAACCGAAATGGCTCCCCGCCGCATTCCACTCTTCCCATCGGCGATTCACAGCGATGGCTTCAGTTCGACCCTGGTGCCTTCGCATTGGCGGCCCGGGGACCGGCTCGACCTGCTCGGCCCCATGGGCCATGGTTTTTCCCCCGCCGCTGCTTCCCGGCGCTGGCTGCTTGCATCCTATCTTGAACGGCAATGCGCGCTGCTCCCCCTGATCGAGCGCGGGTTGGAGACCGGCGCGGAGATCGCCTACTGGGGGTGCAGCAGTACTTCGCTCGACCCGGCCGTCGAAGTCATCGCCGACCTGACCGAGGGGCTGCGGTGGGCAGAGTATGCTGCCCTCGAAATTAATCTTGAATCGCTCGAGAAACTGCGCGAGTTATGGCGGGGCGTCGATGCGCCGCCTTCAGCGCAGGTGCTCCTGCGCACGGATCTGCCCTGCGGCTTTGGCGCATGCCAGGCGTGCGCTGCCCCATGGCAGCGAGGAGTTCAACTGGCTTGCGTCAACGGACCGGTCTTTGACGCACATATCTTGAGGTGATCGCCGCGATCCGTGGGGGAACACAATTTCGCCCCCTCCGGATCCGGCGGTCCAGGAACACTTGCGAAGAGGGTACCCCCACGTGGGCATCGTTCTGAGCAGCGGAAAACGTGAACTGATCCTATCGGCATCCTGGATGAACAGTGCCGGCATCCTTGGATTCGGCTCCGAGGCGCGCCAGCTGCTTGCGATCGATCACCTGGGTGCCTTCGTGACCGCGCCGATCAGCCTGCGGCCCCGGACACCCGCGAACGTGCCGCGCCTGGTGGATCTCCCGGGAAGCTTTCTGCTTCATACCGGCCTGCCCAACGCAGGGCTGCGGCGCACCCTGCAGCAGGAGCTGCCCTTCTGGTCCCAGCTCAAGATACCCCTCATCCTGCATCTTATGATCAGCGATCCCGCGGAAGTGCGCGAGGCAGGACCGCTGCTCGAGAATGTGGAGCGCATCGATGCCCTGGAGCTGGGGCTTGAGCACACCTCAGCAGAGACCGTTGGCGCCATCATTCAGGCCGCAATCCAGCTGCAGCTGCCATTCCTCCTGCGCCTGCCATTCGATTCCCCCCGGGATCTCTTCGAGACCGCCAGCTCCGCCGGCGCCCACGCCATCGTCATCGGCCCCCCGCGCGGGTGCGCCCGCTCGGTTCAAGGGGAACTTGTAAGCGGCCGACTCTATGGCCCGGCGCTTTTCCCCATGGTGCTGGAAAAATTAGCCCGGCTTCGTCCGAACATCGGATGTTCGCTCATCGCCGGGTCGGGCCTTTTCACGCATGCCGATATCGAAACAGCCCTTCAAGCCGGAGCCGACGCCGTCCAGCTGGATACCGTACTCTGGACCCGGCCGGAAATTCTCGATGAATTGGACACCTTGATCGAAGTTGTCGAATGGAATCCGCAAACCTAAAGCCGCCTGATGGGAAGAAGCCAGGCGGCATCATCACTTTCCCTACCTTTTCTTATCAACGCTCAAGCCAGATTGTCACCGGACCGTCATTTTCGATCTCAACCAGCATGTGGGCACCGAAGATCCCCTCCCGGACCGACAGGTCATGCCCCTGCAGCCGCTCGATAAAGGCAGCCAGCATTTCCCGGGCGAGGTCGGGGTCAGCCGCGTCGGTGAAGCTGGGACGCCGTCCCTTGCGAGTGTCAGCGTAAAGCGTGAACTGGGATACCACCAGCGCCTCACCTGCCACGTCCTGGATCGAAAGGTTTGTCTTGCCTTCCATATCTTCGAAGACGCGCAAGCCGGCGATCTTGTCCGCCAACCACAGCGCCTGTTCTTTGCGGTCGCCTTGCCCGACTCCGAGCAGGATCACCAGGCCGCGCCCGATGGCGCTGATCTCTTCACCCTCGACGGACACCCGCCCTCGGCGGACGCGCTGTAAAAGGGCACGCATAGATCGCTGTTCCTTGATAAGCCCACCGGGAGATCAGGATTTGAATGCCGCTCCGACCAGATCGACAAGTTCGCGTGGATCGACATGCCTGCCGGTTTCCAGTTTCGAGTACACCAATTGATCCCCGACCTTGACCTCGAAACGACCGCCATCCGATGGAATGAGTTCGATTGAGCTGATCTTGAATTCGTAGGTT